>JBKPNC010000138.1:0-11307 GCA_046732435.1 Actinomycetota bacterium
GCGTTCACTGGGATCGGCACCGCCGCGAACGTCAGTCAGCGAGCAATGCACGCGGGCGTGCGCTCGGGCTCGTCAAAGCGAAGCGAGGCCCGCCACGGCTGAGAGGACCGCCGGCTGCTCCGGTCAGCCTCCGGGCGGAGAGGGCGGTGGTCGCCGCCCCCTCCGACCGGCCGTATCGAGATGTTCTACGGGTCCAGCAGGTAGGCCACAGACAGTCCGCAGATGTCCACGCCTTTGCGGAGCGGGTGCGGGCCGCTGAACGACTCGTTGGTCGTGATGTAGTCGCCGGTTGCCGCGTCGAAGACGTCCTCGATCGTCAGGACGCCCGCGCCGCGGATCGGCTCGCCGTTGCTCGCCTTAAGCACCGGCCCGTTCAGAATCTGGAACTTGAGCACGAGCCCGGTGATGCTGGTGGCGAAGCTGATCGTCCCGTCACCGTTGTCGATCGGCCCTGTCGACCGAGTCGTGCTGGATGCCGAAGAGACGATCGACTTCCCTGTCGCCGTCGCCGTGAACACGGAACTCACGTTGATGTTGTCGACGATGCATCCTGTCGCCCGGAGACGATCAAGATCCTCGGCCGCAAGCTACTTCCCGCGATAGTCGCGCTCGAGGGCACGAAAGCGCGGCTTCGCGCCAAGTCGTATGACGGGCGGTCGCGTGGCTAGCGCGAAGGGAACCCGGCCGGGGATCGACCCTTCGAACAGCTCTGCTGGCCTCGCGTCGAGCAGTCGTGCCCCGCGGGTGAGGACGACCCGGACATGGATTGCGGCTGTAGTCATGCTCGCGGAGCCTTCTTCCGCGATCTCCTCGATGACGCGGATGTCACCCCGAGAAAAGTCAGGCAGAGCCCGCCGGTGACCTCGCTGAACCAGTCGGCGCAGCGCCGATCGCGACGAGGGTCATAAAACATTAACAACCGCGCGGCGGCGCCGACGAGGGCGCGGGGCAGCTCGCCGCCCTGACGTCCGTGCGGCGCTCTCTAGCGCTGCCAGAATAGGGACGCCGGGGCACCACGCACACGGGGCACCACAACGCACGGGTACTAGTGCGCTGTGTTCAGAGTCGAGTTGCCGGCTTCTAGGCGGTCTTCTGTTGGAGGCTGGTGCTTGGCCCGGCGATGAGAGCCGCGCTTCGGATGGCGCGGCTCTCAGCGCTGAGGCGGATTACGGTGTGTAGTCGCCGTAGATGTTCTGGTCGATGCCGCCGTCGTGCGGGCATTGGTCGCCGCTCCAGACACCCGCGGTGGAATCGAACGTCCGGCATTGCCGCACGTCGGCGGTTGCGTGATCCTCGTCCTCGGGGTTCTCGCGCGGGTCGGTTCCCTGCACGGTGTCGCGCCAGTCGGTCCAGGTGCCGTAGGAAAACGCGCCTAGCGATGTGACCCACAGGTAGTCGCCTGCGAACGGCACGGTTCTGTTGTCGAACTGCTCGTAGTTGGGGTTCGAGGTCACGTCGGAGATCCGCGTGCTGGCCTCCCAGGTACTGCCGGCGTCGAGCGACCGGGTCGCGTAGACGTCGAGCGACGGCACCGTCGTCCGATCGGCGCAGTTTCCGATCGGTCGTGTACGTGAGTAGCACGGGTCGTTGCGGCTGTCCCACCAGAGCGCGTGCAGGACGCCGCCGTCGGCCGAAATGTCGGGATAGATCTGGTGCCCGGTCGCCCGATCGTCCAGCAACATCGGAGCCGTATGGGCGCCGGTCGCGCCGTCGAGCCGCGTGAAGTAGACGCCAGCCTGGCCGCCCTTTCCGGGTGTCGTCGAGAAGAAGCTCGAGCCCGTGTCGACGATCGTCCCCGGCTTCACGGGGTCGTACGCGAGGTAGACCCACTCATGTTCCTTGTCGAGCTGGTCGGCAGTCGAGCGCACCTGCGTTCCGACCGCATCAACCCGGAAGAACGTGTAACCGGCCCGACAGTGGTTTTGGAAGTCGCCGCAGTCCCTCGTAAGCGAGGCAGCGGCCGCGCCGTCGTCTTCGCCGCTCTCGGGATCGTCAGGCACGCTCGCCGGGACGGCCTCGGGGTCGCTCTCATCGAGCGGCCGGTACTGGATGAAGCTCGCCACCACGCGTCGCGGCGAAAACGTTGCGCCGCAGTTCGTCGACTTCACATAGTCCGCCGACGCGGTCGCCTGGCCGGAGGACCGAAACTCGCGGAACGTCACGTATACGTGCCCGTTCCCGGTGATCGCGATATCGGGGTTCTGGACTCCCTGAAGCGGCTCGGTGATCTTCACGGGCTGCGACCAGGTCGCTCCATGATCGGTCGAGCGCGCGAAGTAGATGGCGTTGCTGCCGTTCCCATTGAACCGCGACCACGCGAAGTAGACGTCGCCGTCGCACGGCCCGCCGGTTCGATCGACCTCGAGCGCAGTCTTGTCGTGGAAGACACCAAGCAAGTTCGGTGCCGACGACCCGTGCGCGACGATTTCGCTGCCCACGAATCGCTTCCCGTCATCCTGAGGATTGCCGTTTTCGCCGCCCGGATTGTCGAACACGCCCACCCAGACGTCGCCAAACGTCTTCTTCGAGCCTTCCGGGTCGCCGGAGCTTTCCGAACCCGCATACAAACGTCCGTGGTTGTCCCACGCCAGCACCGGGTCGCCCGACGACTGCGTGCGCACATGCGCGAGCGCCGCATACGGCGAGGTGTCGCCCGGGTAGCCCGGGACCAGGGAGCTCACGAAACTCTGCCCGCCGTTTTCCGACCGGTAGTAGCCGAGCCAGATCGGACCCACAGGCGCGAACGGTCCCGTCGGCGGCGAACCCGCGTACGTTCCGCAGTAGTCGTTCGAGCTCCCCACAAGGACGTTGGTGTTGCGCGGATCGACCGCAACCGACGGCTCGTTTTGTCGGCCGCGCGCGATCGAACACTCATCGATCACCGAATCCGTATATGGGATACCGGTCGCGAGTGTGTACTCGCTCACGTACCCCAACCCAGGCGCGTCTCGCGACAGCCGCGAATCGGCTCCCGGCACCGAGGCCGCCCCAGCGACAGTCATCACCGCCGAAACCGCAAGCGCCCCACCAAACGCCGCCATCGCGACAACGCTCCTATGCTTCTTCATCGACCCCTCCCTTGAGACCGCAGTTTCGCCGCCTACATGACGCATCTGCCAAGGAGACACAGCGATATCCTCGTGAACCACCATGCGGGCGACGCAGACGAAACGGCATCCTACCGTCCGCAGGATGCGCCCGGCCCCCGGCGGCGGGTGGTTGGTTTCCGCCGCTGGTGCGCAAACGGTAGCGACCTCAAAGGAGAGAACGATGGGAACGCGCGTGAGCGAGGTAGCGACGGCGCGCGCGAGCGGTTACGCGCGCGACACGCCGCCGAGCCAGGTCGGAGAGCTGATGGCCGCGGAGGACGTGGGAGCGATGCCGATCGTCGACGGCCACCGGCTGCTCGGCATGGTGACCGACCGTGACATTGTCGTGCGTGCGATCGCCAAGGGAAAGATCCGCGCGGCATGCCGGTGTCGGAGGTGGCCCAGCGACGACGTAGTCGCGATCGCTCCGGATGACGACCTCTCCGAGGCGCTGAACCTGATGGCGCAGCACTAGGTGCGGCTGCTGCCCGTCGCCGACGGCGAAAGCCATTTGGTCGGCGTCGTCTCGCGGGCGGACATCGCCCTGACCGCGAAGGACAAGACAACGGGCGAGGTGGTCGAGTCGATCTCGCAAGCACCTCGAAGCCCGCGCGTCGCGTCGCCATCGAGCGATCGAGACTAGACGCAAGGTGCGCCCGGGATACCAGCGCCGACGGCCGCAGCGACGTCGCGTTCAGGTACAGGAGATGAGTCACGTGGGGACAAGAACGACCGTGCAACAGGCAAGCCGAAGCAAAGGCGCGAGCGACCGGTGACGACAAGCTACGGCGGCGCGCCCGCCGCGAGCAGCACAAGGGCCATCTCAAACAGGCCGGCCCGGCGGTGAAGGACGCGACCAACACGTCCATCCGGGGGCCGGCGCTACTGTCGTCACCGCGCGAAGGCCAAAAGCCGGAGCAGGCAATGGCCCAACGTCGCGAAGCTGCCGAACGCGAATCTGCGATCAGCCCCAAAAGACCGGTTCATCCGGCCCAAGGGGATGGTTCGTGACGATGCTCAGGCCAGGACGCGAGTCGGCGGTCCCCTGTTGAGGCAGTACTAGTGCGCTGTGTTCGCGATCGTCGTGCGCGCCGAACCGGCAGGGCGTCCTCGCCAGCTCCGTGAGCACATAACCGAGGGTGAGCGCGTTGGCGGTGAAGGCCTTGCCTTGGAGCCGTTCCGCGAGCGCTCAGGGAAGCAGGGGACGGCCGCTCCCGCGACGGCAGTTAAACGCGCCCGCGGGAGCGCCCAGTCCAGATCAGCGCGACGCCGCGGGCTGCACCCGCCCGCGCGCGAGTCGACTGCGGTGGCCGACCAGCGAGGCGATGCCGTAGACGGCCGACAGGCCGACCAGCCCGTAGACAACGCGGGTCGCCGCGTTCGTCTCGCCGAAGTCGAGTCCGAAGATCGCGGCCACGAGGTCGAACTTCGCGACCGCCACGAGGCCGCAGTTGAGACCGCCGACCAGCAGCAGGGTAGCGGCGACGATATCGAGCTTCTTCATGGTGACTGTACACCTCCCGTTACGTCGTTGTATAGAGAGGGGGAAGGCGCTGATGTGCGACATCGACGATGCCGGGAAGAACACGTCGTTCGGCGTCAGCTCGTAGGCAGACGCCGTGGAGGCGAGCATCGAGCCGATCGTCTCGAGCGTGTGGGTGACACCCTTGGCGGGACCGGTGCTGCCCGAGGTGAAGAAGACAATCGCCGGTGCGCCGAGGTCTGGCTCGGGAAGCTCGGCGCGTGGAGGATCGGTCGTCGTCAGCGCGTCGAAGCTCGGCGCGCGCCCTCCGGCTCCGTAGGAGACAACGCCGATCCTGAGCCCACTCGCAAGCCTGCTGGCGGCCAGATCTTGCTGGCGCTCGACATGGGACTGCCGCGTCGCTGACCTCGAGCGCGTGGTCGATCTCCGGCGCCCTGTAGCGGTAATTGAGCGGCGTCGCCACGAGCCCTGCCTTGAAGCAGGCGAGATAGTGGACGGCGAGCGCGGGCCGATTCGGCATCAGCGACGCGACCCGATCCCCCGGCCGAAGACCGAGGCTGAGCAGGTTCGCCGCCAGCCGGGTACTGAGCGCGTCCAGCTCCCTTCCAGCTCAGGCTGGTCTCCGCGGACGCGAGCGCCGGCTCGTCAGGATTCGACCCCTGACCGCGAGCGAGCAACGTCGGCACCTGCACCGGTTCGCCTAGCGAAGGTCCTGCGAGCGGCATCCAACTCCTCGTCAGGTCGTGCCTAGCAGAGTTTCGCATGCGTCAATGCCGCTCAGTGCGCGTGCGCGCACGCGTAAAGATTCGCCGCACCCTGGTGTTGCTCGACACTCACTCGACGCCTCACGCGACTCGTATGCTGGCTAGGTGAGCGTTCTCCTGGATCTGAACGCGCTCACCTATGGGGATGTCCTCGCGATCCTCTTCCTCGGGGGCGTGGCTGCCACGATCGCCTATTTCGTCGGCCGGGATCGTGGTCGAGAACAGGGCTACCACGCTGCCGAGGAGCAGCAGCGGGCCCGAGAGCGCCACGAGCGCGGACAACGGCGCTGGGAAGAGGTAAAGAAGGCGCGCGCCGAGGGACGCGAGCCCGATTGGGACACATTGCTCCGCGACACTTGACAGCTCCCTGCACGCCGAGCGGCCTACGGTCATCGAGTCGAAGGCAAGAGCTCGACGTTTGGCACTGTCGACATCGTGGCGGCCACGGCGGGGATCCTTCCGCTGGCGATATCCGCCGACGACAACGTCTCCATTCGCGATTCACACGTCGGGGCCGGGGCTATCGCCCTCGACGACTCGACCATCGGTGGAGAGCTGTCGTTCGTTAACAACGGCGCCTTCAGCATGTTCAGGCGGCGGGTTGACATGTGAGCGGTTCCCGCTCTCACCCGGCAGCACGAGATCCCGACGAGGGACCAGTGGATTCCGATTCGTGGTCACTGGGCATCGGTGCGTTCGGCGTCAAGCCTGGCTCGCCGGCCGGGCGCCGGCGTGATTAGCGAGCACGCTGAAACCTGGTCGGGGGCACTTCCTGGTTCTGGCGCTCTCGGGGCTGGCGTTCGCGCTGGCCGTATCCCACGCCTCCGTCCTCAGCCTGCTCCCGGGGCTGCTCCTGCAGGGGTCGGGCTCGGACTGGTGTTGACCGTGAACGATCCGGTCGGGCTGTCGTCGGTCCCGGCCGGCAATAGCGGCGAGGCGGCGGGGATGATCAACACCGCCGAGCAGCTGAGGAGCGCTCGGGATCACGGCCTTTCTCGCCCTCGAGTACCGCGACTACCTCCATGGGCTCTACGCGTTGCTCGGCGCCCGCGGCATCAGGCCGACGCCGGCCCAGGTCGACGTCACCCGCGAGTACCTCCTGCAGGTCGAGCAGGCCGGCGTCCACCACACCCGCGAGCCGGCGATCGTGCGGCAGATCTTCGACGACATCACCGCCGCCCACGTCGCCGGGTTCCGGCTGGCGTTCGCAGCCTCTGCCGGCGTCGCGCTACTCGGAGCCGCCCTGACGCTGCTCCTCGTACGACGCGACGTTCCCGTCGGGGTTCCCATTCGTCTCGCCGTGCTCGCTGGGTGCTCGCAGCCCAGCGCGAACTCAGCAAGCAGCCGGCGGAGCTACGCTCTCAGCGAATTGCTTGAGCAGTCAACTTAGTGAGGCAAACGCGGCAGCAGGTTGTGTGACTGGGCGACCTGGGCGAGCGCCTGCGCGTACTGGGCGTGGCCCGCGACGTTCGGATGAACGCCCGTGTCGGTCGAGATGATCCAGTAGTCGTCCGACCCGCAGAACGGCGTAATGAGCTCGAAGAGGTCCTGGGTGACCTCGGATTGGTGGCTTGGGCCGTCGACCGTGAAATTCGTGCCCGGGCAAACCGTTCCCGCGGAAGCGGGTAGACCGGTGTTGAAGCGCGGCGGCGTCATCACGAACACGCGGCCTCCGAAGCCGGGGTCGTTCGCGGCCAGGCTGATGTTCTCGTTAACGACGTCGAACATCAGCTCGAGCTGGTGCGGGCTGTAGACGACATTGACCAGCAGCGAGGGAAGCGCGAGGTGGTACTGGGACACGACCACACGCGTGTTCGGCGCGGCGAGGAGCTGCAACAGCACGGACTGGAGGTTGGGGACGATCTCGTTCTGATCGATCAACGACTGCACGCAGGCACGCAAGGCGTCGTCGCCCACCGACGGGGCACATGGCGCGGTATCGAAGAGGAAGGCATCGAGCAGCGGATTCCCGCCGAGCGTGAGCACGACCAGGTCGGGCATGTCGGCAACGATCCCTTTGAGGGCTGAGTTGAGATAGCCGCTTGCCCAGTCCGTCGCCGTCGAGCCGCTCACTGCCCGGTTCTCGTACTGACCCGTCCCCGTGAGGCCGGCGCTCGCGGCGAACTGGGCCGGCCAGGCGACCTTGTTCGAGAGACCGAAGTCCGGCAACCAGCCGACCGGGTTGTTCGGGTAGTCCGAGTTGATGCCGTTGGGCGAGTTCGACGAGCAGCGATCGTTGGGCGTCATGGTTGGAGTGCATCCGAGCAGCAGCAAAACCTCCGTCCCGTCGCCGAGGTAGCCGAACGCTGCCGTCACGCTGTCGCCGAGCGCCCGCAATTTGTCCGGCTGCACCGCGATGCGGACGGCTCTGCTGGTGGAGGCGCCGCCCGCCGCCGCGCGCAGCCTGAGACGGTCGGCGCCCACGAAGCGTGGCGAAGGACGATAGGTCACGACCGCTCGGCGCCGGCGGAGCTCACGAGGCGTGCGCGACCGTGCCTCGGGCCGGCGCCAAGGCGCACCGGGACGGCTTCGCCCATGCAGACGACCGACAGGCGGCTCACTCGCGAGTAGGACGCGCGCAGGTTCGCCGCCTCGCAGCGGGGTCGCACCCGCGGGAGCGAAGGTGCTTCGACGACGCGGACGACGCTCGACTCCCTATCGCCGCGTGGAGAGGCGACCAGGCCTTGTCCGCCGGCTCGCACGACCTGCGTGGCGTTCGCCGTTACCGCAGCTGCCCGACCGCCAGCGCGCGACGGCTCACTGCTAGTCCGAGCACGATCTTGTGCGTGAGACGGAACGGCCGTCCGACGTCGCGCACGAGCTCGTTCGCGTCATTCACCGAGGTCGTGTGCCCGCCGGCCCTCACTCTCAGGAGCAGACGTCCGACGTTCGCGGAGCTCGCGGGATCCGGTGCGAGCCGAAGCGCGGCTCCGGCGCTTCCGCGACCGCCCGGTCTCAGACGACCGAACTGGATCTGACCGCACGCATCGGCTCCATCGATCCGCAAGACGATGCGAGGACGCGAGTCCATCGCGCCGCCTGCCACTTCGCCGATCGGCCAAGCGCACCCCCTCAGTCAGTCATACGACGGACGGACAGCCGGGGCGGTGAGGACTGCCGTCGAGGACGATGCCGCAGTCCGGACAGAGGAAGTGCGAAAGGCAGGCGGCCTCGCCGCCCGCCTCCGCGGACGCCACGTGGGGCTTCTGGTCGCAAAGGCTGCATTCGAGCGGCGTTCCCAGGCGTCGACGCCGACCCTCTGCGTCGAGGACCCAGGGGCTGAGCTGAAACGGCGGTTGATGGCGCACGTGCCGCTGATGGCCGCAGGCGAGCTTCGCAACCCAGGCTCCGTGCGCGTCCAGATGAAAACCTACGATCGCACGTTCCACGCGGTCAGGGTACGTGGGGAGAGGTCGGCTTCTGGAGTGGCGAGTTCGAGACGGGCTTCGTACATCGTTTCCCCGTTCGCCTGCTGCGGTACGAAACGGAGTACAACCAGCCCGTTCGCCTCTTTGACCCTCCGGCCATTGCGGCCGAGCGGGGATTGGAGGCGGCGTGCCTGACCGTTCTCTCTCCAAGTTCACCGTTGCGCACGCGATCGCGCGTGACAGGGCGCGCAAGATCCGCTTCGAGAACATGGCTCTGCGGGCACGGGTGGTCGAAACGCGAATCGATCGCGAGCACGCTCGCGCGCTCGCAGCCGACCAACTGGACCGCCGTGAAGACCGGTGAAGCCGGCGAGGAGGCTGGCACCTGGCGTAAGCGGCGGTCGGAGGGGTGTCCTGCGCCGCCCGCACGGGCGGCGCAGGACCATGTCGGACGCCTGCTAGCCGGGCGAATGGTGTGCCCGCGTAGTCGGCTGCGGCTGCGGCCGGTCCGCGATGCCGATCGCCGCGTAGCTGGCTGGGAATCCCTGGCGCCAGCTGGAGAAGCGCGGAGCCCAGCCGAGCTCGCGCTTGGCCTTCGCGTTGGAGGCGCCGCGGGCTTCTGTGCTCATTTCGACCGCAGCTTCGCCGGCGATCAGCCGCGCCAGCCAGGTCGGGAAGTGCCGTGGCGGCATGGCGCCCAGGGCCTCGGCAAACACCGGTAGCCACTCCCGCGCCGGTGCGGGCTCGTCGTCGACGATGTTGTAGATCGCCGGGCCGTCGTGCTCGAGCGCGAGCACGGTGGCCGCGGCGGCGTCGTCGAGATGGACGAACGAGGTGATGCCGCCGCCGTCGCCGATGATCGGGAACTGGCGCTTGCGCACCGGCTCGATCAGCCCGTCGTTGGCGGCGCCGTAGAAGGCGCCGTAGCGCAGAACGATTCCGCCGAACTCGGTGACCGCCTTCTCGACGTGGGCCATCGCGGCATGCGACTTCCGCGCGTTCGCCGGCGGGTTCGGGTCGAGCGGGTCGTCCTCGGTCTTGACCGGGCCGCCTTCGCGGATGTACCGGTAGGAGGCGAAGCTCTGCGCGACGAACCGGTGCACGCCCGCCTCCCGCGCGGCTGCCAGCAGCGCGTCGGTGCCGTTCGTGCGCAGCTCGTTGGTGCCGGCGAACCCCTTGTCGAAGTTGCGGCCCCACTTCGCGTTCGCGAGTGCGGTTGCCTCGTGCGCGATCGCGTCGGGCTCGTTCTCGAGCACCGCCTTGCGCACCGCACGCGCGTCGAGCAGATCGAGCAGCACCGGCTTCGCGGCGAGCCTCGCCAGCAGCTCTGCACCCGATGGCGAGTGGTGGGTACCGATCACCTCATGTCCTGCATCGATCAACTGAGGAACGAGCCGGCTGCCGAGCGCGCCGCTCGCTCCCGCGACGAAAACACGCATGGTGTCTCCTCTCCGATGTGGGTTTGGCTTCATGGAGGCCACGCTAGGACGGGACGCCCAGACTCGCGCCGGGAGAATCGCCGGGTCTAGGCCGCGAGGTCGAGTTCCGGCTGTTCCTCGACGACGGGTGCCGTCTGTCGGCGGTTGGGCGCCATCAGCGCAACGGCGCTGCCTGCGAGCACGAAGGCGGCGCCGGCGAGGAGTGCACGTCCGTACCCGCTCGTCGCTGCCTGGGCGAGCGTGGCGTGCCCGGCGCCCATGAGGGCGCTCGTGTGCGCCGTCGCGAGGGCGGAGAGAATCGCCAGGCCGAGCGCGGTGCCGACCTGCTGGCCGGTGTTCAGAAGGCCGGCGGCGAGACCGGCGCGCTCCTCGCCGACGCCGGCGTTGGCGGCGGTCGTCACGCCGACGAAGACACCTCCTCCGCCGAGGGAGACGACGAGCAGGCCGGGCAGGATGCTCGTCGTGTAGGAGCCGTCGACCGGGATGCGCGAGAGCCAGTACAGGCCGCCGGCCACGATCACGGCGCCGGCGACGATGACCGGCTTGGTGCCGATCCTCGCGAAGAGTTGCGACGCGATGCCGGAGGAGATGACGAAGCCGCCGGTCAGGGGCAGGTAGGCGAGCCCGGTCTGGATCGGCGAGAAGTGGAGAACAGTCTGCATGTAGAGGGTCAGGAAGAAGAACATGGGGACAAAGCCGCCCGCCGCCACGAGCTGGGTTGCGTCGGCGACCGCGACGCCTCTGATGCGGAGAATCGAGAGCGGGATCAGCGGGTTGGCGATGCGCAGCTCGTTGGCCACGAAGGCAGCGAGGATCACCACCGCAGCGGCGAGCTCGGCGATCGTGCGCGTCGTGCTCCAGCCGATGTCCGGCGCTTTCACGAGCGCGTACACCAGAAGCAGCATGCCGCCGGTCACGAGCAACGCCCCGGGGGCGTCGAAGTGCGCCAGCTGTGCACGAATCCGCTCGCGCTTGAGGAGGCCGAAGGCACCGACGAAGGCGATCGCGCTCAGCGGGACGTTGACGAACAGGACCCAGCGCCAACCGGGCCCCTCGGTGAGCAGGCCGCCGAACAGCACGCCGGCGGCGCCGCCGAGGCCGGACACGGCTCCCCAGACGCCGAGGGCGCTGTGCCGGTCGCGGGCGGACCGGAACGTCGTGGTC
>JBKPNC010000139.1:0-7920 GCA_046732435.1 Actinomycetota bacterium
CTCCCGCGCTCTCCGGACCGGCCCGCAGCGCGCCGCCGGCGTCGCGCCAGAGCAGCGAGCCGCCGCCGGCGCCGACGGTCTGGAGGTCGACCGTCGGCAGCCGGATCGGGTGGCCGCCGACCCCGCGTTCGGACGTGCGCCCGGCCGCTCCGCCGCTGATCAGCGCGACGTCGGTCGACGTGCCTCCCATGTCGATCGTGATCGCATCGTCGAAGCCCGCGTCGCGTGCGATCCGCGCCGCACCGACGACGCCGGCCGCCGGCCCCGACACGAGGATCGTCGCCGGATGCGCCGCGGCGTCGGCGAGCGTCGTCACGCCGCCCGAGGAGCGCATGACGAGCGGCTCGGGAAGCGCCGTGTCGCGGGAAGCCGCCCCCAGCCGCTCGAGGTACCCGGCGACGAGCGGTCCGAGGTAGGCGTCGACCACCGTCGTGGAAGCCCGCTCGTACTCGCGGAACTCGGGCGAGACCTCGTGCGAGGCGACGACGCGCGCGTGCGGCAGCCGGCGGCGAAGCTCGGCCGCGACCGCTTCCTCGTGGCGGCGATCCCTGAAGGAGAACAGCAGGCAGATCGCAACAGCCTCGGCGTCGATTGACGGCAGCGTCGACAGGTCGAGCCGCTCGACGACGCCCTCGGTTCCGACCCGCTCGCGAACGCCGAAGCAGCGATCGAGCGGGACGAGCGGCTCGGGATGCTCGGCGCAGAGGCGATACAGCTGTGCGCGCGACTGCCGGCGGAGGTGGAGCAGGTGCTCGAAGCCCGCCGTAGCGACGAAGGCCGTCCGCGCTCCCTTCCGCTCGAGCAGCGCGTTCGTCGCCACGGTCGTCCCGTGGCTGAAGCGCTCGAGATCGCCGCCGGACGCGCCCACCTCGCGCGCGGCCGCGACGACCGAATCCTCCTGCCGAGGCGCCGTCGGTACCTTCGCCGTCCTGACGACCCCGTCGGCGAGCAGGACCGCGTCCGTGAACGTACCGCCGACGTCCACGCCCAGGATTGCCACCGGGCGAGACTACTTCGCGCGTCGAACGCGGTAGCTTCGCGCCTTGTTGCGGTTTCCGCAGATCTCCATCGAGCACCACCGCCGCGATTCGTTGCGCGACCGATCGTAGAAGACCCAGCGGCACGTCTCCGCGTGGCATGCCTTGAGACGGCGCCAGGTGCCGTCGCCCATGGCGGAGGCAGCGGCGGCGAGCACGCGCCCGAGCGCGCCGTCCCCGCCGCGTGCCGCCGGCTCGACGTCGGCGTACGGCGCGAAGCGGACCGCCAGGCCGCTCCGGCGCGCCTGCCGATCGAGGACGCGGCCCGCTGCCGCGGGATCGGCTTCCTCGCCGTTGTTCGCGAGCGCGAGCTCGCGCAGCGCCTCCCGGACGGCCCGGGCGCGAGCGAGATCGTCGGCGCGCAGGCGAGACCCGGACCGCAGGAGCCCATAGTGCACGAACCAATCGGCGTCGAGGTCGTCGAGGCCGTCCTCGACGTTGCGCGTGTTGCAGAACGCCTCGATGAGCTCCGCCGGCTCCAACGGCCGCCGCTCCGATACGATAACCACCTACTCAAGATTACTGGTTACCTGGGAGGGACGAGCCGTGCCGAATGCGTATGCCGTGACCACGATCGACGCGCTGCCCACGTCAGGCGAGGCCGACGAAGGAGGGGCAGCCTGGAAATCCATTCGCCACCACTTCGACATCCAGGCGTTTGGTGCGAGCGCCTACGTCGCCGACGCGGCGGGGCAGCGAGTCGTGCCCGAGCACGACGAGACGAGCTCGAACCGCGGAACGGCAGGCGCCCACGAGGAGCTCTACGTCGTCGTCAGCGGCGCAGCGGACTTCACGATCGGCGGCGAGACGGTCGACGCGCCGGCGGGGACGCTGGTCTTCGTCGGCGACCCGGATCTCGTCCGCACCGCGCACGCGCGCGAGCCCGGAACAGTGGTGCTCGCGCTCGGCGGCGCCGCAGGCGAAGCGTTCGCCGTCTCGCCCTGGGAGACGCGGTCGGTCACGAATGCGTGACACCGAGCTCGCGCTGGTCGGCGCGGGCGGGGAGCCAGTCGACTTCCGGCGAACGCTCGCCTCGCACGGCGTCGCGACGCTGCCGCCGAACATCGTCGACGAGGACGTGTGGACGCTCACGACCACGCTCGACGTCGACGGATCGGCACCGCCGACCGTGCACCTGCGGAGCGGCGCGCCGGGGTACGCCGTCGTCTCCGCCCCCGGCACGAGCCTGCAGAAGGCCGAGCGCGATCACGTCCTGCGGACGATCCGCCACATGCTCCGCCTGGACGAGGATCTCTCCGGCTTCTACGCGCAGGTCGCGGCCGATCCGGACCTCTCCTGGGCGGCCGCGGGCGCCGGACGCATGCTCCGAAGTCCCTCCGTCTTCGAAGACGTCGTGAAGACGATCTGTACGACGAACTGCACCTGGTCGGCCACCCAGCGCATGGTCGGCGCGATCGTCGCCGAGCTCGGCCGGGCGGGCCCGCACGGGCGGACGTTCCCCAGCGCGGAGGTGATGGCGGGCGCGGACCTGTCGTTCTACCGCGACGTCGCGCGCGCCGGCTACCGCGGCGCGTACCTGCAGACGCTCGCCAGGTCGGTGGCCGCCGGCGACGTCGATCTCGAGGAGCTCGCCCTCGATCACGAGCTCCCCGACGACGAGGTCGAGCGCCGGCTGCTTGCCTTGCCCGGCGTGGGGCCTTACGCCGCCTCGCACATCATGGTGCTCATCGGGCGGTACTCGCGGCTGATCCTCGACTCGTGGACGCGGCCGACGTACGCGCGGCTGCTCGGGAAGAAGCAGGTTGCCGACCGGACGATGACCCGCCGCTTCTCGCGGTACGGGCCGTTCGCCGGGCTTGCGTTCTGGCTCTTCCTGACGCGCGACTGGATCCCGGAGTAGCCGGGGCGTCGCCGCCTACGCGTCCGCGGTCTCGGGCAGGTGACGGAGCCGCGGTATCGGCGACGGAAGCAGCCAGAGGAATCCCGCGACCGCTCCTACGGCCGCGATCCACAGCGTGGGTCGCAGGCCGATCGCCGTGCCGAGCGCGCCGCCGACGAGCGCTCCGAGCGGGCGGACGCCGTAGTTGACGACCATGTACGCGCCGGCGACGCGGGAGCGGAGCCGGTCGGGGACGACCGCGGCCTTGATCGCCCCGGCGCTGATGTCGAGGATCATCACGCCGAGGCCCGAGAGAAACTCGGACCCGAGCAGGCAGCCGAACACGACCCATCGCGGGCCGCCGGCGAGTGGGACGAGGATGAGCGGGACCGGGAACAGGACGCAGCCGACGACGAACGCCGGACCGATGCCGATGCGGGTCGACAGCCTGCCCGTGACCACCGACCCGATCACGCCGCCGACGGACGCGACGCCCAGCAGGAGCCCGAGTGTTCCGGCCGGCACGTCCAGCGACTTCGTCACGTAGAGCATGAAGAGGGCCCAGAAGACGAAGTTGAAGAAGTTGATCGTCGCGGTGGCGAGCAGCGATGCGCGCACGATCGCGGAGCCGAAGATGTACCGCATGCCCGCCACGAGGTGACCGCGCTGGGCGGTTTCCGTGGGGGGCTCGGCGGGCGAGATCGAACCCAGGGAAAGCGCAGAGGCCAGGAAGGACACCGCATCGGCGACGAGCGCGGCCGGCGCGGAGAGCAGCTGCACGAGGAGGCCGCCGAGGGCCGGGCCGCCGACGAACGAGAGCGCCCGGCTGCCGTTCAGGAGGGCCTGTCCCTCGACGTACCGCTCGCGCGGCACGAGGCTCACGAACAGCGCCGTGTAGGAGACGAAGAAGAACACGCTCAGCGTCCCCATGAGGAAGGCCACGACGTACAGCTGCTCGAAGGTGAGGGCGCCCGCCGCGTACGCGATCGGGACGCTCGCCAGCAGCCCGGCTCGCCCGAGGTCGGCGACGAGCATCGTCCGGCGCCGGTGACCGCGCCGGTCGACCCAGGCGCCGGCGTGAAGGGAGAAGAGCAGGCTCGGGACGAGGTTGGCCGCGAACAGGTAACCCATCTCCGCAGCGTTCGCGTCGAGCGCGAGGACAGCGGCGAGCGGCAGCGCGATCAGCGTTACCTGGTCGCCGACGAGCGAGATCGCCTGTCCCAAGAAGAAGCGGCGGAACTCCAGGCTCTCGCGGAGCAGCGCCGGGATCAGACGTCGGCGGAACCCCGACGCACCCCGGGCTGCGAGTGCTCTACTCATCGTCGATGTCCGGGAACGCGACCTGAAGGAACGCGACGCGTCGCGAACCCGCCGGCCGCAGCTCGGGATTCGCTGTCCGCGGGAAGAAGCGCTCGCCGAGGGCATAGAGGTCGCGTGCGAGCTGCGCCAGCTCCTCGGCTGTGAGGTACAGGCCCTTGTCGCCGAAGGCGGCCGCTTCCTGCCACTCGGGTGGCTCGCCGCTCCGGCGCTCGAGCCAGTGCATGAGCCGCTGGAAGTAGCGCTCGGCGATCACCGTCTCGAGGAACTGCGCTGCCGGCGCGAACTCGGGGTCTTCGGAGATCGCCGGCCAGTCGGTGATCTGCGACGTCGCGCGCCACGGCCGCTCCCGCCCGCGTCCTCCGCCCGCCTCCTCGACGAGCCCGTACTTGGCGAGCTGGCGAAGGTGGAACGAGCAGCTGGACGGGCTCTCACCGACGAGCTCGGACGCCTGCGTCGCCGTGAGGGGACCGCGGCGGCGCAGCTCGCTGATCAGGGCGAGCCGCAAGGGGTGCGCGACCGCACGCAGCGCGCGCGGATCGGTGAGTCGGACGGTACGGTGTTCGTCTTCCGTAGGCATCGAAAGATATCTTTCGAAAGTATACTTGCGAACCGTCCATGCGCAAGTTCACGTACCCGCCCAAGCCGTCGCCCGGCGACCGCGTCGCCGTCCTCTCGCCGTCCGGCCGGTCGGCCGCGCACTTTCCCGCGCCCTTCGAGCTCGGCCTGCGCCGGCTACGCGAGGAGTTCGAGCTGCAGCCGATCGAGTACCCGACGACGCGCGCGGCCGAGGCGTCGCCAGAGGAGCGCGCGCGCGACGTCGAGGCCGCGTTCGCCGACCCGGGCATCCGCGCCGTGCTGACGAGCATCGGCGGCGAGGACGAGCTGAAGGTGCTCGCGTTCCTCGATCCCGGCGCGCTTGTCGCCGATCCCAAGCCGTTCTTCGGCTTCAGCGACAACACCAACCTGCACGTCGTCCTCTGGAACCAGGGCCTCGTCTCCTACCACGGAGGCGCAGTGATGGTTCAGTTCGGGCGGCCCGGGTCGATGCATCCGCTCACCCGTGAGTCGCTGCGCCGGGCGCTCTTCACCAGGGAGACGCACACGCTCGCCCCGGCGGACGAGTTCGGGGACGAGGACAGGGACTGGGCCGATCCGCAGAGCCTCGAAGCTGCGCCCACGATGTTCCCGGCCGAGGACTGGTCGTGGCACGGGCCGTCCGTCGTCGTCACCGGCCCGGCATGGGGCGGCTCGCTCGAGATCGTCGACTTCCACCTGCGAACGAGCCGGTACCTGCTGCGCGAGGAGGCGTACGACGGCGCGGTGCTCTTCCTGGAGACCTCCGAGGAGCTGCCCTCGGCGTTGTACGTGTACCGGGTACTGATGGCGATGGGGGAGCGCGGCCTGCTCTCACGGTTCGCGGCGCTCCTCTGGGCACGCCCGAAGGCGTGGTCGTTCGAGCAGCCCAACTCCCCGTACGAGAAGCGCCGCTACATCGCGGCGCAGCGCGAGGCCGTGCTGCGGGCGGTGGCCGAGTACAACGCTCGCATGCCGGTCGTGTGGGGCGTGGAGTTCGGCCACACCGATCCGCAGTACGTCATACCGAGCGGAGGGACGGTGACGGTCGACGCCGCCGCTCGGCGAATCGACGTCACGTACTAGGACCGGCCGCTAGTAACTCCCGCCGCCTCCGCCGCCGCCGCCGTAGACGACGATCAGCGCCACGATCACCGCGATCGCAACCGCGATGCCCGCAATCACGAGCCACCGCGTGCGACTCCAGGCGCGGAGCCCGGTCCTGTCGGCTCCCCGGTCGTCAAACGTGGTCATGGAGACCGCCTCCTCGATTGCCTTGCCACTGCCGCAGGTCTTCCTTTACTACGAGGCGGGCAGGGCGGCGGATTCTCAGTCGCGGGCGAGCTCCAGGAGCCTCGTGACCGTCCGCCAGTTCCGCGCGGTGCCGGTGAGACCGAGCTGCTTCTCCCAGAAGGCGTGATTGAGCTTCGTCCCCGCGTACCCGTTCGGGCACCACACGTAGACCTCGCGATCGGCGACGCGGAAGGCGTCCGGCTCGAACTCGGAAAGATCTACGCCGCGAACACGCTTCGCGTCCGGCTTCGCGGAGAGGAAGGTCACGAAGAGCCGGGTCGGATCCGTCATGACGTCGCCTAGCGGGTTCCGGTCGACGACGCGGGCGAGCTCCCTGTCCGTCCGAATGAGGACTCGAACGTCCATGCCGAGCCTCGAGTCGAGCTCGGCCTCGATCGCTTTTGCCGCACGCGCGGGCGAGGCGCCGGTCGTGAAGACGACGTTGCCGCTCTGGAGATGCGTCCGGACGTCCTTGTAGCCGAGCCCCTCGACGAGCTTCCGGAGGTCGGCCATGGCGATCCGCTTGCTGCGGCCGAGGTTGATCCCACGCAAGAGCGCGACCTGTCGCTTCTCGCTCAAACGGACCGCTCGTCGTAGGTCGGTACGCCGCGGAAGTGCTCGGGATTCCAGGTCGACTGAAAGCCTTCGGCCTGCCGGTTCCCGACCGCGAGCACGACCGCTCCCGGCGTCTCGGCTCTGGCGGCGCGGCGAACGGTCGGGTCGGGAACGACGACCAGCCCGCCTCGCTCGATGACGTACTCGTCGTCCTCGACGCGGAACCTCACGCGGCCGTCGAGCACCACGTAGACCTCTTCGTGGAGACCCGCGGTCTCGTCGTGGTCCCCGATCAGGTCGCCGCATGCTTGCTCGGCGAGGTAGACGTTGATCCCGAAGGCGGTCAGCCGGAAGTAGTGCTGGATCGGCCGCCAGTCGACACCGTCCTCCCGGATCGACGGAACGTCCGCGATAGAGCTGACGGCGTAGCGCGCCATCCGTCTGACCCTACCTGCGTCGAGCAACACGGCCGGCAAAACACAGGGGGTGCACCACGGTGCGAACGGGGGCGCCGGCCGCGGACGATGGAGTCGCAATCGCGGACAGGAGAAGGAGATGCAGATGTACGGAGCACAACCAACCGACGAGAATGCGCCGCACGGCGGGGAGAAGCCGACGTACGGCCCCTGGACGAACCTCGCACGGGTGAAGACGGTGCCGCGGCCGGCGTCGCCGGAGCTCGTGCTCGAGGCAAGCCGGGGCGAGTGGCACGCACGCCCCCTCGGCGCCCTCGGACGGCGGCTGCTGCCGGAGATCGAGCGCTATCTCGCGTTCTACGCCGTCGCACGGGCCGACTGAATCAGGCGTAGGAGTCGACGACGGGGCGCTCGCCGAGGGCGAGCGCCGGTGGCAACTCCTCGCGGGCCTCGACGTCGAGCTTGCGGAAGATGTTCGTCAGATGGCCTTCGACGGTGCGCGCCGTGATGAAGAGGGTCTGCGCGATCTCCCGGTTCGTGAGCCCTTGCCCGGCGAGCTCGGCGACGCGACGCTCGCTGGCGGTCAGCGACTCTACGCCGGTCAGAACGACGCGCCGAGGGCGGGCGCCGGTCGCGCGCAGCTCGACTTCGGCTCGCTCAGCCAGCGGTTGCGCGCCGAGGCGGTGCGCCAGGTCGAGCGCCGGGCGCAGAAGCTCCCGCGCTTCACGTCGCCGATTGTTTCGGCGGACCAGCGCGCCGAGGTCGGTCGCCGCTCGCGCTCGCTCCAGCCGGAGCGCGGCGCCGTCCAGCGCGTCGATCGCCTCACGCAAAAGAGCCTCTCCCGCGCGGCCGCCGTGCGCCACGCCCGCCGCGCGCAGCGCCACTC
>JBKPNC010000140.1:0-31225 GCA_046732435.1 Actinomycetota bacterium
GGGCGCGTCGGGCTGTCGAGATCCCGAACGGCGAGTGGACTCGTCTCGGAGTTCAGGACGCTCACTGTCCCCTGCTCGTGCACCTTGACGTTCCCGTTCGTGTCCAGCGGCCCGACGATCTCGGCATTGACGGTCTGGGCGGCGGTCGCGATCGGCTCGCGCAGGACGGTCGCGCCGAGGATGGTCGCGCCGATCAGCAGGAGCGCGACGAATGACCACTTCTTCATGGGGTCCTCCCTCCAATTCGTGGGACCCGACCGTGCCGCTCGAGTCTTAAAGCCGCCTTAAGGCTGGGGCCGAATCGGGCACCTGGCGACGTCCGATGACGCCCGTACGGTGGACGCGCCATGCACAGCGACACGGGGACCTGGACGATCGCCCCGTGTCCGCGCCTCGAGGCGCTGTTGCTCGCCGAAGCCGTCGGCGTCAGCGAGTTGACCGCGAGCGTCCTCGTCCGGCGCGGATACGGCGATCCCGAGCAGGCGCGCGCGTTCCTTGACGGCGAGCAGCCCCTGCACGATCCGCTCCTTCTCGCCGACGTGCAATCGGCGTGCGATGCGATTCGGGAGGCGGTCGCAGCAAAGAAGCGGGTTTGCGTGCACGGCGACTACGACGTCGACGGCATCTGCGCCACGGCGCTCGCCGTCCTCGTGCTGCGTGAGCTCGGTGCGGACGCCGACTGGCACCTGCCGAGCAGGTTCGACGAGGGCTACGGCCTCCGCCGCGAGACGCTCGCACGGCTGGCGACGGAGGAGTACGGGCTCGTGCTCACCGTCGACTGCGGGATCACGGCCGTGGACGAGGTCGCAGAGGCGAAGGCACAAGGACTCGACGTCGTCGTCACCGATCACCATCGCCCCGGGGAGCGCCTCCCCGACTGTCCGCTGGTCGTGACCCGACCGTCCGGGTATCCATTTCCGGAGCTGTGCGGCACCGGCGTCGCGTTCAAGCTCGGACAGGCGCTGCTCGGCGACGACGCCCCGGCCCTGCGACGTCACCTCGACCTCGTCGGGCTCGCCACAATTGCCGACCTCGTCCCGCTGGTCGGGGAGAACCGCTCGCTGGCGATCGCCGGGCTTCGCGCGCTCAGCCGCGCACAGCGGCCGGGGTTGCGCGCGCTCATGCGGTCGGCGCGGGTGGACCCCGGAGCGCTCGACGAGCGGGCCGTCGCGTTCCGGCTCGCTCCGCGCATCAACGCGGCGGGTCGGCTCGGACACCCGAGGACCGCGCTCGACCTCCTGCTCACGGAGGACGCGGACGAGGCGGCGCGGCTGGCCGCGCGGCTCGAGGAGCTGAACCGCGAGCGCCAGGCCGTCGAGGAGACGATCTTGCGCTCTGCCCTCGCCAAGATCGACGCCTGGACGGACGCGCAGCGGGCACACCGCGGGTACGTCCTCGCCGACGAGCAGTGGCACGAGGGCGTGATCGGCATCGTCGCCTCGCGCGTCGTGGAGCGCTATCACCGGCCCGTGGTGCTGATCGCCGGGGGCGGCGAGGAGTGGAAGGGGTCGGGGCGCTCGATTCCGGCGTTCGACCTCCACGGTGCACTCGGAGCCTGCTCGGCGCATCTCGAGCGGTACGGCGGCCATCGCGCCGCCGCCGGGCTGTCCGTGCGACCCGAGCGGGCCGAGGCGTTTGCGGAGGCCTTCGCGGAGCACGCCGACGCAGCGCTCTCGGAAGCCGACCTGCGCCCCGTCACGACGGTCGACGCCGTGCTCCCGCCCGGAGTCCCGCTCACGCTCGACCTCTGCACCGAACTTGCCCGCCTCGCGCCGTTCGGCCTCGGCAATCCCCCGGTGACGCTGCTGGCGGAGAGCTGCGAGCTCGCCGACGTCAACGCGGTCGGCGACGGGCGGCACCTTCGCTTCCGTGTCCGCGTTCCGCGAGGGGACGCGGGCAGCGCGATTGCGTTCGGGCTCGGATCCCAGCTCGACAGCTTCCGCCGCGTCGGACGCCGCGACATCGTCTTCCACCTGCAGGCGAACCAGTGGAACGGCACGGTCGCGCCCCAGCTCGTCGTCAGGCGCGTCTTCGACACGCCGGAGCGCTACGAGGAGCTCCGATCCTGGCTCGCGCGCGAGTACCGAAAAAGAACAGACGGCGACCGCGATCCTCTGGCGCGCGAGATCTTCGCCGAGCTCGAGCTCGACGAAGGAGGCCGACGCAGCCTGCTGGACTCGAACCGCTTCCGCGCGCTGCTGGCAGAAGAGCCCCTGCCTCGGGCTGCCTAGGTTTTCGCTCGACGCCGGGAGGAGAGGAACCCTCGAGCAAGAAGCGTCCTAGCCATGCGACTGAGGCCGAAGAGCGACAAGCGGAAGGCGGACGATCTGGCGCGGCTGTTGCTCGCGCTCGACCGGTTCGCCGGCGAGACCCGGTCCTGGCGGCCGCGCCGGACGCTGAGCGCGTTCGTTTCGGCGAGATAGCGCCGGCCGGCGCGCGGACGCTCGCGCGCTTCCGAGCCGCGAGCCAGTTCCGCACGGGCCGGGGACTACACTTGGTTCATGGCGGTTCTCGAGACAGCAGGACGGCACGAGAGCCTCCTCGACGAGCTCATCGCGGAGGTCTCGGCGTACATCCCGGACGCGGACAGCGACCTGCTCCGGCGGGCGTTCGAATTCGCCGCGCGCGCGCACGAGGGCCAGCAGCGCCGCTCTGGGGAGGAATTCATCCTGCATCCGTTCGGCGTGGCGAAGATCTGCGCCGAGCTGCATCTCGACGAGCAGACGATCGCGGCCGCGCTCCTCCACGACGTCGTCGAGGACACGGAAACGGAGGTCGCCGACGTCCGGGCCGAGTTCGGCGAGGAGGTGGCGAGGCTCGTCGAAGGCGTCACGAAGCTCACACGCATCAGCTTCCAGAGCCGCGAGCAGGCTGAGGCGGAGAACTACCGGAAGATGATCATGGCGATGGCCGAGGACGCCCGGGTCATCCTCATCAAGCTCGCGGACCGCCTCCACAACATGCGGACGATCGAGTACCTGGGCAAGCAGAAGCAGCTACAGAAGGCGCGCGAGACGCTCGAGGTCTACGCGCCGCTGGCCCATCGACTCGGTATCCACACCCTCAAGTGGGAGCTCGAGGATCTCGCCTTCCGCACGCTGCATCCCCGCAAGTACGACGAGATCAAGACGATGGTCGCCGAGCGGCGCGCCGAGCGGGAGCAGCGCGTCGAGCGCGCGGTCGCCGAGCTGCGGACGGAGCTGGACAAGGTCGACGTGCCGGCCGAGATCTCGTACCGCGCGAAGCACTTCTACTCCATCTACGACAAGATGGTGAAGAAGGGCCGCGAGTTCAACGAGATCTACGACCTCACCGCCATGCGGGTGATCGTCGAGCGCGACGGTGAGGAAGGGATCCGGGACTGCTACGGCGCGCTCGGCCTCATCCACTCGCTGTGGAAGCCGATGCCCGGCCGGTTCAAGGACTTCATCGCCATGCCGAAGCTGAACCGCTACCGGGCGCTGCACACGACCGTGATCGGGCCGGAAGGCATGCCGCTCGAGATCCAGGTGCGGACGCGGCAGATGCACCGCGAGGCGGAGTACGGCATCGCCGCCCACTGGATCTACAAACGCGGCCGCACCGCGAAGGCGGACGGGGCGTGGGAGGCCTGGGTCAACCAGGTGATGGACTGGCAGCAGGACGAGCCCGACGCCCGCGAGTGGTCGAAGAACTGGCGGGCCGATCTCTTCACCGACGAGGTCTACGTCTTCACGCCCAAGGGCGAGCTGAAGACGCTGCCCGCCGGGTCGACGCCGATCGACTTCGCATACGCGGTGCACACCGACGTCGGGCACCGGACCGTCGGCGCGAAGGTCAACGGGCGCATCGTGCCGCTCCACTACAGGCTGAAGAGCAGCGACATTGTCGAGATCCTCACCGCGAAGTCCGGCCGCGGCCCGTCACGTGACTGGCTGAAGCTGGCCGCCTCCTCGCGCGCCCGCAACAAGATCCGGCAGTGGTACTCGCGCGAGACTCGCGGCGAGACGGAGCAGAAGGGCCGTGAGGCGCTCGAGCAGGCGCTGAAGGGGCAAAACCTGCCGTATCGCAAGCTCGCCGGCTCGGCCGTGCTCGCACAGGTGATTCGCGAGGCCGGCTTCAAGAAAGCAGAGGACTTCTACCTCGCGCTCGGCTCGGGGAAGCTGCCGCCGAGCCAGATCGTCAACAAGGTGATCCACCGTCTGAAGACCGACGAGGTCGCCGAGGAGGCGCCGGTGCCGCTGAAGGCGCCGAAAGCGCGCGAGGCGGTCGGGAGCTCGAGCTTCGGGATCACGGTCCACGGCGTCGAGGACGTGCTCGTGCGCATGGCGAAATGCTGTACGCCGGTGCCGGGCGACGACATCGTCGGCTACATCTCGCTCGGAAGGGGCGTGACGATCCACCGGGAGGACTGCCCGAACGTCAAGGCGCTCATGCGCAACCCGGAGCGCTTCACGGCCGTCGAGTGGGACGGCGACGCGTCCAAGAGCTTTCGCGTCCAGATCGCCGTCGACGCGTGGGACCGCTCCCGCCTGCTCGAGGACGTTGCGCGGACGTTCGCCGAGCACGGGGCGAACATCGTCTCGTACGGCGGGGTCGTCGAGGACCAGCTGGCGAAGAACTGGTACACGGCCGAGCTCGGCGACGTCAAGGAGCTGCGCTCGCTTCTGAGCGCCCTGCGCCAGGTCGAGGCCGTCTTCGACGCGTACCGCGTCACGCCCTCGTAGCCCGGGCACTTGACCGCCGTCCGGGCCGGTGCCTACCCTGCGCGCCGTCAAACGAGGGAGGAGGTCGTGTGATGAAACCGGTTCGCCTGGGCGCCGTCGGCGGTTTCGTCGTGCTCGCATGCGCGCTCACGCTCGGGGTCGCGCCGTCGGCACTCGCCACGACGAATCTCGTTCCGAACCCCGGCTTCGAGACCGACTGCTCGGGCGTTCCGTGTAACTGGTCGTCGGCCAGCGGCGCGACCGCCGTCCGCGACACGACACTGAAGCAGAGCGGCGCGGCCAGCATCAAGGTGAAACTGACCGGTTCCCTCGTGTTCAGCGGAGCGAACTCGGATTGCGTCAACACGGTTGTGAGCGCCGGCCTCCACTCGGCAACCGGGTACTACCTGACGAGCGACAACACCGTGAATCTGGTCAGTCCCTTCTTCACGTTCTACTCCGGAGCGAACTGCACCGGCGTCGGGACCGACCGCACCTTTGTGATCACTCCTCTCGCGAACGGCGAATGGCAACTCATCGAGGACAACATCGACGTCCCAACGGGGACGCTCTCGATGCGCGTCTCGCTGTTTGTCACCGCGTTCACGACTGGGGAAACGCCTACCGTCTACTACGACGATCTCGACTTCGAGGCGGAAGTGCTCGCAGTCACGCTGTCCTCGTTCAAGGCCGTCCGATCGCATCGGGGCGTCGTCCTTCGCTGGCGCACCGGCACCGAAGTCGACGAGCTCGGGTTCAATGTCTTTCGGCAGCAGGGCAATCGGCGCGTCAGGGTGAACCGGCGGCTGCTTCCGGCGCTCGGCGGCGTCGCCGGCTCGTCGTACTCGTTCATCGACCGGCGGGCGCCGCGGCACCGCGCGGTCCGGTACTGGCTGCAGGACGTCGACACGCACGGCGTGCGCACCTGGCACGGGCCGGTCCGCGTGCCGGCCTCGTAGGCAGCAACACGAGAGGGGGAGGGGGATGGCCAGGTTTTCGCTCTCCACGAGGCGGTGGGCCTGCCTGCTCGCGCTGGGGCCGGCCTCGCGGTCATCGCCGTGCCGTCTGCACAGGCGGCGAACATGGTTCCGAATTCAGGATTCGAAAACTCATGCGCGGGCGCAGTGCCGTGTCACTGGTCTGGGCAAGGCGGCGCAGCGTTTCTGGTCAGCGTGACACAGCCTCAGTCCGGCTCGGCGAGCGGTTTGCTCACCATGGCCACTGCCGGCATGGTCGGTGCCTCAGCTCAGAGCGACTGCGTACCGGTCACCGCCGGAACGACGTACAACGTGGGCATCTGGTACCGGGCTCCCAGCGCGGTCGCCGCCAGTATCACGAGCTCGCTTTCACGGCGTTCCTCTGGCCGAACACGGACTGCACGGGAGGGGCAACCGACCAGAGCGCGCCGGGTGCGTTCACGAACTCGCCGAACAGACGGCAGCTGGCACGCGATGACCGGCACCGTGACCGCGACCAGCATCCTCTTCACACCGCAGTCGGCGAATCTCGAGATCATCTTCGAATGCGCCAGCGTGTGCCCAGTCGGGCAGTCAGCGTGGTTCGACGACGCGCCGATGGACACGTCGCCGCTCGCGGTCACGCTGGACGGCTTCCGGGCCGCCAGGTCGCACGGCGGCGTCACGCTTCGCTGGCGAACGGGCACCGAAGCGGACACGCTCGGCTTCAACGTCTTCCGCCAGCAGGGCGCGCGGCGGGTGCGACTGAACCCGGCCTACTGCCGGCGCTCGGCGGCCTCGGAGGCTCGTCCTACTCGTTCGTCGACCGGCGCGCTCCACGACATCGCGCCGTTCGCTACTGGCTCCAGGACGTCGACACGCACGGCGTGCGCACGTGGCACGGGCCGGTTCGAGTGCGGGCTGCGTAGGCCCGCTTGACGTGGAGATGAAGGCCGCCATACGATCGCCGGATCGACGGAGAGGAGTCGGGTGAGACGGTCCTGGCTGTTGACACGACGTGGTGCCTGCGTGCTGGCGCTCGCGGCCGCCGCCGGGCTGGCCCTCGCATCGTCGGCGCAGGCCGCGAACCTCGTTCCGAATCCCGGCTTCGAACTGGGCGGCACGACGCCCACTTCCTGGAGCCATCTGGACGGCTTCACGATCCTGCGCGACACCGTGACGCCCACCCACGACGATGGCACCAACACCGCGAGCCTGTTCGCGAGCGGTGTCAGCGTCGGGTCGAACCCGGGCGCGATCAGCGACTGCACGACGGGCATCACCCCGCTGACCCATGCCGACGTCTCGTTCTGGTACCTGACGTCGAGCGTCGCCGCGACCGGCATCGGTTTCGAGGTGAACTACTACTCGGACAGCAATTGCCAGACGCTGATCAGCGGAGGGCTCATCGAGTGACGCCTGCCGTCGGGGGCTGGCATCAGGAGCAGGACAACTCGTTTACGTCACCCGCCAACTCCGAGGCGGCCAGGTTCGTCCTGTTCATCACGTGCAACTTCTGCGGTTTGCTGCTGACTGCGAACTTCGACGATCTCGTCTACGACCAGTCGCCGCTCGCGGTCACGCTCTCGTCGTTCCGCGCCGTCCGCTCGCATCGAGGCGTCGCGGTTCGCTGGCGCACCGGCACGGAGGTGGACACCCTCGGTTTCAACGTCTTCCGACAGCAGGGAGGGAAGCGGGTGCGTCTCAACCGGCGGCTGTTGCCCGCGCTCGGTCGCGTCGCGGGCTCGTCCTACTCGTTCCTGGACCGCCGGGCGCCAAGGGGAGCCGTCCGCTACTGGTTGCAGGACGTCAGCACGAGTGGTGTCCGGACGTGGCACGGCCCCGTCCGCACACGCGCTGCCTAGCGCCTTCGAGGTGCCCGACATTCGCCTGCGCCAGGTGACGGACGCGGACGTGGCCGTGTTCTTCGCGCACCAGCAGGACGACGGCGCCTTCTGGATGGCGGCCTTCGCACCGAGACGCGACCGCGACGCCTTCATGGCGCACTGGGACGGCATTCGCGCCGACAAGACCGTGCGGACGAAGGCCATCCTGGTCGACGGACACGTCGCGGGCAACATCGGTCAGTGGAACGACCCGGACACCGGCAAGCCCGAGATCGGCTACTGGATCGCGAGGGACTACTGGGGCCGCGGCGTGGCGACCCAGGCACTGTCGGCCTTCCTCGAAGAGGTCGACCAACGGCCGGTCTACGCACACGTCGCGGCCGACAACATCGGCTCCCGGCGGGTGCTCGAGAAGTGCGGTTTTGCCGTCGTCGGGGAGGCGGAGACCTTCTCCGCCGCGCGCGGCGCCGACGTCCGCGAGCTCATCATGGAGCTGCGCGGGCCCGCAGAACCCGGCGGGGAGTGAGGCGTGCGCCCCCTACGCGCGGCAGGGGGCGCAGACGGCCTCGCTCGCGCCGAACGGATCGCGGACGATGTCCTGGCCGCACCGACGGCACTGCTGGCCCGACCAGCCGCGAATCGCGAGCGCCTTGAGCAGACGAGTAACCACGACGTCCTCCTAACTGTCACGAATACGGACAACTCGACCGTAGCGAGAGGCCTCGCGGTGTCACAAGGTCGGTTTACGCAACCTTTACGCGGCGGTCCCTACGGCTCCCAACGCTCGCCATGGGTGTCCCAGCCGACGAGGCAGTACGGCGAGACGAGGATCGCCACCCGTTGCAGGAACGCCTCGTCACCGCGATCGGCGGCGGGCGCGACCTCCAGCCGTGCGACCTGGCGGCCGCCGTACTCGACGGGGAGCGAGTGCGCCGTTTCGGGCTCGTCACCGGCGGAGGGGCCAAGCGCGAGCTGGTCGTTCTCGACGAAGCGGATCGCGGCCCACGCGTACCCCGCGCGGTCGTGGAGAACCGCGGTGACCTCGCGCAACACGTCGTCCGCCTCGCCGCCGCGGTTGAGGATCCGCTCCACGGCGTCCAGCGCCCCGCGGAGCTTGTCCGCGCTCGTCACGGCGTACTGAGAGCAGCGATCTCGGCATCCTCCTGCTCGAAGCTGCGAATGCGCTCGCGGAACCAGTCCGGAATCGGGGTGGCCTTCCGGCCGGCAAGCTCGATCAGGACGAGCGTCTGCTCGGCCGTCACCATGAGCGCGTCGTCTTCCACGCGATACGCCGCGCACTCGTACGTCAGGCTCGTTCGGCCGATGCGGGAGACACGGACGAAGACCTCGATCAGGTCGTCGAATTGCGCCGGCGCGAAGTACTCGATCGTGCACGCACGCAACACGAACTCGCGCTCCTGCCGCCCGCGCGGAAGCATGTCGAGGTGGCGGTGGTACTCCACGCGCGCCATGTCGAAGTACGGCAGATAGCGCCCGTAGTAGACGATCCCCTGGGCGTCGGTGTCGGAGAAGCCGACTCGCGTGTAGGCCGCGTACTTGAACGGCGGCTTCCGATCCGTCGCGCGGCCGAGCTCGAGCGTCATCCGTCGCACCCTACCGGCCCCCGGTTGCCGGGCCTTGCGGCGATCCGATCAGGCACCCTGGCGGTAGATCCGAACGTGACCAGGTTCGCTCGTCCTGCCGCAATCGTCGCCATCGTGGTGGCCGGCGTCGCCGTCGGCGCGTGGCTCGTCGGGCGCGGTGACAGCTCTCCGCCGCCGATCGCCGCGTCGACCGCGAGCTCCACGCGCCCGGCCGCAGCCCTGAACCCCCGCGGTGCCTACCTGACCGCCGGTCGAAACGGTTCGAACCTCGTCGGGCTCGCGATCCGGCCGAAGGGGCCGGTCGACGTCACCGTCATCCCGCCCGACCTGAAGCGGCTCCCGGCGACGGCGGTCCGCGCTCGTCTCGCGGGTGGGCCGGATGAGGCGGCGGTGAGCTGCGGCGCGCACTGCTACCGCTTTCGCCTGCACGTGCTCGCCGGGAAGCCGGAGCGACTGGATGTGTCCGTTCACGGCCGCTCGGTCGTGTTCCCGCTCCCGGCGCGGCTTCCCCGTGCGGCGACGGGGCTCTATCGGACGGCGGCGAACGTGATGGCCCGCCTGCGCTCGGTTCGCGTCGACGAGACGCTCGACACGGGCACCAACGCGATCCGTGCCCGGTTTGCCCTCCAGGCCCCGGACCGGATGCGCTACGTCACCTCCGACGGGAACCACGCGGTCGTGATCGGGACGACACGCTGGGACCTGCTCGACGGCCGCTGGCACAGGAGTGACTACCAGCGGATTCCGCAGCCGTCGTACATGTGGGAAGGCGCGCGGTTCGCACGGGTGGTCGGCTCCACTCGGCTCGGAGGAGCTCCGGTACGCGTGCTCGCCGCCTTCCGGCCGGACCGCGACTACCCGGCGTGGTTCCGCCTCTACGTGACCGCCGACCGGCGCATCGTCCGCTCGGAGATGGTCGCGCCTGCGCACTTCATGGTCGACCGGATGACCAATTTCAACCGCGTCGGTTCGATACGGCCGCCGCGGGCGACCTAACGCATACCGGGGGAATGACCCGTCGACGCCGCCTGGTGCTCGCGATGCTCGCCGTCGCGCCGCTGCTGCTGGTGGCAGGCCCGGCAGCGGCTGGTGCGAGCGCGACACGGCATGCTGCGCGGGGCGGGGCGGATGTCGCCGGCCGAAGCGCGAACTGCGTGCGAGGGACGGCGCTCGGCTGCGTCTTCCTCGCCTACCCGCTCCAGCGGACGCCGCTCCAGATGTCGGAGCGTCCCGGGTCGACTGTCTGTCCCACCGCTGTCTTCGGGGTGTCGGCGCCGGATGTTGCCGGCCGTGCGGCGCACGACGCGGGCCCGGCACACATCACGCCGCTCGCAGGCCGCCGGGCTGCGCGCGGACCCCCGGGTCTCTCCTAACGACCGTTCGGCGCAGCCGTCCGGCTGCGCCCACCACACCAAGTCGAAGGAGAAACCATGGGAAGAGCAGCTCGCACGAAGCGGGAGCGCCGCGCCGCGGCGGTCGCGCTCCCTCCGCCCGTCGCCGGCCCGCGTCGCGGGGTCGATCGACGCCGCATCGGCCTCGGCGCCATCGGAGCGGTCGCCACGGCAGTCGCAGTCCTCGTCGCGGTGCTGGTGCTGACCAGGCCCGCGGCCCAGGCGCCGCCGCCCGCGGCAACGGCGAACTCGGATCGAAACGCCCCCGCCGCGCTCGTCGAGGCCGGCAAGCTGGGATTCCGCCCGAACGTCGAGCCGGGCGTGGGGCGCGCCGAGTCCAAGCCCGCCTCGGCGGCGACGCCGCCCACGACCGACCTGCTGCGGGTGGGCTCGAAGGCGCCGTCGTTCCGCCTCGAGACGCCGACCGGCGAGCAAGTCAGCCTCGCCGACTACCGCGGGAGGGCCGTTCTCCTCGAGTTCTTCGCCACGTGGTGCCCGCACTGCGCGGCGGAGGCGCCGCATCTGCGAAGGCTCGCCGACTCGCTGCCGGCGACGCGCTTCGCGGTCGTCTCCGTGAACGCCGACGGCGAGGTCGCTGCCTCGGTGTTCGCGTTCCACCGGTACTTCGGTCTCCCGTACCCGGCCCTGCTCGACCCGAGCGCGCAGGCCGGGAACTTCCACCAGCCGGGCGCGGCGGGACCCGTCTCGACCCGCTATCGCGTCGGCGCGTATCCGACCTTCTACGTCATCGACGGGGACGGCCGGATCACCTGGCGCTCGGACGGCGAGCAGCCGGACGCAAAGCTTCGGCTCGAGCTCCAGAAGGCGGCCCGCAGTGCGTAGCGCGGGCCGGCTACCGCTTCACGCGAAGCGGTGCGCAGCTGGCCTTGCTCGCGTTTCCGGCCGGATCGCGCGCGAGGACGCAGAAGCGCAGCCTCGTCTCGCCGATATGCGACGGCGCACGCCACCTGACCGAGTCGAGGGACGATCCCCGTGCCCGCTCCATCGGGCTGACGATGCTCGCGTACAGGAAGAAGTTGGCGCCGTAGACCCGCACCACCTCGCGGCTCCGGCCGCTGTTGTCGCCGACCCGGAAGCGGAGCTTCGCGGTCTTGCCGGATTGTCCGCTCGCCGGCAACGCCCTCACGTGCGGCGAGACGCGGTCGCGCGTCGACGGCGTGTCGGCGATACCGGCGAGCCTCCGGACGCCAGCGGCGCCGGAGAGGACCAGCTCGTCGACCGTGCCGGCGTGCACCTTGACGCCGGCGAGCGCGCGCTGCTCCGCCGCGGTGTCACCGCTCCCCTTCCAGACGCCGAAGCCGGCCGGCATGGCGACCAGGAGTGGGCCCGTGTAGAAGGAGCGGATCTCCTCGCCGAGGAACTGGGCGTAGGCCTTCGGCTTCCCGAACAGGCTGGGCACGGAGCCGAGATCCGTTCGTGTTGCGATCACCGCAACCTTGATCGTGTAGTGGTCCGCGCGCGCGCCGCGGATGCTGCTCAGGAGCACGCTCGACGCATGCTTCGACGGAGCCGGGTAGGGGAGGTACGCGTCCTGGAAGTAGAGGACGTCGCTGGCCGGGTCCCCGTCGGCCCGCGCGGTCAACGGCACGGCCGCGAGCGCGAGCGCCAGAAGCGCCACGACGAGGATGCGCATCACTCGCAGGCTAGATGACGGATTGCATCAGGTCGGCGACGAGGAGCCAGGCCGCGAACGCCGCAAGCACCGCGCCCAACCCGGCCAGCAGCTTGAGCCAGATCATCCGCTCGCCTTGTCCACGAGCAGGACGTTGAACGGCTTTCCGCCCGGCGGCGTCACCTCGAAGTTGAGGCCCCAGTGCCCCACCATGACGAGCGCCGGCTCCGTCTTCGAGAAGAGTCCCGGCTGCTTCTGCTGGAGCGCGTACTCGAGGCTCTGCATGTCCATGTCGAGCATCTGGAAGCGGGCGATCACGGTCGCCCCGCTGACCGGCTTCCCATCCTTCGTGATCTGGACGTTGAAGTCGTTCGGGATCGCCGCCCGGTTGGGCGTGACCGCGAACGCCAGGCGGTAGCCGTTCTTCTCGACGACCTGCCGAACGGGACCGGGCCCGACCTTCGCGCTGGCCCCGCTCACCTCCGCGAGCGCCTTGGAGGGCGGCGCGAGGCTCGTCAGGATCGCCGCAGCGAAGATCGCCCAGACGACGAGCACGACCTCGCCGGTCACGAGGCGGCGGAGGAGCCCGGCCGCGCCGCCGGCGAGGTCCGGGCGCGCCTGCGCGGCCGCGAGCCGCGGCCTGTTGCGGAGCAGGTTCACGGAGGCGAGCAGCATCGCTGTCGCGAGCAGCCCGATCTTGGCGACGATCGCGAGCCCGTAGTGCGTCTGCCAGAGCGACGCGAGCGTCGGGAGGTGGAGGACCGAGCCCCAGATCCCCGACGCGAGCAGGACGAGCACCGCCACGAACGCGACCCGCGAGAAGCGGGGAACGACGTATGAGAGCGAGGGCACGCGCACGAGGCGAGGCGTCGCCTGCCAGAGCACGATCAGCCCGATCAGACCACCGATCCATACGGACCCGCTCATGAGATGGAGCGCGTCCAGCGTCATCGCCACCGCACGCGGCGACGTCTGGCTCGCGTGGCCGACCGTTCCCGGGATGACGAGCGCGGATACGCCGATTGCCAAGGCGCCCGCGAGCGCGAGCAGCTCCGCGACGGAGCGCTGAGGGCGGTCGGGCCGGTCGATCCAGAGCGCGACGGCGGCCGCCGCAGCGAAGAGCAACAGGACGGCGGTGAGGTCGAGATAGCCGCGGCCGAAGGCCGACTGGTGGATCAGCGGGACGATTGCGTTCAGGTCGAATGCCGACCGAAGTGCGAACTCGGCGGTCGTGAGCACCGCGTAGACGGGCGCGGCCACGATCGCCACGCCGAGGGCCGCCCAGAACGCAATCGTCACGGCGCGGAGCGACGCGCCTCGGACGCGCCGCGGAAGCGGCTGGGCGATGACGGTCCGGAGCAGGAAGAGTCCCAGCGCGGCCATCGCCGCGAGGAAGACGACCCACCGCGCGATCAGGAGCTTCGGCGTCGTCGCCGTCTCGCTGAGGGACGGGATGACGAACTGGGGCGGCGGGCCCTGGCTCGGGCCGACGGCAAAGGTGAACGCGCCGCGAACCGGGTGACCGTCGACCGAGATGACGCGCCAGAAGACGAGGTACCACCCGGACGGGACGTGCTCGAGCGGGACGACGAGCTCATCCGGGTTCGTCGCCGATCGCCGGGGGGCGCCTGCGGTCTGCTGCGTTCCGTTCGCGTCGGTGACCGAGACGATCGCGAACTTCGGCTCGACGGGCTCGCTGTACGTCAGACGCACGTCGCGAGGGGCCTTATTGACGACCACGCTCGCCGACGGGGTCGTGTGCAGGAGCACCGCGTGCGCGAACGCCGTGCCCGGCGCGGCGAGCGCGACGACGATCAGCCCGAGCAGCAGGAGGCCGAGCCTCATGCCAGCGAGCGTCCTCCCCGGTAGAGCAGCGCGGCGATGCCGAGCACGACGCCCATGCCGCCGACGACGAGTGCGACGATGCTGAGCGTCGACGTCCTCGAGCCCCCGCTGCCGAGGTCGGAAACGGCCTTCACGGTCGGTGCGGGCGTATCGGACCCCTCCGGGCCGGTCCAGTCGACGACCGAGCCGTCCGAGTACGTCTGGCGGACACGAAACGTGTACGTCCTGGACGAGTCGGTGCTGGCGTTGAACTGGAACACGCTGTCCTGCTCGCTGGCCGTGTTGCCCCCGCTCCATGTCACCTTCTGGATGACGGTGTTCTCGCCGCTCCCGGTGGACTGCACCTGCTGCTTCCACGGAGCCGGCGGCGGAGCGAGCGAGTCGATCGCGAATCCGGAAGGAAGTGTCAGCTCGACCCGCGTCGTCGTCGCATCCTCCTTCTCGGTCGGCACGGAGAGGGTGAAGACCTGGAGTTCCTTCGACTGCGCCACGGGCGGGCTGACGACCGCGTGGGCCATGGCGACACTCGAGAGCACGAGCGCACCGGCGGTGGCGGCGAGGGTTGCGCAGACCAGTCGGCGCAGGCGCGCGCTAACGGTGTCCATTGGCGTTGTTCTCCTTTCGGTGAGCGGCCGGCGGCCGCGATTGCCTCGGTCAGGCCACCGCGGGCGGGGCGCGCGCGCCGAGCGGGAGAACCAGCAGCTGCGATCGGAGCCGGATCGCGACAGGTCTGACGGGAAGTGCAACCGGGCGCGGGAGGTGCGGCGGGCGGCCGGCGAGCAGCCGGATCGTCCGTCGTGCCCAGGCCACGACATGGCACGTCGCGGCGTGGACGGCCGCGGCGAGCAGCGACAGGGCCGCGAGGACCGGAAGCGCGTTGCGGTGCACCGGGCCGATCAGGCAGGAGAGTCCGTGGAACCCGAGACCTTCGCGCAAGTGGATGTACGACTCGACTCCGGCAAAGGCGAGCGACGTCCCGGCGAAGAGCCCGGCGGCCGAGAGCGAGGCACGCACGAGGTTGAGGCGGGGGATCGGCCCGATGTCGCCGCTGACGAGGTGGCGCTCGCGCACCGCCATCGCCGCGACCCAGACGATCGCCGCGGCGAGGGCGAGCGCCGTGAGCAGCGCGCCGCCGACGACGACCGGCAGCGCGGGCCCCGCCGCCTTGTGCTCGAGGAGTTGCGCCTCCGGCCCGGGGGCGAGGGCGTAGCAGAGCGATCTCGTCGCGAGCACGACCAGCGCTCCCAGCCCGATCCACGCCGCCGCGCGAAGGAACCTCATCGCACGCGCAGCGTAAACGGGGCGGTGATCACGTGAGCGCCCGGCTTGAACTGGAGGAAGAGCCGCCAGGTGCCGGCGATGGGGAGCAGGACGCCGACGTTCAGGTGGCCTGATGTGGGCGATGCGTTGCTCGCGAGCCTCGGGTTGCCGAGGACGCTGACGCAGCCCGGGGTGTTCGGGCCGCAGACGTGCGTGTGGAAGTAGTCCAGCGAGCCCCTGCGGAAGAAGATCGCGTGCGCCAGCGCGCCGTACCAGGGCGTCAGGTGTGCCGGCCGTCCGTTCGGCCCCGTGACCGTGACGGAGAAGAACGCCGGCTGGGCCGCCCGCAGCTTCGGCACCTTCGTCATCGCGACGCGGTAGCCGTCGACGACGTCGGTCGGCCGGAACGGCGGCACGGTCGACGTCGCGTTCGAGGAGCCGACCGTGACGTCCTGGTGGAGCTGGAAGTTCGGCAGCGCCCGGATCGAGCGCGGATACGCATCCACGAGCACGCGGTAGCGGCCGGCCTCCGGGAAGACGACCGTCTCACGGATCTTCCCGCCGGCGCCGATCGGGGGATGACGGTGGATGATCAGCGACAGGTCGTCGCGGACGACGATCAGGTGCACGCCGGTGTGCGGGCCGGGTCCCGTCTTGTACTTCGTGAGCGGCTGTCCGGACGGCTGGTCGATGGTGAACGAGATTACGGTCGGCTTGTGAGGCTGGATGCCGGCCGCCGGTTGGAAGCCGGCGAGGCGGAACACGCGCGCCTTCGGAATCGTCGGCGCCGAGACGCCGGATCCGCCGCTGCATGCCGCGGCGACGAGCGGGAGCGCGAGCAGCAGCGGGAGGCCGCGCCGTGTCACAGGCCGGGGCGGAAGAGGAAGAGGCGGTGCGGCCGGATGTACCGGCCGAGCTCGAGGGCGATCGCGGCGTGGCGGCGAAGCGGCACCGCCCGCAACGCTCCCTGCCAGCGACGGCCCGCCACGTACGCGCGCACCGGATGCCGTGCGGGCGTCCGGAAGCCGGCGAGGCGGGTGGGGGAGAGCGGCTGGCCCCACACGCGGAAGAGATCTCCGAGCGTGTGGGTGCCGCGTCGCTCGACCTCGACGACGCCCGTGGGATCGAGCGTACGCAGCGGGTAGGTACACCCGCGCGGCCGCACGAACGCACCGTCACGCGCGAACGGTCTCGCGACGCCGATCCCCGCCGGAACGATTACGACCCGACCTCGCGCGAAGAGCTCCACGTGGACGCCGTAACGCGCGCTCACCGTCCGGCACCGGAGGTCGCCGATCGGACGTCCGTCCACCACTCGGGCAGGTGCCGCGCGCGGGTGGAAAAGCGGCCCGACACCGATCGGCGTCGGAACGTAGCCGCTCGCCTGGCTGGATGCGGCCGCCACGAGCAAGGCCCCGAGCGCGATGACGGCGGCACGCACTGCTCAAGAATAGATGCGGATTCGGTAGGAGCGACCACCTCCCGCCGGACGGATCGCAGCCTGGTTCGGCTGCAGATACCCTCGCGCCGTGGCGCTGCTCGCGCACGCAAACGTCCCGCTGTCGCGGCTTTCCGGCGATTGGGACGCGCCGCCGCTCGTGGTGATCACGGCGATCGTGGCGGTGGCCCTGTTCGCGCAAGCCTTCGTACGCCTGCGCGAACGGCGTCGCCCGGATCTCGCGCCGATCTCGCGCGTCTTCCTCTTCGGCGCTGCGGTCACGATCGGCGTCCTCGCGCTCGTCTCCCCGCTGCATCCCGCGGCTGACGAGTACCTGCTGTCGGCGCACATGCTCCAGCACGTCCTGATCGGCGACGTCGTGCCGCTGCTGCTCGTGCTCGCGCTGCGCGGTCCGCTGATGTTCTTCTTCCTGCCCGCACCCGTATTGCGGACGCTCGGCCGCTTCCGGCCGTTGCGGGCAGCGCTCGCCTTCCTGCTCAAGCCCGTGGTGAGCCTGGCTGCCTGGACGCTCGTCATCTATGTCTGGCACATCCCGGCGGTCTACGACGCCACGCTGTCGCGGCCCGCGCTCCACGATCTCGAGCACGCGCTTTTCCTCTTCGTCGGCCTCCTGATCTGGATCCAGCTCATCGATCCGGCCGGGCACCGTCGCCTGACCCGCGGAGGACGGATCCTGCTCGCGCTGGGCGTGCTCGCGCTCGGCCACCCGGTCATCGACGCGCTCGTATTCTCCGACCACGCCCTCTACGCGGCGTATGCGACCCAGCCGGAGCGCCTGCTCGGCATCTCGCCGCTGACGGATCAGCGCCTGGCCGGACTCGTCATGTTCGTCGAGCAGACGATCACCCTCGGCGCTTGCATCGGCATCCTCCTGTGGCCGTACCTCAAGGCCCGTCGGCGCCGGCTCGAGGAGGTGCGGGCCGCCTGACGCCGTCTCCCTACTCGTTCAGCTGGGAGCCGCTCTTCGTGGTCCTCGCGGTCGGCGCCGGCTTCCTGTACTGGCGCGCTGCGCGTCAGGAGCGACCCCCGTGGTGGCGGATTGCGCTGTTCTCCCTCGGCCTGCTGCTCGTCGTCGGCGCGATCGCGTCGCCGATCGAGACGATCGCGATCCACTACCTGCTGATGATGCACCTACTCCAGAACGTGATGGTCGCGGACTGGGCGCCGCCGCTGCTCGTGCTAGGGCTGACCCCGGCGATGCGGGAGGCGATCGCCCGTGCCGGCGGCCGGCCGTTCCGGACGGTCACCCGCGCGCGCTTCGCACTCGTGTTCTGGGTCGTCACCTGGTACGCCGTGCACCTGCCGTTCTTCTACGGCTTCGCGCTCCGCCATCCGCCGGTGCTGAACGTGGAGCACGCCTGGTTGTTGGTCGCAGGACTGCTCTTCTGGTGGTACGTGCTCTCGGATGCGCCCGAGCCGCGTTCGACGCCGGCGGTGCTCACGGTGCTCGGGATCGCGTTCGGTCTCGCATCGTTTCTGGGGCTCGCCTTCATCTTCTCGACGACCCCGTTCTACGACTTCTACGTCGACGCGCCGCGGCTCTGGGGCTTCTCGGCGGCGAAGGACCAGAACCTCGGCGGCATCCTCATGAACGGAGAGCAGACGATCGTCTTCTTCGCCGCGCTCGGCTACTTCGTCCTACGCCTGCTCGACGAGGAGGAGGAGCTGCAGCGGCGTGCCGAGGAGCGCGACGCCGAGCTGCGGCGCGGCCGCGCCGTCTCGTGACGGGCTCAGGTTGCGGCCTGCCGCCGGCGGCGTAGGAGCAGCGGCAGCGCGATCAGCGCCGCCAGGAGCAGGGCGCCGCCGACCGCGATGATCAGGCGCGTCTCGTTGCCTGAGAGTCCACCGCCGCCTCCTCCGCCGCCTGACGGCTGGACGTGGATCGTGTGGCCGTCGGCGGCGGCGAGCTTCTTCACCGCCTCGGCGGTCGAATTGACGAGACCGCTCGTGCCGGGCTCGATCGTGACCGAGTCCACGATCCGCTGCTCCTTCGCGTGCGGATGGCCGTACCAGAAGAAGGCAAAGCCCTGCGGCATCGCGGTCAGAAGCCGGCCGCGGTAGGAGAACGCGATCTCGCGCGCGAGGAACGGGGCGTACTTCGTCGGGTGCCCGAACAGCGAGAAGACACCGCCGAGGTCGCCGCGGGATCCGATCACCGCGACCTTGATCTTGTAGCCGGACGTGTTCGCGGTCGTCACGACGTCGTGCAGGTACGTCCCGGACTCCGTCGACGGCTTCGCCCCGAAGAAGGGCAGGTACAGCGGCTGTTGCAACAGGAAGTCGCTCGGCGGATCGGCGTCGGCCCTTGCGCCCGCGGGCAGGATCGCCGCGGCGAGCGCGACGATCGCGGCGACGCGAATCAGCCTCACGTGCCCTGCATCACAGAGAGCACCTCGTCGCGCTTCCGCTCCATCAGCTCGGGCGACCGCGCCTCGAGGTTCAACCGGAGCAGCGGCTCCGTGTTGGAAGGACGGACGTTCATGTGCCAGTCGCCGGCGTCGACCGAGACGCCGTCGAGGTGGCTGACCGTTCCCTCCGACCCGAAGCGCTCCTTCAGCTCCTGGAGCTTCAGTGCGACGTCGTCGACCCGCGTGTTGAGCTCGCCCGTAAGGAAGTAGCGGTCCCGGTAGGGACGCAGGATCTCCGAGAGCGGCCGGCCCTTCTTCGAGATCAGCTCCAGCATGAGAAGAAACGGGACGACGCCGGAGTCGGCCTGCGAGAAGTCGCGGAAGTAGTAGTGCCCGGAGACCTCGCCGCCGAAGGAGGCGTTCTCCTGTCGCATGCGGTGCTTGATGAAGGCGTGGCCGACGCGGTTCACGAGCGGCGTCCCGCCGGCGCGCTCGATGGTCTGCGGGACGGCCCAGCTCGCGCGCACGTCATAGATCACCTTCGCGCCCGGCTCCTTCTCGAGCACCGCCTCGGCGAGGAGCGCGGTGACGAAGTCGCCGGGCACGAACTCGCCGGTGTCGTCGACGAAGAAGCAGCGGTCGGCGTCGCCGTCGAAGGCGACGCCGAGGTCGGCGGCCTCCTCCTTCACCTTGGCGACCACGAACTCGCGGTTCTCGGGAAGGAGCGGGTTCGGCTCGTGGTTCGGGAAGGTCCCGTCCGGCTCGAAGAAGTAGCGGATCGCGTCGATCGGCAGGCGTTCCAGAACCGGCTCGAGCATGACGCCGCCCATCCCGTTCGCGGCATCGATGACGACGCGCAGCGGCCGGATCCCCTCCACGTCGACGAAGGAGAGGACGCGGTCGACGTACGCGGGCCAGATGTCGTACTGCTCGATCTGCCCACGCCGGCCCGGAGAATCCACACCGCGGGTGGCGCGCTCGCGGATCTCGGCCAGTCCCGACTCGCCGCCGACGGGCAGCGCACCGCGGCGGACGATCTTCATTCCGGTGTAGTCCTTCGGGTTGTGCGAGGCGGTGACGGCGATCCCGCCGTCGAGCCCGAGCTCACCGACCGCGAAGTAGAGCATCTCCGTGCCGACCAGCCCCAGGTCGAGCACGTCCGTCCCGCCGTCGGCTGCGCCCTCCATCGCCGCCTGGGCCATGCCCGGTGACGAGACCCGCATGTCACGGCCGACGGCGATCTTCCGGGGCTCGAACTGCTCGACGTACGCACGCCCGATCGCCCGGGCGCCTTCCTCGTCGAGTTCCGTCGGATAGATCCCGCGGACGTCGTAGGCCTTGAAGACCCTGGGATCGAGCACGCGTTCGATGGTAACGGCGTCGGTGCCAGGTCATGACGGAACCGCGGCTCGCCGGGAGGTGTAGAAGACGTACCGACCCGAAGGAGGAGGGATGACCAGGATTGCTCTGCTCTCGGCCTGCGCCGCCGTCACAGCGCTCATCGCGGCCGGGACCGCCCCGGCGAAGGAGATTTCGTCCGTCCAGGTCTGCGGCCCGCAGGCGTGCGCGACGGTGACGGACCGGGAGACGATCAGCAGGTTCGAGAATGCGGCCGGAAGCGGCGCCGTCGACACGGGGCCTGCCGCGCCGGGTGCCTACTACGTCCTGCGCGTCACCGTCGATACCGGCGAGAGCAAGGTCGCGTGGGAGCAGTACTACATCCCGTCTGCGCGGAAGGTGCGCGACCTGAGCGCCGAAAGCTCGAGCCTCTGGCACCGTCCGTCGAGCGACGAGCGCGCCTTCCTGGACTCGCTCGCCGCCGGCGTACAGCCCTATGCACTGCCCGAGATAACGAGTGCCACGGTCGGCCGAAAGGCGGCCTCGAGTCCAGCCTCCTACCTGAACCTCTACCGTCTCAAGGCGTCGCCGAAGGCGTATCCGAAGCATTCAGGCTGGCGGCGGATCCGGCTGCATTCCGCGTCACCGAGCCCGTGGACGGACGGCGTCACCATCCTTCGCTACCTGCCGAAGGACCGGCTGCTCGAGCGCGACGGCCAGTACGTCCGGCTGACCAAGCGCCTCGGCCGAGCGTTGCAGCGCGCGGCGGCCCTGCAGGTCGGGTAAGCAAGCGCCACCTCTCCTCTCCCCAGAGGTTCCCCGGAGGTTCCCCAGGGGAACCTCCGGGGATTGCGGTAGCCCCCGCCGGCGTTCTTACACTTAAGGCGTGGAGCGTAAGCTTCTCACGATCCTGTTCGTCGACCTCGTCGACTCCACCTCGCTCGTCACGAGCAGCGATCCCGAGGTGGTCCGGCGCCGCGTCCGCGGATTCTTCGACGGGGTTCGAGACTCCATCGGCGCCTACGGCGGGACGGTGGGCCGCTACGCGGGCGACGCCATCATGGCGGCGTTCGGCATCCCCATCGCCCACGAAGACGACGCCGAACGCGCCGTGCGCGCCGGCCTGGGGATCCTCGGCACCGTCCGCGAGCTCGGTCTTCAGGCCCGCATCGGCATCGAGGCGGGTGAGGTGCTGACCGACGACGACGACATCACGTGGGCGACAGGCGAGGCCGTGAACGTGGCCGTGCGGCTGCAGGAGCGCGCCGAGCCCGGGGAGCTGCTCCTCGGCCCGGCGGCGCACCGACTGACGCTGGGCCACGTCGAGAGCGAAGAGCTCGGCCCGGTGGAGCTGAAGGGGATCGACCGGCCGGTCTGGGCATGGCGGGCCGTCTGCGCCGTCGACGGCAGTCCGGTGCCGCGCTCGGCGGCGCCGTTCGTCGGGCGCGAGGCGGAGCTCGAGCTGCTCGAGAACACGTACGGTCGGGTGCTTCGCGACGGCCGGGCGCACCTGGTCACGATCTTCGGCGAGGCGGGCGTCGGCAAGAGCCGGCTGGTGCGCGAGTTCCTGGAGGGATTGGAAGGCGCGACGATCCTCATGGGCCGCTGCCTGCCGTACGGCGAAGGGATCACGTACTGGCCGGTTGCCGAGATGGTCAAGTCCGCGGCGGGGATCGCCGACGACGACCCGGTGAAGGAGGCCGTCGACAAGCTCCGCGCCGCGTGCGAGGACGAGGTCGTGGCCGACCTGCTCGGCCTTGCCTCCGGGGTGCTCGAAGCCGTGGAGGCCGAACGAAGCAGGGAAGAGATCGCCTGGGCCGTGCGCGAGTGGGTCGAGCAGCTCGCCCAGACGCAGCCGGTCGTGCTCATGTTCGAAGACATCCACTGGGGCGAGGATCCACTGCTCGAGCTCCTCGAGCACCTCGCCGAGCGCGTGCGCGAAGCGCCGCTCCTCCTTCTCTGCCTCGCGCGGCCGGAGCTGCTCGAAGACCGGCCGGCCTGGGGGGGAGGGCGAATGCGCTCCGCCGCGATCGAGCTCGACCCGCTCGATACGACGGAGAGCGCCGAGCTCGCGGACGCCCTCCTCGGCGGGACGGATCTCGCGTCAGCCGTTCGCGCGCTGCTGCTGGAGAAGGCCGGCGGGAACCCGCTCTTCCTGGAGGAGACGATCCGGATGCTCGTCGAGGAGGGCGGCGACGGTTCCGTCCAGCGTATTCCCGACACGGTGCAGGCGCTGATCGCGGCGCGGATCGACCGGCTGCCGTTCACGGAGAAGGCGCTGCTGCAGCGCGCCGCCGTGATCGGCAGGATCTTCTGGCCCGGCGCCGTCGCGCACCTGGCGGGCGAGATCGGCGACGTGGATGCGGGGATCGAGGCGCTCCTACGCCGCCAGCTGATCCTGCGTGACGTGCGCTCGTCCATCTCCGGCGAGACCGCCTACCGCTTCAAGCACGTGCTCATCCGGGAGGTCGCATACGGCGGCCTGTCGAAATCGGCGCGCGCGGAGCTCCACACGCGCTTCGCCGAGTGGCTCGAGGCGCGGGCCGGCGGGGAGCTGCTCGAGATCCGGGCATACCACCTCGACCAGGCGTGTCAGCTGCGGGCCGAGCTGGACGGCGCGCCGCCGCCCGAGCTCGCCCACGAGGCGGCGACGGCGCTCGAGCGGGCCGGCGCGCGTGCGCTTGCCCGCGACGCGCACCGTTCCGCGCGGCGGCTCTACCTTCGCGCGCTCGAGCTCGAGCCGACGCTGTCGCGCCGCTACAAGGCCGCGCGAGCGGCCTGGCGGCTCACGGACTTCCCGGTCGTCCGCCGCGAGATGGAGCAGGTCCTGGAAGCGGCCCGCGAGGCCGGCGACGAGACGATCCAGGGACGCGCGCTGACCGCGCTCTCCGAGGTGGCGGTGCTCGTCGACGGCGACGTCAACCGCAGCCGGGCGCTTATCGAAGAGGCGCTCGAGCTCCTCGAGGACGACGAGCTCGGACGCTTCGAGGCACTGCATGCGCTCGAGCACGTCGAGTGGTCGCTCGGCGACCTGACCGCGCAGGAACGGATCACGCGCGAGGCGCTGGAGATCGCCCAGCGACACGGCTGGAAGGCGCACGAGAGCGAGGCGGTCAACGACCTCGCCAACGGCTACATGGCCCAGCTGCGCGTGGACGAGGCCGAGCAGTACGTGTCCCAGTCGCTCTCGCTCGCGCACGACAGCGGCAGCATCGTCGCCCGTGGCCTCGCGCTTCGGTTCTGTGGATCCCTGCACCTGCAGAAGGGTGAGGTCGAGGCCGCCGAGTCCTCCCTCCAGCAGTCGCGCTCGCTGCTCGCCGAGGCCGGCGCGTCCTGGATGCTCGCGCGCACGCTCGAGTGTCTCGCCTGGGTCGCATGGCGGCGGGACGATCTCGCGGCCGCCGAGCGGCATTTCCGCGAGGCGATTCGCGTCCTCAAGCCGCTCGAGGACCGGGCGGCCCTGTGTGAGGTGCAGCGCGGGCTCGCGCAACTCCTGATTGCCCGCGGTCAGCTGGCCGAGGCCGAGCGGCTCGCGCTTGCCGCGCGAGAAACGGTCGGCCCCCACGATCGAACGTCGATTGCGACCACCACGATGGCGCTCGGTCTCGTTCGTGCCGCGCAGGGCCGCGACGAGGAGGCCGAGAAGCTGCTCACGGGCGCAGCGGCGGTGGTCGCCGAGACCGACTTCCGGCGCACCGAGCTGGAAGTCCTCGAGGCCATCCTGCAGTTCCTGAGCGACCGCGGCCGCGAGGAGGACGCAGTTCCGTACGAGCGGCGCGTGGCCGACCTGCGGCGACGCGGGACGACGCCTCAGGGAACGCCGGCGCCGGCCGCGAGCCAGTCGTAGACGACCGACCACTCCTCGTCGAGGAAGTGGCCACCGCCCTCCAGTAGCTCGAAGCTCGCGTTGGGCAGCCGACGTGCCACGTACTCGCCGTGTCTTCGCGGTGAGAGCACGTCGAGCTCGCCTTGCCAGAGTCGGACCTCGACCTGCACGTCTTCGGGGTCGAACCCCCAAGGCTTCGCGAACGCGAGGTCGTCGTCCGCCCAGCCGCGAACGCCCTGCCGGACAGCTTCGAGGACCCCTTCGATCATCGCCGCGCGGTGCTTCGGGCGCGCGGCGATCGCGCGGTCGACTTCCGGTAGCTCGCTGACGATCTCGTCGACGACCGCGTCGGGATCGCGCCGCAGCTCGTCGACGAACGGCTGGATGTAGGCGTCGATCGCCTCCCTGCCCTCCAGGGCCGCGTTGAACTCCTTGACGTTCAGGTCGGCGAGTCCGTCGAAGAAGTCGAAGTCCGGGTCGTCGAACGGTGCGGGAGTGACGAGGGCGCCCACGCGGATGATCCGGTCGCCGAGCCGTGCACCGCAGGCGAGCGCGTGCGGCGCGCCTCCCGAGCCGCCGAGCACGGCGAAGCGGTCGAAGCCGAGCGCGTCCGCGAGTGTTTCGACGTCGTCTGCGGCGTCCACGACGGCCCGGCCCGGCTTTGGGTCGGATCGCCCGTAGCCGGGGCGGTCGTAGACGACCGCATGGACGCGATGGCGCTCGTAGATCTCCGGATCCGGATGGCGTGTGTACCGGCTGCCCGGCGTCCCGTGGCAGACGACGAGCGGCATGCCGTCGCCGGCGCCGCGCTCGACGTACGCGAGCGTCCGGCCGTCAGGCGTCCTGACGGTCCCTTCCCGCAGCATCGGGCGGGATCATACGAGCCTCGGCGCGTCAGCGAGGCAGGCGCAGCTGCGAGGACTGCTCGGGCGCGGTCGTCGTCCCCGGTTCGGCGAAGAGGATCGCGCGGATGGCCTGGTTCGAGACCTCGTCGGGGGACTCCGTGATCACGGTCGCCGGCCGGTCGAACCCGGCGAGTGCATCGCGGAGCGGGTCGGCGCGCAGCGTGCCCTCGCCGTAGGGGAGATGCTTGTTCTCGTTCCGGTTGGCGTAGGCGATGTCCGAGAAGTGAATGTGGAACGGGGCTCCCGGCTCGATCACCCCGTCGGCAAGCTCGAGGACGCCGGCGAAGGCCTCGCTGTCGGTGAAGGCGCCGTCCGTGACGGCGTGCAAATGGGCGAAGTCGAGAACGGGCCGCACCCATTCCAGCTCGGCGGCTACGGCGAAGACGTCCTCGGCCGAGCCGAAGTCTCGCACGCGGCCCATGATCTCGATCCCGAACGGAACGTCCCGTCCCTTCGCTTCCAGCCGCTCGCGCAGCCCCTCGAGCTGCTCGATCACCGCGCGGCGCGCTGCCTTGCGCTCGCGCCCGAGGAGGAAGCCGGGATGGAAGACGACCACTTCAGCTCCGACCGCCTTCGCAACGCCCGCCGAGTGGTCGAGCATGCCGACTGCCATCCGGTACTTCTTCCCGAGGTCCAGGTGACCGAGGAAGGCCGCTATCGGGGCGTGAACGGAGAGCACGATGTCGTTCTCACGGGCTGCGCGGCCGAACGCCGCGGCCCAGTCCCAGTCCATCCAGAAGCCGCCCTCGAAATCGATCTCACAGGCCGTGTAGCCGCCGGCGACGAGCAGCTCGACGGCCGCCTCAGGGTCGTCCCGCATCGGCACGCCGGACGGCCCGTAATGGATCGCGCTCACCGGTCCACGCTAGCGCAGTCGAAGCGGCCGCCGCACTCCGGCGTCCGTCCGACGGGAGGTCTACGCTGGCTCCATGGCGAAGCGTCCATCCAGAATCGATCTCCTCGAGCTCGACATCGATCTCCGGCTTGCCGACCTCTGGCGGGAGGCGTGCGAGGTCGGCGAGTGGAAGCTCGACGTCGTCGCGGCATTCATGCGTGCGGCCTACGGCAAGGGCTACTGCGATGCCCTAACGGAGGATTCCCCCGGCCTCCTCTGCCAGGAGCACGGCTACCGGGTGCCGGCGCGGCGCGCGACCGAGCCGACGAGCACCACGTAGCCGGCGCTCGCCTCGCCGGGCGTAGAATTTGCTGAGGCGTGGTCCCGAACGTCATCCTGTTGGCGTTGGTCATCGGCGTCTTCGCCTACCGGCGCCCGACCGTTGTTCTTGCAGCCGTCGCCGCGTTAGGCGCTGCCTGGGGGCTGCTGATCGCGACGGTCGGTGACGGCGACTTCGCAGGCGCGTTCGTCCTCGGGGCGGCGAACGCTGCGGTCGGAGTCGTCTTTGGCGCCGGGATCGGGAGCCTCGGCACCTCGCTGTGCAACTCGCTTCACCGACAGCGCTGCTGGCGGCTCCCTCGAAGCCGCTCGTCGTAGCTTGCCCCGCCGCCACGGATGCCTCGCGATGCCGCATGGCAGCGCGGCTAAACTGCCGCCGTGGGGCGTAGAGGCAATCCGGCGCGCCTTGCCATCGCGGTTGCGGTCGCGGGATGCCTCGCCGTTTTTCTGCTCTACACCTCGTTCTTCGGCGGCGGGAGACCGGCGCTCCAGCCGAGTGCGCTGCGCCAGCACACCGGCCAGGAGGTGACGCTCTCCGGGATGGTCGCGCGCCGGCTTCCGAGCGTCGGCGCCGCGGCGCGCTTCCGACTTCGCGACGTCAAAGGGTCGGACGCGGTCACGGTCTCGTACCGCGACGGGCTGCCCGACCAGTTCAAAGTGGGCCGCGACATCTCCGTCGACGGGCGGTACGTGAATGGCGTCTTCGTCGGCAAGCCGGGCACGATGGTGACGAAGTGCCCCTCCAAGTACACCGACAAGAAGACGACCTAGCCCGTTGGTGCCGAATGCTTGAGTCAGTCGGCTCTTCCGAATCTTGGATGATTGTGAACTGCCGCCGGAGCCCGGCTTCGCCGGGCGGGAGGCTCACCCACGCCGAGACACAGTGGAGCCGCCAGGTCGCAATGCCGGCTCCGCTCTCGATCAGGCGAACCGCGGCGCCCGGAAGGAGAGGGCCCGCGGGGGAACCAGGGGTTCCCCCAGGCTAAGTGTCGCAACTCGGACAGGCCGCCCTCGTCCTGTGTCTCGGGCTGCTGGGGTACGCGGCGATCGCGGGCGCCGCCGCCGCGTACACGCGCAAGCGACGGCTCGCCATGTCGGCGTCGAACGCGCTGATCGCGTCGTTCGGCGCCGCCGTCGTCGCGTCCGTCGTGCTCGCGGCCGCGCTCCTGCGGCACGACTTCGCGTTCACCTACGTCGCCGACCACACGAGCCGGAAGCTGCCGACGCTCTACACGCTGTCGGCCTTCTGGGGCGGCCAGGAGGGATCGCTACTCCTCTGGCTGCTGATCCTGACCGCGTACTCCGCCGGCGCCGTCCTGCTGAATCGCCGCACCGCGCCCGATCTCGTCTCGTGGGTCGTGCCGGTCCTCGGAGCGATCGGCGCGTTCTTCGCCTTCCTGCTCGTCGCCGTCGCCTCGCCCTTCACCACCCAGCTGGCGCCGGCCGACGGATCCGGACTCAACCCGAGCCTGCAGAACCCGTACATGCTCGCCCATCCGCCGTGCCTGTACCTCGGCTACGTCGGCCTGACCGTCCCGTTCGCATTCGCGATGGGCTCGCTGCTCGCGCGCCGCAGCGACGAGCGCTGGATCGTGTCGACGCGCCGCTGGACGCTCGTCGCGTGGACGTTCCTCGGCGTCGGCCAGCTCCTCGGCGCCCACTGGGCGTACGTCGAGGTGGGCTGGGGCGGCTACTTCGCCTGGGACCCGGTCGAGAACGCGGCCCTGATGCCGTGGCTCGCGGCCACGGCCTTCCTGCACTCGGTGATGGTGCAGGAGAAGAAGGGGATGCTGAAGGTCTGGAACATGCTGCTCGTGATCCTGGCGTTCTCGCTGTCGCTGTTCGGGACGTTCCTGACCCGGTCGGGGATCCTCAACTCGATCCACTCGTTTACTGAGAGCTCGATCGGGCCCTGGTTCCTCGGCTTCATCGCCGTGGTCGCCGCGGCGGCGATCGCGCTCGTTCTCTCGCGGCTGCCGATTCTGCGCTCGGAGACGAAGCTCGAGTCGCCGATCTCCCGCGAGGCGAGCTTCCTCTACAACAACCTGCTGCTGGTCGCGCTCTCCCTGACCGTGCTCTGGGGCGTCGTCTACCCGCTGCTCTCGGAGGCGCTCACCGGGACGCAGCGGGTGGTCGGCCCGCCGTACTACAACTTCTTCCTCCGGGCCTTCGGGCTGCCGCTCTTGCTGTTGATGGGGCTCGGGCCGCTGCTCGCCTGGCGGCGCGCGTCGGTCAAGGGCCTGCGCCGGAGTTTCCTCTGGCCGACGGTCGTCGCGCTCGCGACCGGCGCCGTGTTGCTCGCGTTCGGCGCCGGCTCGTCGATTCCGGGCCTGATCGTTTATACCTTCTCGGCGTTCGTCCTCGCGACGATCGTGGAGGAGTTCGCCCGTGGGACGGTGGCACGGCGGGCCACCGCCGGCGAGCCGTGGGCGACGGCGTTCACGTCGCTCGTCGCCCGCAACCGGCGGCGGTACGGGGGCTACATCGTGCACGCGGCGATCGTCCTGCTCGCGATCGGGATCGCGGGATCGAGCGCGTACGACACCGTACGGCAGGCGACCCTGCGCCCGGGCCAGACGCTCTCGGCGGCCGGCTATACCGTCCGCTACACCGGCTGGCGTGAGCATCGCGCGCAGAACGCGATCGAGGGACGGGCAATGATGACCGTCACCCACAACGGCCGCCCGGACGGCACCCTTCAGCCGGGCCGCAATTTCTATCCTGCCGAGCAGCAGACCTCAAGCGAGATGGCAATCGGAAGGAACTGGCTGCGCGCCGAGGACGTCGACCTCGTCGTCCAGCGCGTCAGCCCGCGTAGCCAGGCGATCGAGCTCAAGATGCTAGTCAAGCCACTCGTGAACTTCATCTGGATCGCGGGATTCGTTTTCCTGGCGGGCTCCCTGATCGCGCTGTGGCCGGACGCCCGCGAGCAGCGGCGGCTGGCGCTGCGCTACCGCGAGGCTGGTGCGGTGGTTCGCGCATGACCGCCTACGTCGTGTTTGCCGGCTCGGCGCTCGCCGTCCTCGCGGTCCTCTTCGTGGCGCGGCCGTTCTTGCGCGAGCCCTCGGCCGACGACCGGCTCGACGACCTCGACGGGGCCGCGAGGCGTAGGCTAGAGCTCGTGGAGGAGCGGGATCGCGCCTTGGCGGCGATGAAGGAGCTCGAGCTCGACCATCGCACGGGGAAGGTCTCCGACGAGGACTATCGGGCGCTCGTCGGCTCGCTTCGCCGCCGCGCCGTCGAGACCCTCCGCGCGCTCGAGCCGCCCGATCCGCCACAGGAGCCGTACCCGCCGCCGGGCGAGCTCGATCCGCCGCAACCGCCGGAGATCCCGGAGCCGTATCCGCCGCCGGGGGAGGCAGATCCGCCGACCCAGCCCCGGATACCAGAGCCGTTTCCCGAGGAAACAGCCGCGCCCGCGGAGGGCCGCGCCCTCGACGCCGGCCGACCCAGCCGGTAGCCTGAACCGCTCCAAGCGCTTCAGCGACGCCGGCAGGGCGCCCGGGACCCCTGCCGAACAGAACTCGGCGTGGCTCGCCGTCTACTCATCCCGATCCTCACCCTGGTCGCCGTCGCGACGCTCGCCGGGTCCGCCGCTGCGGATCTCCACTCCCGCAAGCAGTCGGTGGATTCGCGGCTCTCCACGCTGCGCGGCAAGATCGACGCCGCGAAGGCCAGGGAGAACGCGCTCGAGAGCCAGATCTCGAGCGTCTCCGGCCAGATCCAGGGCCTGAACACCCAGGTCCGCGACGTCTCGGCCCGGCTTGTGGTCTACGAGCGCGACCTGGCGCTTCACCGCGAGAAGCTCCAGCGTCTCACCGACCTCTTCCAGCTGCAGACGCAGCGTCTCGTCTTCCTGCGGGCGCAGTACAAGACGGCCGTCGAGCGCCTCGACCAGCGCCTCGTGGCCGTCTACCAGTCGGACGACGTCGGGACGCTGGAGGTCGTGCTCTCGTCGGCGAGCTTCTCCGACCTGCTCGACCGGCTGGACTACCTGCAGAACATCGGCCTGCAGGACGAGGAGATCGCGACCTCGGTCGAGGACGCGAAGACGGCGATGCGGGTCGCGCGCGTGCGGACGCGGAAGACGAAGGCGGTCGTCGCCTCGGCGACCCGAACGATCGCGGCCCAGACGGCGCAGGTGCGCGCCGCGAGGGACGAGCTCCTCGCGCGTCAGAGTGCCCTTGCCGCGGCGAGGGGGCGTCAGCAAGGGGCGCTCTCCAACCTGCGGTCGAGCACGCGCGAGATGCTCGCCGAGGCGGATTCGCTCCAGGCCTCGAGTGCGGCGATCGCGGCGCAGATCCGCGCCGCGGAAGCATCCGCGTCCGCCAGCGGCTCGGGATCGGGCTCGGGCTCCTCCGGAGGCTACTCGCCCGGCACGCCGTCGTCGAGCGGCCTGATCTGGCCCGTGAACGGGCCGGTCGTCAGCCCGTTCGGCTACCGCTGCCTCGGCGGCATCTGCCGGATGCACGAGGGGATCGACATCGCGGTTCCCTCCGGCACTCCGATCCACGCCGTCGCGGCCGGCACGGTGATCGTCGCGGGGTGGGAAGAGGGCTACGGCAACGTCATCGTCGTCGACCACGGCCACGGGCTCGCGACGGCGTATGCCCACCAGCAGGGGTTCGCCGTGAGCGCCGGCGCCCATGTCGCTCAGGGACAGGTGATCGGGTACAGCGACTGCACGGGCCGCTGCTTCGGCCCGCACGTGCACTTCGAGGTGCGCGTGAACGGCTCGGCCGTCGACCCGATGGGCTATCTCTGACAACTGATCGAAGTCCGGCCCCGGCTTCGCCGGGGCATGATGACTTCGATCAGCGAACGACCGCTCGGCTCGGCCGCAGGGAGCGGTGGCGGGGGTATCCCGGGACCGCGGCGACACCGAGTCCGAAACCGCCCAATCGATAACCAACCTGTGGGGCAGCACTAAAAACTAAATAAAGGTGATAACCAC
>JBKPNC010000141.1:0-39437 GCA_046732435.1 Actinomycetota bacterium
CGGTTGGGGGGCCGGTTGCGTGGGAGCCGGCGCCTCCGCACCGGCCTGCGCTGGAGCGCCGCCTTCGACGAAGGCAAGGATGTCCTTCTTCGTGACACGGCCGCCTCGTCCCGTCCCCGGGACGGCGGCGGGGTCGACGCCGTGCTCGGCAGCGATGCGCGCGACGACCGGAGAGACGAACGTCCGGCCGTTTCCGCTCGGCTCGGCTACCGGTTGCGGCGGTGCCGGAGGCGGCGGGGCCGGAGCGGCCTGCGTCTCGCCGGCGCCGTCGCCGGAAGCGCTGGGCGCCTCCTCGACCGGTGCGGCGGGTGTCTGCTCTGCCGGCGCAACCGGCGCGCCCGCCTCGTCACCGATCAGCGCGATCCTCGTGCCGACGGGGACGGTCTCCCCCTCCTGCGCGAGGATCTGCGCCACGACGCCGCTTCCCGGGCTCGGGACCTCCGTGTCCACCTTGTCGGTGGAGATCTCGAGCAGCGGCTCGTCGGCCTGGATCTCCTCGCCCTCGCGCTTCAGCCACTTGGTGATCGTCCCCTCGGAGACGGAGACGCCCATCTGCGGCATCACGACTTCAACGGTTTCGGCCACGCGAGCCTCCTTAGTACTCCGCCAACTCCCGCAGTCCCGCGACGACGTCCTCGACCTGCGGGATGAATGCCTTCTCGAGCGGCGGCGAGAACGGAACCGGTGTGTCAGGGGCGGCGATCCGTTTCACCGGCGCGTCCAGGTCCTCGAACGCCTCCTCGGCGATCGTGGCCGCGATCTCGGCGCCGAACCCTCCGGTGCGCGTGTCCTCGTGCAGGACGAGCACCTTCGACGTCTTTGCGGCGGTCGCAAGCACCGCCTCCTTGTCCCACGGGATCAGCGTCCGGAGGTCGAGGATCTCGACCGAGACCTCGTCCGTCTCGGCGATCTGCCTTGCCGCTTCTTCCGCGGTGTAGACCATCGCGCCCCACGTGATCACGGAGACGTCAGATCCCTCCTGGTGCAACCGTGCCTTCCCGAACGGCACCTCGTACCGCTCGTCGGGAACCTCGCCCTTGATTCGGCGGTAGAGGTGTTTGTGTTCGAAGAACAGACAGGGGTTTGCGTCCTGGATCGCGGTCGCGAGGAGTCCCTTCGCGTCCGCGGGCGTCGCCGGGCAAACCACCTTCAGGCCGGCGATATGGGCAAACGAGCTCTCCGGGTTCTGCGAGTGGAACGGGCCGCCGGAGAAGCCGCCGCCGGAGGGCAGCCGGACCGTGATCGGGATCGGCGTTCCGGCTCGGTAGTGCTGCTTTGCGGCCACGGTGACGAGGTGGTCCCACGCGCAGGAGATGAAGTCCGCGAACTGCATCTCGGCGACCGGGCGCATGCCCATGATCGCGGATCCCGTGCAGGCGCCGAGGATCGCGGTCTCGGAGAGCGGGGAGTCGATCACGCGCCAGGCGCCGAACTCCTCCTGGAAGCCCAGCGTGACCTTGAAGGCCCCCCCGTACACGCCGACGTCCTCGCCGATCACGAACACGCGCTTGTCGGCTCGCATCTCCTGCCGGAGCCCGTCGGAGATCGCCTGGAGATAGGTGCGCTCCGCCATTACTTGTGGTGCGGTGTGTCGAGCTCCTCTTGCGACGCGAACACCCCGTCGGTCACGCTCGACGGTTCGGGGAGCGGCGACTCCTCGGCGCGGCGGATCGCCTCGTTCAGCAGGCGCTTCACGTCGCTCGTGATCTCGTTCTCCTCGTCGTCCGAGAGGTCGGCGTTCTGATGGAGCCAGGTGCGATAGCGCTCGATCGGGTCGGCGCGCGCCCACTCCTCGAAGAGCTCGCGCGGAACGTAGAAGGCGTCGTCGTGCACGGCGTGGCCTTCCATGCGGAGCGTCAGGCACTCCACCAGCGTCGGGCCGCCCCCGGCACGCGCCTTCTCGATCGCCCGCCGCGTCTCGCGATAGACGGCGAGGACGTCGGTGCCGTCGACGACGACGCCCTCGAAGCCGTACGCCTGGGCGCGGTCGGCGACATGCTCGGTCGCATAACCAAGGTACGTCGGCGTCGAGTACGCCCACTGGTTGTTGTCGCAGATGAAGACGACGGGAAGCCGGCGGACGCCCGCGAGGTTCATCCCCTCGTGGGTATCGCCGCGCGCGGCTGCTCCCTCGCCGAACCAGCCGACTGCAACTCGAGGCTCCTCGCGAATTCGGAACGCGAGCGCGCAGCCGACTGCCACGGGCAGCATCGCCGGGAGGTGGCTGACCATCGCGATCAGGCCGAGGCGGGAATCGGCCATGTGGACGTTCCCGTCCTTGCCGGCGGTCGGCCCGTCGGCGCGCCCCATGTACTGGGCGAAGATGCGCCACGGCTCCACGCCGCGCGTGACGTGGACGCCCATGTCGCGGTGCAGCGGTGTCCCGACGTCTTCGGGTCCCATCGCGGTCGCCACTCCGACCGATGCCGCCTCGTTGCCGCGGCCCGTATAGAACGAGCCGGGAATCTTTCCTTGCTTGTAGAGGATGTGCCCGCGCTCCTCGATGCTCCGCGTGACGAGGAGGTTCCTGTAGATGCCGAGGAGATCCTCGCGATCGAGGCCCGCCTCGTGGATCTCCCGCAGCGAAGTGACGGGCTCCGCTTCTCTCGCAATCGCCATGCAGCTGCTACCCCCGGTCGGGTTACGGTCGCCCGATGAACTCTAGCGACCGCATGCGACTACAGTTTCCGCGGGTGCGATGAAGCAGGCCGTCGCCTTGGCTGTCTCGTCCGCGGTTGTTCTCGGCCTCACCGGAGCCGCGCTCTCCTCGCCGTCCGACGTGTGGAAGCCGCTCCGCCGTCCGCTCCACATCCCGAAGATCGCTCCCGGCGGTACCTGCCCGGCGAGCCTGCCGGACAGGAGCGTCGACTTCGGCTCGCTCGGGGTCGGGCAGGGGTATGGCCCGGGACCGGCGTATCCGATCTTCGGCGGCGCGCCGGAATTGGCCGAGCTGACGTTCGACTACCCACCTCCCCACGACAGCGCCTTCGCAGGCAGCAAGTGGGGAGGCCAGAAAGTGCTGTGGTTCCTGTTGCCCCGGCACGGTGCACGGGCGCTCGTCCGCGGCAGGCAGCTGGACGGGCCGTACCGTGTTCGCTTCGACCGCGGCGGCGTGCCGTCGAAGGAGCTGAAGCTGGTCGCCCCGGGGGATCGGGCCTCGTCCACACGCCTCCGAACAGGGGGCTGCTACGGCTACCAGATCGACGGTCCGGGTTACAGCAGAGTGATCGTTTTCAGGGCCACCCTCCACTGCCTCTCCGTCCCGGTCGACGGCGATCGGGTCCACGCGGGGCCATTCACAGGCCTGATCGACTCCGACTACGACATCCTGGACGGTCGGTTCAGGCTCCACGTCGGTCAATACCGTGATCGCGCGACGGGCCTCTCGCAGAAGATCCCGTGGTTCCTGCCGAAGCGGTATCGGGTCGGCTCCTCGCTGTCGGTGCGCGGAACGCGGCTCGCTCCTCCGGGGCGGACGTTCACCGAGCAGCTGCAGGAGGCGTCTTCGTCGGACTCCCCGGGGCAGCACGTGTTTCCGTCGGCATTCGCTCCACCGACCGCCGGCTGCTGGAAGCTGAGCTTCAAGACCCGGCGGGTGACCGGCTCGCTGGTAGTACTGGTCCGGAATGGGTAAGGCAGCCGACTGGCTCCGGGAGGAGCGTCGGAAGACGCTCGGCGACTGGGTCGCCTTCTGCCTCGCCTGCGGGTACGCGCAGCGCTACTTCGACGAGTGGGAATCGGATCTTCCGCCACGCTGCCCCCAGTGCAGCGGTGAGATGCGCGCCCGCTGCCCGGGGTGCGACGCCCGCTTCAGCTCCGTGTTCGCCGTCGAGTGCGAGGCCTGCGGGGCCCAGCTCCGCCCGGCCGAGCTCTTTGGCGTCCGCATCCGCAAGTAGTCAGCACTCTTGCCGGAGGCGGGCTCTGCCCGCCGGTGCAGCACGTCAGCTCAAAGCGACCGAGCCGAAGGCGACAGGAGCTGGGGAGGGGGTGCACGGATAGTGCTATGGGCCCCGCCGGCCGCCGCCCAGGCGGACGGTGGGAGCCGAAGGCTTCCCCCGTGAAGGAAATCTCGCTCTAGCGGATTTCCGAGAAGCGAATGACGGTGACGGTGGACGCCTCGGTGATCTCGCGGTTGTAGAGCTGGCTGAGGAACGTCGCCATCTCCTCCGGCCGGCGGATCTCCGGGTTGTCGTGCTCGATCTCGCGCGGCGAGAGCTCGCCGAGCGTCTTGACCTCGATCTTGTCGATGACGGCGTCGAACACCCGCTCCCTCGGGCCGAACCGGTTGCCGACGAGCACCTGAACGACCATTCCCTTTTTGTACTTGCCCGACTTGTCGCCGAGCCGGATCGTTGCGGTCTTCCGCCGACTTCGCAGCTGGTCGGCGACGAGGGGTGAGTAGAAGTTGAGCGCGTACATAGGATCAGTCGTCACGAGCCTGCGGCGGGCGAAATCATAGAGCCTCGTCTCGCAGCACGGCGAGTGCGCGCTCGGCCATGTCGCGCTCGCCGCGGTAGGCGAGCAGCCGGGGGGCCTCGTCGAGCGGCAGCCAGCGAACCTCCGCCACCTCGTGGGCGTACCGCGGTTCGAGCGCTCCCAGGCGCCCGCGGGTGTAGCGGAGCAGGTAGAAGCTCACGACCTTGAAGATCCGTTCCCCGGCCCACGTGTACACGTAGCGGACGTCGCCGAGCTTCGCCACGAGCCTTCCCTCGGCGCCCGTCTCCTCGACCACCTCGCGGATCGCCGTCTCGTCGGGTTTCTCGCCCGGGCCGATGTTCCCCTTCGGCAGCGCCCACAGGCCCTCCGGCTTACCCGCGGGGCGGATCGCCGCGAGATACCAGCCGCCCCGAAGACGCCTGGCAAGCACCCCGCCGGCCGAGAACTCGCGCCGCACGCCGGGTTTGTAACACAGCTCGCCGAGGCCGAAGCCGTGCGACCGACGAGTTAGCTTGCAGCCGGGGAACTACCAGGGCTATACTTCGTTGGCACTCAAAGAGGGAGAGTGCCAGACCCTGTCACAAAGTGAGAAAGAATAGGAGGGTTGCGCATGAACTTGCAGCCTCTCGGCGACCGACTCATCGTCGAGGTCCTCGAGGAGGAGGAGACGACGGCGAGCGGCATCGTTCTGCCCGACACGGCGAAGGAGAAGCCGCAGCGCGGGCGCGTCCTGGCTGTGGGGCCCGGCCCGCGGGACGAGGACGGCGAGTACATCAAGATGGACCTCGAGCCGCAGGACGAGATCATCTTCTCGAAGTACGGCGGTACCGAGGTCAAGATCGGCACCGAGGAGTACCTGATCCTGCGCGAGTCGGACGTGCTCGCCAAGGTTGTCGGCGACCGCGAGCCGGCCGGCGCAGCGGCCTAACGACGAAAGACGAGACGGAGGTAGCGAATGGCTCACAAAGAGCTGAAGTTCAACGAGGAGGCGCGTCGCTCTCTGGAGCGCGGCGTCAACATCCTCGCGGATGCGGTCAAGGTCACGCTTGGCCCGAAGGGTCGGTATGTCGTGCTCGACAAGAAGTTCGGCGCGCCGACGATTACGAACGACGGCGTCACGATCGCACGGGAGATCGAGGTCGAGGACGTCTTCGAGAATCAGGGCGCCCAGCTCGTGCGCGAGGTCGCGACGTCGACGAACGACGTGGCCGGCGACGGCACGACGACGGCGACGGTGCTCGCACAGGCAATCGTCCGCGAGGGCCTGAGGAACGTCGCCGCAGGCGCCAACCCGATGGCGCTAAAGCGCGGCATCGAGAAGGCCGTCGACCAGGTCGTGGAGAACCTGAAGAAGCAGTCCAAGGAGGTCAACGGCCGCGAGGACGTCGCCCGCGTTGCCACCATCTCCGCGCGCGAGCGCGAGATCGGCGACAACATCGCGGACGCGATCGAGAAGGTCGGCAAGGACGGCGTCGTGAACGTCGAGGAAGGCCAGACGCTCGGCCTCGACCTCGAGTTCACGGAGGGCATGCAGTTCGACAAGGGCTACCTGTCCCCGTACATGGTCACGGACGCCGAGCGGATGGAGGCGGTCCTCGAGGACCCGTACATCCTGGTCGCGAACCAGAAGATCGGTGCGGTCAAGGATCTCCTTCCGGTGCTCGAGCAGGTGATTCAGGCCGGCCGGCCGCTGCTCATCGTGGCGGAGGACGTCGAGGGAGAGTCGCTCGCGACGATCGTCGTCAACAAGCTGCGCGGCACGTTCCAGGCCGTCGCCGTCAAGGCGCCCGGCTTCGGTGACCGCCGCAAGCGGATGCTCGAGGACATCGGCATCCTCACCGGCTCCGAGGTCATCACCGAGGAGATGGGCCTCAAGCTCGAGAACACGAAGCTCTCGCAGCTCGGCCGTGCCCGCCGCGTCGTCATCGACAAGGACACGACGACGATCATCGACGGCGCCGGCGAAGCCGAGGCGATCAAGGCCCGCATCAAGCAGCTGAAGCAGGAGATCGAGAACACCGACTCCGACTTCGATCGCGAGAAGCTCCAGGAGCGGCTCGCGAAGCTGGCCGGCGGCGTTGCCGTCATCAAGGTCGGGGCCGCGACCGAGACCGAGATGAAGGAGAAGAAGCACCGCGTCGAGGACGCCGTCCAGGCGACCCGGGCGGCGCTCGAGGAGGGCGTCGTCGCCGGCGGTGGCGTTGCGCTACTGAACGCCGTCGGCTCGATCAAGCTCGACGAGCTCGAGAGCGACGAGCGCACCGGCGCATCGATCGTGGTTCGCGCGCTGGAGGAGCCGATCCGCCAGCTCGCCGACAACGCTGGTCTCGAGGGATCGGTCGTCGTCAACAGCGTTCGCGGGGCGAAGGCGGGCCACGGTCTCAACGTGGAGACCGGCGAGGTCGAGGACCTCTTCGCGGCCGGGATCATCGACCCGACGATGGTGACCCGCTCGGCGCTGCAGAACGCAGCCTCGATCGCGAAGAACATCCTCACGACCGAGGCCGTCGTTGCCGAAGCGCCGGAGAAGACGCCGGCCGCGGCCGGCATGCCGGGCGGTGGAATGCCCGACATGATGTAAGACCCAACGGGGGATAGTTCGGCCAGGGAGGGCCAGCCCTCCCCGGCCGAACTTGACCGCTTATGCAGCACGCTCCTCCATCGACGTGGAGCTAGTCGAGCCTTACTCACCCCGCCCGGTCACGTCCCTCGGCGTCTGGCATCGGGACGGGTGGCGGATCAAGCGGTACTCGATCGCGTACGGGCGGGCGCAGGCCCGGCCTGAGCTCGTGGCTGGCGCCGAGGCCGTCATTGCCGGGGTTTTGCCGTCGCCGGCCGTTACGCGAACGCGGTACGGCGTGGGGTTTCTGGGCATCCACGACGGGCACGGTGGGAACTTCGTGTTCGTGGACTGGTGGGAGCAGGAGAACGAGCTTCACCACCACGTCTTCTTCTCGACGGCCGACGAGCCGGCCGAGCTGCGGGCGGCAACGTCTGAGGATCCGATCGCCTGTGTCTGGGACCTGCGCGTCGTCGCGCACGAGCGGGCGGCCTGGATCCGTCACGTGCTGGCAGCCGCGGAACGGGATCTTGACGGCTACCTGGCGGACGCGCTGTCCGGCTCGATCTAGTCGACCTCGCCGAGCACCTCGGCGACGAGCGCCTGGAAGTGGGCGATCAGCCGCTCGGAACGCGGCATGAGCACGCCGCCCTCGAGCGCCCCGGAACTCACGCCGCGCTGGACCCGCTCGACGAGCGCTCGATCTTCCGCGCCGACCTGGTTGTCGAGCTCCATGTACCCGTCGATCCACTCCTCGTCGACGTCCGGGGCGAAGAAGTGGTCGAGGAAGCGGTAGGTGCGTTCCGGAGCCGTCGGAATCACCGGGCCGATCGACAAATTCGGCCGTCCGGGCATGACGTTGATGAGCGTGTTCGGAAACAGGTAATGAAACTGGCCCCGCGCCACCTCGCCGACGGCGTCGTAGATCCCTCCACCGCCGTCGCGCGGTTCGCCGTACTGGCTCGAGAACCAGCGCTCGGTCTCGAGCGAGTACGCGTCGGGAGCGACATCGATCGCCTTCGAGAACGACGGGTGCGCGACGGAGCAGTGGTAGCACTCGAGGTAGTTCTCGCAGCACACCTTCCAGTTCGCGTCGTACTCGACCTCGACGCGGTTCCGGAAGACGAGCCCGTCGAGCTCGACGCGGTCGGCCGCGATCAGGCCGGGAAGCGCGCCCAGGTGATCACGAAGCGGCGGCGCGTGGAGGTCGGGGTTGGCGAAGACGAACGGCCCCCACGTGTCGACCCGCACGGGCACAAGACCGAGCTCGTCTTTCTCGAATCCGGGCTCGCGGTCGCTCCGCGGAGCTGCCCGGAGCGAGCCGTCGAGGCCGTACGTCCATGCGTGGTAAGCGCACTGGATCGTCTCGCGGCGGCCCGCTCCCTCGACGAGGATCGAACCGCGGTGGCGGCACACGTTGACGAAGCCTCGCAGCTCGCCCTCGCGGTCGCGGACGAGCAGCACCGGAAGGCGCCCGACCCGTGTAGCGACGAAGGAGCCCGGCTCGGAGAGCTCTCCGAGGTGGCCCGCGTACTGCCAGAACCGTCCGAAGATGCCCTCGTACTCCCGGCGAAGAACGTCGGGATCGGAGTACCAGCTCCACGGCAGGGTGCCGCTTCTCGACGCGGTCGCCACGCGGCTGACTGTACCGTCGCCAGGGGAAGCGGGCGCTCCAGGGAGGAACGATGACGCAAACAGGGTTCCGGATTACCTACGCGACGCTGAGCGCGGACGACGAGCGTGTGGACGCGGAGTTCAACCGCGGCCTGGAGGCGGCGGCGGGTTGGCTCGGCGAGCGCCATGCCTCGCTCGTTGCGGGCGAGGAGCGCGCCGGCAGCTCGGCGTACCGGACGTCGTCGCCGATCGATACGACCCAAACGATCGGGGAGTTCGCGGTCGCCGGCGAGGAAGACGTCGACGATGCGGTGCGGGCAGCGCGCGAGGCCGCCTCCGGCTGGTCCGGGGCGGCGTGGCAGGAGCGGGCCGCGATTCTCGACCGCGCCGCCGACCTCATCTCGGAGCGCCGCAGCGAGCTCGCCGCGCTCATGTCTCTCGAAGTCGGGAAGACGCGTCTCGAGGCGCTCGGAGACGTCGAGGAGTCGGCGGATCTCATCCGCTACTACACCCATCAACTCGCCGAGTCGGACGGGTTCGTGGCGCCGATGCAGCGGCTGTCGCCGAGCGAGGAGACCGTCGACGTGCTCCGCCCGTACGGCGTGTGGGCAGTCATCAGCCCGTTCAACTACCCCATGGCGCTCGTCGCCGGCCCGGTCGGTGCGGCGCTCGCCGCCGGCAACACGGTGGTCGCGAAGCCGTCGGAGGTCGGCGCGCTGTGCGGCCTCAAGGTGCTCGGGTGCTTCCACGAGGCCGGAGTTCCACAGTCCGCGCTCTCCGTGCTGACGGGCCCCGGAGAGACGGTCGGCGCGGCGCTGGTCGAGCATGCCGGCGTCGACGGGCTCACGTTCACCGGGTCGGTCGAGGTCGGAACGGAGGTCTACCGGCGCTTCCCAAAGGCGTATCCGAAGCCTGTCGTCTGCGAGATGGGAGGGAAGAACCCAGTCGTCGTCGCGGCCTCGGCCGACCTGGACACGGCCGTGGAGGGCACAGCCCGTTCGGCCTTCGGGCTTGCCGGCCAGAAGTGCTCTGCCGCCTCGCGGGCGTACGTCGAGGAAGCGGTCGCGGACGAGTTCATCGATCGCCTCGCCACGCGTGCGCGAGCGCTCGTCGTCGGGGACCCCACGCGGAAAGAGACGTTCGTCGGACCCCTGATCGACGCGACTGCCGTCGAGCGCTTTGAGGGCGCCGTCCGCGAAGCCTCTGCGCGCGGCGAGGTGTTCGCCGGTGGAAGCCGTGCGACCGGCGATGGACTCGAGCGCGGCCACTTCGTCGAGCCGACGGTCGTCGGCGTGCCGGACGACTCGTGGCTGTGGGCAACCGAGCTGTTCTGCCCGCTGATCGCTGTCCGGCGGGTCGGCGACCTCGACGAGGCGATCGAGCGGTCGAACGCGACGCGCTTCGGGCTCACCGCGGGTTTCTTCGGCCGTGAGGAGCAGGAGATCACCAACTTTCTCGACCGCATCGAGGCGGGCGTCGTCTACGTCAACCGCCGCGCCGGCGCCACGACCGGCGCCTGGCCGGGAATGCAGCCCTTCGGTGGCTGGAAGGCGAGCGGAACCAACGGCAAGGCGGGCGGCGGTCCCTACTACCTCCACCAGTACCTTCGCGAGCAGAGCCGGACGATCGTGAGCTGAGCGGGCTCATTCGCCGAGCTGCCGGTGGGCGCGAAGCAGCTCGAGCACGGCGTCGTGGGGGATTCCGCGGACGAGCCGGCCGTCTCTGCCGACCACGTCGGGCGCGGCCCACAAGGCGTTGAGGACGGCCTCCTCGGTCGCATCGACGACCGCCGGGAACAGCTCGTCGAGCGCCCGGTCGGGGAGCGTCGCGGCCCGTGCAGCGTCTCGTGGCCGGCGCGCGCCTGTCGAGAGCGCGAGGAAGATCTCGCCGCTTCCGTGGTGCGCAACGGAGCCGACTCGTCCGAGCCCGAGGGCGGCGCGCCGCGCAAGGCGCTTCAGTTGCTCGGGACCGAGAGGAGCATCCGTCGCGAGGACGACGATGCAGCTGCCGGCGCGCCTGCGGTGCTCAACCGGAGCCGGTAGAAGCCGGCCGATGGGGACGCCGTCGAACCGGATCTCCCTGGGGCCTCCGAGGTTCGCGAGCGCCAGAACGCCGGCGGTTGCGCCCACGCTGGGGACCAGGCGGCTGGCCGTTCCGATGCCCGCCTTCCAGCCGAAGGCGCTCATGCCTGTGCCGGCTCCGATCGCTCCCTCGGGGACGGGGCCGCCCTTTGCCTCCGCAAGGGCCCGGCCCGCATCGTTCGACTCGACCTGGACGGCGCGCGGGTCGCTCAGCCCGCTGTCGTCGCATTCCGCCACGACGGGGATGACGACGTCCTCGACGCCGACGCGCGGATCGGCACCGACCGCGGCCGCCACGGCGCCGTCGAAGATGCGACCGACCGCCATCGTCGAGGTGAGGTAGACCGGCGTCTCGACGAGCCCCCATTCGGCGGCGGCGAGAAAACCGGTCATCTCCCCCGCCCCGTTCAGGACGGCTCCCCCGGCCGGCACCGGCCGACCGAACAGGTCTCCGGGGTCGCCCAGGACGATCGCGGTGACGCCCGTGCGCGCGATGCCGCGGCCGGCCGGCGGGTCCGGCTCGTCACGCCAGACGGTCACGTGACCGACAGTGATCCCCGGCACGTCCGTGATCGCGTCCGCGCGCCCGGCGTCGAGCCCGCCGATCCGGAGACCGAGCTCGCGAAGCCGTGGGTCGCGCTGTTGTGGTGGCTCGCCGTCCGTGGCGGCCAGCCTAACCCCGGGATGGCGAGGGGGTGGCCGGGGCCACCCCCTCGGATCTACGTCGAGCTACGGCGTCGGGTCGGCGTACGACCCGCCGAAGATGTCGGTGTTACCGAACGTGGCGGGACAGTCCTGCTCCGGTGCCGGTGCTGCGATCGGCGAGCCGTCCGCAATCGACTGTCGGTACGCGTCGATCGCGGGACAGTCCGCTGCGTTGCGAACGTCGTTCCAGACGAGGAGGCCGAAGTCCCGCGTTGCCACCGCGTAGTTGTAGTCGCCGAGGAACCCCGCGACGAGGTTGTTCTGGCTCGAGCCGCGAGAGTCTCCCGGCTGTGCGCGGTGCAGCGTCGAGAAGGCCGGGGCGGGCGAGACGTCGGCATGCCCCACGACGCCCAACATCGGCCGCGGCGTTGCCGTCGTCGGCTGCCAGGGCTCGAGGAACGCGTCGTACGTCAGGTAGAGGTCCGTGCCGTCCGGCGAGATCGCGATGGCCGGGAACATCGGCCGATCGATCGGCTCCGCGCCGTTGACCGGAGCGGTCCAGGTCACGCCGTGGTTGAACGAGAGCCGGACCTGAGCCTTCTCGTTCGGCCCGGGGTTTGCAACCGACGGCGTCGGGCCCTCGCCGTACGTGAGCGCAATCGTGTCGGTCGCGTCAGCACCCGACGGGGCGCCGTTCGCGATCGAGACGCTCGGCGTGACGCCGTCACGCGCGCCCGCGATCCCGTCCATCGTGAAGCTGCCGGAGTTGGCGAAGTCCGGGAGTCCCGTCGGGACGACCGCGGTCACGAAGCGGGCCGGACGCTCGAACGACTTCCCGCCGTTGAACGAACGGATCATGAAGATGCCGAACTGGCCCGTTCGCTGGTCGGTGCCGTCCCAGAAGACGTACACGGTTCCCTGGCTGTCGGTGTCGACCTGGCAATCCTGACGGCCGCCGGTCTGGATGTTGTTCACGGCCGACGTCAACTGATGGGACTTCCAGGTGTCTCCACCGTCGGTCGAGACGTTGAGGACGATGGGTTCGGGCAGGGCGTTCCCCGACCGCTCCTGGCTCCGGAACGCCGCGTTGCAAATGTAGACGTTGCCGAAGAACGGGCTCGACTCGGCGTCGTCGACCGCCACCTGCTCGTGGTCCGAGAAGAGGGCTGCGTTCTGCTTCGAAACGATGACCGGCGGCATCCACGCGCCCTTGACGTCGAAGGCCGCCGCCTCCGGGTTATCGGTGCGAGAGACGGCGATCGCCTCGAACCCCTTGATCGCGAACTCGGACCGCTGGCTCGCGAAGTTCGAGGTCAGGTTCGCGTAGTAGACGCGAGGGCCGTTCGCCCACGAGAACGAGCCGTCCGGTCCCGGCCTCGGCCCGATCCCGACTGCCGGGTCACCGTCGGAGACGAGGCCGTTCTCGTAGTACCAGGGCAGCGTCCCGATCGGCCCGAAGTGCGCCGAGCACGTGTCGCCGGGCCCGGGAACACCGAGGCAGTCGCGAGCCGTCCAGCCGGTGTACGTCGGCTGCCTCCACGTGGTGCCGGAGTCGAACGAGAAGTAGACCCCGGACCCCCCGACGCCCGGCGTGAACGGGCACGTGTTGTCGGCCGCGACGTTGCAGGCCTCCATGTCGATGTTGTCGTTGGCTCCGGCAACGACCAGACTCGGATTAGCTGCGTCGACGGCCACGGCCGGCTCGTTCTGCTTGTTCTGCGAGAACGGCGAAGGCGGACTGCCGACCGTCACCAGGGTATCGGGGTTGAGCGCGAGCGCGCTCGGGACGATCACGACCGCTGCAACGACGGCAGCGGCCAGCGTCAGCCAGCGAGCGCGCGCGAAGAGCTCTCTCATGAGGGCCTCCTGTCCATCGGATTCCGAAAGAGCGGGACGGTCCTTTCCGCGGCTCGAAACGCCAAACCGCCGCGATCGGCGCCTAGAAGCCGTAGCGCTGCTCTTGCCGGAAGTCCGCCTCGTTGTGGTAGCCGTAGCGCTCCCAGAAACCCGGCTGGTCGTGATCCAGGAGCTCGAGGGCGCGAAGCCACTTGGCGCTCTTCCAGAAGTACTTGGCCGGGACGACCAGGCGAAGCGGCCAGCCGTGATCAGGCGTCAGCGGCTCGCCGTCGGCGTCGTACGCGAGGAGCGCCTCGTCATTTTCGATCGCCGACAGCGGCACGTTCGCCGTAAAGCCCTGCTCGGCATGCGCGACCACGAATCGCGCGGTCGGCCGCGGACGAACGAGCTTCGCGAGCTCGTGCCAGTGCACGCCTTTGAAGCTCGTGTCGAATCGGCTCCAGCGGGTCACGCAGTGGATGTCGACGGTCACCTCGGTGCTCGGGAGCGCCTGTAGCTCGTCCCAGCTGAGCGTGATCGGGTTCTCGACCTCGCCGAACACGCGGAGCTCCCAGGTCGCGAGGTCGGTTCTCGGCACCGTGCCCGCGTGCAGAACGGGCCACTTCTCGGTGAGGTACTGGCCGGGCGGCAGTCGTGCCGCGTCGTAACCCGCGTCGAGCACCTTCTGCTCGGCCTTCGACCGGAAGAGCGCCATCCCGTTTCTAGACTATCTGCGGTGGTTTCCGTGACCTTCCCGGCGTTTGCCCGCCGCCGGCGCGGCTTCGTCGGCGTGCGCGGGCCTGAGGCCGCGGGCTTTCTCCAGCGGATCGTCTCGAACGATGTGGAAGCGCTCCCGGCCGGCGAATCCTGTGACGCGTTGCTGCTGACCCCCAAGGCGCGCGTGATCGCGCCGCTGCGCGTCTTCCGCCGCGCCGAAAACGACTTCCTGCTGATCACCGAGCCGGAGCTCGCGGACACCGTCAGCACCCGGCTGCTCCGCCTGCGGTTCGCAGCCAAGGTCGAGATCGAGGTCGAGAGCCACGACTCGTACGTGCTGTTCGCCGATGAGCGGCCTTCGGCTGCCTGCGTCGCGACGCCCGACTACGGCGTCACAGCGTGGGAGGTGCTCGATGCCATGCCGCCGCCGGAGGCGGCGCGACTGGCGGACGACGACGTCGAGTTGCTGCGCATCGAAGCAGGGACGCCGTTCTACGGCCGGGAGATCGACGACCGTGTACTCCCTGCCGAGGCCGGCCTCGTCGACCGTGCGGTGAGCCTGACGAAGGGTTGCTACCCGGGACAGGAACCGATCGCCCGTCTGCATTACCGGGGACGTGCGAACCGGGGTCTTCGCATCCTGGCGCTCGACGGCGACGAGCCGCCGCCCTACGACGCCGAGCTCCTGCTCGACGGCAAATCGGTCGGACGCGTGACGAGTGCCGCACCGCGCCACGAGGGGGGTTTTCTGGCGCTCGCGTTCGTCCGCCGCGAGGTACCCGGAGAGGCTGTCATGAACGTGGCCGGCGGTGGGACCGCTCGCTCGGCGGAGGTTGTGCGCCCGGCATGATTCGAACATGCGACCTCTGCCTCCGCAGGGCAGCGCTCTATCCCCTGAGCTACGGGCGCGTTGGCGCCTAGCTTAGCGGCTTCACGCTCAGGCCCGGACGCCGGCGCGGTCAGTCGCGCCAGCGGTTGGTGATCGGCGTCCGACGGTCGCGTCCGAAGGCCTTCGGACGGAGCTTCACGCCGGGCGGCGCCTGCCGGCGCTTGTACTCGGCGCGGTCGATCATCGCGAGCGCCCGCTCGACGATGTCATTGTCGAACCCGTCCTGGGTGAGCTCCTCGCGCGAGCGGTCGAGCTCGACGTACTCCTCGAGCACCCGGTCGAGCTTCGAGTAGGGCGGTAGCGAGTCCTCGTCCAGCTGGTCGGCGCGAAGCTCGGCGCTGGGCGCCCGCTCGACGATCGACGCGGGGATCACCTCGCGGCCCGCCCGGTCGTTCAGATGCCGGGCCAATCGGAAGACGTCCGTCTTGTACACGTCCTTGAGCAACGCGAACCCTCCAGCCATGTCGCCGTACAGCGTCGCGTATCCAACCGAGAGCTCCGACTTGTTGCCGGTAGCGACCAGGAGCCAGCCGAACTTGTTCGAGAGCGCCATCAGAAGGACGCCGCGCGTTCGGGCCTGCAGGTTCTCCTCGGTGAGGTCGCGGTCGCGGCCTCCGAACGCAGGCTGCAGGACCTCCTCGAAGGCCTTGATCGCCGGCTCGACCGGCAGCTCCAGGAAGTCGGCGCCGAGGCCTTCTGCGAGGCGCCTCGCGTCACGGCGGGTCGCGTCCGAGCTGAACCGCGAGGGCATCGAGATGCAGTGCACGCGCTCCGGTCCGAGCGTCTCGACGGCAAGCGCGGCGGTCAACGCCGAATCGATGCCGCCCGACACGCCGACGACGACCTCGCGGAAGCCGTTCTTCTCCACGTAGTCGCGGAGGCCGAGCTCGAGCGCCTGGCGCATCTGCTCGAGGTCGTCGAGCAGCGGCGAGATCGATGCGGCCGCTCGTCCGTTTCGCGAAGCGGACATCGGTTGCGCGTCGATCGTCTCGATCGGCGGCAGCCGGCCGCGATCGCGTGCGAGAGCACGCCGCCGGACATCGCGAAGCCGCCGGCCGACCGCGACGGTCGGGTCGACGTCGACGACGAGTAGCGCCTCCTCGAAGCCGGGCGCACGTGCGAGGACCCGGCCGTCGTCGTCGAGGACGACCGAGTGGCCGTCGAAGATCAGCTCGTCCTGCCCGCCGACGGCGTTGCAGAACGCGACGAAGCAGACGTTGTCCCTTGCGCGAGCGACGAACATCTCCTCGCGCTCGCGATCTTTGCCGAGATGAAACGGCGAGGCCGAGAGGTTGACGACGAGCTGCGCTCCGGCGAGGGCCAGGTCGGCGGCGGGCGGGCCCGGTTGCCACATGTCTTCGCAGATCGTGACCCCGACGAGGACGTCGCCGAGGCGGACCGCGACAAGGTCGTCGCCGGAGGCGAAGTAGCGGTCCTCGTCGAACACGCCGTAATTCGGCAGGAAGTGCTTCCGGTAGATGCTCTTGACCTCTCCATCGGCGCAGACTGCGCAGGCGTTGAAGAGGTCGGTCGTAAGTTGGGGGGTGCCCACGAGCGCGACGAGCCCACGCGTCTCGCGCGCGACCTGGTCGAGCGAACGCCGCGCCGCGCGGATGAAGCCCGGCCGGAGCAGGAGGTCCTCGGGCGGGTACCCGGTGAGCGCGAGCTCCGGGAAGAGCACCAGCTCGGCGCCCGCCTCGCGCGCGCTCTCGAGCCGCTCGAGGACGCACCTGCGGTTGCCCTCGAGGTCGCCGACCACGGTATTGATCTGGGCCAGCGCGATCCTCACACAGCCAGTCTAACGAGTTTTCGCCCCAAGGGCGAAAACTGCTCGAGCCTTAGTGCAAAGACATTCTCGACATCCGAAGATCGAGATCCTCGGCGCGCTCGAACCGCCGTCGGAGCACCTCTCCCCGCAGAATCGTGTCCGGTAGGAGCGGGTCCTCTCCGGTCATCAGCCGATACGCCGCAGGGATCTGCCGTCGCTTCCGCACTCCGAGCTTCTGCCGCAGAACATCGGAATGCGCCTTCGCGGTGCGCGGCGAGATGCCGAGCCGCCGCCCGATCTCATCGTTCGAGCAGCCGGCCGCGATCAGCTCGACCACTTGCCGCTGACGTTCCGTGAAGCGGGTGTCGCCTGCCATCGCCACTCGTGCCTCCTTTTTTCCGGTCGTCCGCAGAGCCGGAACTATCGTCGAGGCGCCTCGCGGGCGTCTGACATCCCACTGACAGATGCCTGAAAAAGCCAGCAGACAGGGCACTTTTCGTGTGGTACAAGGCCGCTCGTGGACTTCCGACTTCTCGGTCCGCTGGAGGTGTTCGACGGCCGGCAGGCGATCGCCCTCGGCGGCCCGAAACAGCGGGCGCTTCTTGCGATCCTGCTGCTCAACCCCAACGACGTCCTCCCGTCGGACGAGCTCATGCACGATCTCTGGACGCGGTTGCCGGAGACGGCCGGCAACACGCTCCAGGCTCACGTCTCGCGGCTGCGCAAGGTGCTTGGGCGGTCCCGCATCGTCACGCACGGCTCGGGATACATGCTCCGGCTGGACGAGGGCGAACGAGACATCGAGCGGTTCGAGGAGCTCGCTGCTGAAGGAAGGGACGCTCTTTCGGCCGGCGACGCGGTCGAGGCGGCGCGACTGCTCCGAGCCGCGCTTGATGTCTGGCGTGGGCCGGTCCTGGCAGACCTCGACCCGGAGCGGTTCGCGCCGGCCGAGACGAAGCGCCTCGAAGAGGAACGACTCCTGGTGCTGGAGGATCGCATCGACGCGGATCTCGCCGTCGGTGACCACGCCAAGCTCGTTCCCGAGCTCGAACAGCTCGTAGTCGAGCAGCCGCTGCGAGAGCGCTTTCGGGGGCAGTTGATGCTCGCGCTCTACCGCGCGGGCCGCCAAGCCGATGCGCTCGACGTGTACCGCAAGACACGCCGGTCGCTAGTCGACGAACTCGGAATCGAGCCAGGCCCAGCCCTACGCCGACTCGAGACCGGGATCCTGCTGCAGGATCCACGGCTCGAGCAGTCCGAACTCAGCTTCCTCGAACTTAGCGCCAAGCCGGCATCCGAACTACCACCGTCCCGCCTCATTGGACGAGACGCAGAACTCGCTCATCTCCACCAGACGTTCCAGTCCGTTAAGTCGCGTTCGAGTTGTCATCTCGTGACGCTCGTCGGCGGACCGGGGATTGGCAAATCGAGAGTCGTCCAGGAACTACTTGGCCAAGTCCAGCCAGAAGCAGAAACAGCAATAGGTCGATGCGTGCAACACGGCGAAGGCTTCGCGGTCACTCCGCTGATTGAAATCGTCCGTCAGATCGCAGGCGGCACGAGTATGCGTCCGATAACACGCTACCTTGGCGGCGGCGCTGCCGCCGCACGAATCGGCGGACACCTAACGAGCCTAGTAACACCCGGGCAGACTGGAGAGTGGGAGGACATCCAGTGGGCGGCACGGCGCCTTTTTGAGGTGGTGGCTGCTCGCCGACCCCTCGTCGTCGTATTCGACGACGTCCAGTGGGCGAGCGGCCTCCTTCTCGACTTCATTGACTACTTAACAGAATGGTCGGAGGAGGTGCCGCTTCTTGTTGTCTGCTTGGCCCGCCACGAGTTGCTGGACGAACGGCCATCCTGGGGCGGCGGCAAGGCCAACGCCGTTTCGCTCACGCTCGATCCATTAAACCAGACGGATGCCTCTCGTCTGCTGGACGCGTTACCCGGATCGAAGGGTGTGGTCGAGCCGCAACGCTCAACGATATTGGAATTCGCCGAAGGTAATCCCCTCTTCATTGAAGAGATGACCGCCCTTGCTCGCGATGGTCGCAGCGCAGATCTGCCGATCCCATCGTCGATTCGAGCAATTTTAGAGGAGCGCCTTGCTCTTTTGGGCGAAGAGGAGCGCTTAGTTCTTTCGAGAGCGGCCGTAATTGGACGCGAGCCCTCGTTGCTAGCAATCGAGGCGCTCATAGGGCGCGGACTTTCTGGCGGGATCATGCCGGTACTTCGGCAGCTAACGCGGCGCGATTTCTTACGTCCGGAGTTAGGGCAAGACGAGAGTCAGGGATTTCGCTTTCGCCACGTGCTCCTACGGGATGCCGCATACGAGAGCCTCCGTCCGGCTTTAAGGGCAAGGCTGCACGAGGAGTTCGCCACCTGGCTCGAGGGGCAGGATCGAGGCGGCGACGCGTCAGGACAGGCGGGTCATCATCTGGAGAGAGCGTATCTACTCGGTAGGTATCAAGCACCGCGGCATGGGGCGAAGAGACGCGAGTTAGCGCGTCGCGCTGCCCACCTCTTAGCCGCGGGCCGTGATCGCGAAGTCGGTCCCGCCGGCATACCGGAGCGCGTCGACCGACTCTCGCGCGCATTCAACCTCCTGGAATCCGAAGATCGCTTGCGCGGACGTGTAGTCGTAGACATCGGCGTGGACCTTGAGCAGATCGGTGACTTGGAAAACGCCAGAAGTCGATACCTCGAAGGGTTAAGGCTCGCTGAGGCAACTGGCGATCAGGCACTTAAGGTATTTACCTCGTTGCTCCTCGAGTTGTTAAGGCTCAAGTCGGATCCCTCAGTGACGCTTGAGGATGGCTTGGCCGAGATCGAGCGCACACTGAACGCTCTCGCCTTGGCAGATGGTGGCGATGCGTACCTTGATCGGGCGCAGGCTCTTCTTGCATCCCTGTATCTCTCGGCTGGCCAAGCCGCCAAGGCGGAGGACTTGCTTAGCGGGTTGGTAGAGATTCAAGACGGATCGCATTCGCGCGTCGAATATATGTCGCTGCGAATCCTCTTTGCGGCCTGGATGTGGGGTCCTCGATCCGCAGAGGCGGCGATTCCGCGCTACGAGCGACTGCTAACTGGCCGCTTGCCACTCCGAGTCGAAGCAAGTGCCTACCGGCACTTGGCTGTGCTGCAGGCGATGCGCGGCGACTTCACGCTTGCGCGCTCGTACATCAAGCGCGACAGCGAAATTCTCGAGGATCTCGGCCTCCGCGCCGCAGCAGCCGGCATGCGTGTTTTTGAAGGCGTAGTTGAGTTGCTCGCAGGCGAACCATCGCGGGCCGAAACGTCTCTGCGGGGCGCTCTCGCGATCCTAGAGGAGCTGGGTGAAAAATGGTACACCGGTGGTGTCACTTCGATGCTCAGCCAGGCGCTGTATTCTCAAGATCGACTGACCGAAGCGACCGAGATGCTTGACCTTTCGGAAAGCGCCGGCTCGAGCGACGCAATCGTCGCTGTGTGGAATGCGGGAACTCGCGCGAAGATTCTCGCCAGGCGCGAAGATGCCACAGCGGTTGAGCTCGCCCAAAAGGCCACCGAAGTGGCGGAGAGAACAGACCACCTCAACGAACGCGCAGGCGCTTACTTTGATTTGGGCACGGTCCTGCTGACGCTAAAACGTAGTGAGATGGCTTCCCGTCCTCTCGCGATGTCAGCCGGAATGTATACGCGAAAGGGCAACGCGGTCATGGCGTCCCGAGCTTTTGCGCTGAAGCTTCGATGTGATAGGTCAGATTGACAACGATTCGGAGATTCGACTGAGCGCGTCAGGATTCTCCACAGACGAGAGATCGCCCGGATCGATCCCGAGAACCAACCCGCGGATTGCGCGACGCACAATCTTCGCGCTGCGAGTCTTCGGCAGCGACTCGGTGATCACCACACGGTCAGGCTGAAACGCGCGCCCGAGATTCTGAGCGACCGTGGCAGCAATCTCGTCGCCGAGGCCCTGTTTCTCGGGATACCCGGGAACGAGAACACAAAACATCCATGGCACCTCGCCCTTGACCGGGTGTGGCACGCCGACCGCCGCTGCCTCCTGGACAGCTGGGTGAGCAACGGCCGCGGACTCAAGTTCGGCGGGCCCGATTCGCTTGCCAGCGATGTTGAGCGTGTCGTCCGAGCGTCCGTGGAGGAACCAATAACCGTCCTCATCGACGGAGGCCCAATCGCCGTGTACCCAGACACCAGGAAACTTCCGCCAGTACGTGTCGAGGTACCGCTCGGGATCACGCCAGAATCCGCGCGTCATCCCAGGGAAGGGCTTCCGGCAGACGAGCTCGCCCACCTCGCCGCGGACGGGGCGGCCGTCGCCGTCGACCACGTCCATGGCCATTCCGAGCGCTGGGCCGCCGAGCGAGCACTCTTTGATTGGGATGACGGGAGTCGGAGACAAAAAGCATGCGCCGACTTCAGTGCCCCCTGAGCAGTTGATGATCGGACAGCGGGCTCGCCCGACCTTCTCGAAGAGCCACCGATACGGCTCCGGATTCCAGGGCTCGCCTGTTGTCACGATGACTCGGAGAGACGACAGGTCCGTGGTCGGCGGGCCATGCGGGACCAGGGCTCGAATGAGCGTTGGCGAGCAACCGAGGATGGAGACGCGCTCTCGTTCCGTCAGCGCCCACAGCCGGTCAGGAGGCGAATCGGGCGCTCCCTCGGCATAAACGATGCGGCACCCGGTGGCGCCTCCGCCGACGACCGTCCATGGACCCATGATCCACCCCATATCGGTTGCAAAGTGGAGGATGTCCTCCGGGTGGGCGTCTGCCTGATAGGCGACCTCGCGAGCGATGGAAACGAGGAAGCCGGCTTGCGCATGAACCACACCCTTCGATTTGCCGGTCGTGCCGGAGGTGTAGGTGAGGAGATACGGTGCCTCGGAGTCCAATGCGCGCGGGTCCAGTACGCCGGGCGAACCGTCGACGAGCTCGTCCCAGTAGACATCGCGGTGCCCGGACATCGGTGCCTGAGAACCGAGCCTCTTCCAAACGACCACGTGCTCGACCGACGGCGCCGATGCGAGGGCCTGATCGACGATCGCCTTCATAGGCTGCTCTCGGCCCCGCCGGAGAGACCCGTCCGCGGTGATCACGACCTTTGCGTCAGCGTCCTGCAGCCGCGCAGAGACGGCGGGAGCAGCGAAACCCGAAAAGATCGGTAGCTGGATGGCGCCGATGTGCGCGCACGCGTGTGACGCGATCGCGACCTCGGGCGACATCGGCAGAAAGAGCGCAACGACGTCCCCCTCGTGGACGCCGAGCGAGACCAGTCCTTCTGCGAGACGGGTCACCGCGTCCGAAAGGTCAGCGAAGGTCCACTCGCGCCTTGCGCCGTCTTCTCCGGCGAAGACGGCGCCGACGTCATCGCGCCGCGGAGAGTCGGCCCAGCGATGGACGCAGTTCGAGGCGACGTTGAGCTTGCCTCCGATGAACCAGGTCGCCCACTCCGGACCGCGCGTCGTGTCGACAACCCGATCCCATCGCCGCATGAACTCAAGTCCGAGATCCTCGACGACCAGGGGCCAGAACCACTCCGGGTCCTCCTGCGAGCGCTTGACGAGCTGCCAGTAGTCGCCGACGCCGGCGAGGCGCTGCAGGCGAGTTACGTTGGCCCGCTCAACGGTGCGGTCGCTCGGGGTCCAAACCACTTCGGACACAGCACATCAAGCGTACGGGAAGCCTGGTCTCGACACGTCCGGCGGTGCGCGAGCTACCGTAGCCAGAGGTCACCAAAATATGAGAACGCGGCTGCTAGCACCCGAGAACCGGAAGTGGTTGACTCTTGCCTCGGTCTCGTTCGGGCTGTTCATGATCATGCTCGACAACACGATCGTGAACGTCGCACTGCCCTCGATTCAGCGCGACCTCGGGATTTCGATTTCCGAGCTCGAGTGGGTCGTCAACGGGTATGCGCTGACCTTCGCCGTTCTGATGCTGACGGGAGGGAAGCTCGCGGACATGCTCGGACGCCGGCTTATCTTCGTCGTCGGCCTCGCCGTCTTCACCGCCTCTTCACTCGCATGCGGCCTTGCGGGCGATGCCAACATGCTCATCGGCGCGCGCGTGGTTCAGGGTGCGGGAGCGGCGTTCATGAACCCGGCGACACTCTCGATCATCACCGCGACCTTTCCGCCGCGGCAGCGTGGCACTGCAATAGGTATCTGGGCGGGAGTCTCGGCCATGGCCTTGGCAATCGGGCCTCTCATTGGTGGCGTCATCACCGAGCAGATCAGTTGGAACTGGATTTTCTTCATCAATGTGCCGGTCGGTGTCCTTGGGATCTTTGTTGCACGCATGGTGATCGCCGAGTCCCGCGACACGTCGCACGAGCAACGCCTCGACTTGCCGGGACTGGTGTCGTCTGCGGTAGCCCTCTTCGCGCTTACCTACGGACTCATTGAGGCAAACAATTACGGCTGGACATCCAGGCGGATTCTTACGTTGTTCGCGATTGCAGCGATCGGCTTGGCGGTGTTCATCGTGCTTGAGCTCCGGCAGCGGATTCCAATGCTCGACCTCTCGCTCTTTCGGAATACGACCTTCGCCGGCGCGAACGCAACGATGATGCTCATCGCGCTTGCGATGTTCGGCGTGTTCTTCTTCGTGTCGCTCTATGTGCAAAACGTGCTGCGCTACTCGGCGACTGAGGCCGGCGCGACGTTTCTGCCGATGACACTTCTCATCATCTTGGTGGCGCCGCTCGCCGGTCGCGTTTCGGACAAGGTCGGGTCACGATGGCTGATGGGCGCGGGCATGACGCTCGTGGGAATCTCCTTGCTGCTGTTCTCCCGACTCGACCTCACTTCTAATTTCTGGAACATCTTTCCGGGTCTCATCGTCGGCGGGCTAGGGATGGGGCTCGCAATGACGCCGACAACTGCGGCCGCGATGGGGTCGGTGCCCGTGGACAAGGCCGGAGTTGGCTCGGCAGTCTTGAACAGCATGCGGCAAGTCGGAGGTTCACTCGGAATCGCAATCATGGGAGCGATCGTCGCGTCCTATGTCCACGTGCCGCCGACTGACAGGCGTGCCACGGCGCAGTTCGTAGACGGATTCGAGCACGCCCTGGAGGTCGCCGCGGCCATCGCGTTCGCAGCTGCTGTGATCGCGGTGCTGACCGTGCGTCGTTATCGGCACGCAGAGGCGGGCGACCTCGCTGAGGTCGGCGCCTAGCGCCCGTTAGTCCAGTGCGGAGCCGCTAGCCGGACTAGTCGCCTCGTCCCTCGCTCGAGGTCGAGACGACTGAGTCCAAGCATGGGAAAACCCCCGGCTGCGGCCCCGGGGGCAATCCCCTGGCGAGGCAAGCTACCGCTTTGAGAAGGCGCCAAAATCCGAAGCTCATGGCTCTGCGGCCCAGCCACGCCCGGTGTCAAGTGGCGCGATGCGGTGCTCCTCTGTAGGCGGAACTATAGGAGGGGTACGCCTGCTTGTCAAGTAGAGTTGTGAAGTGATTTGCTCCACCGTATACTTCATTTGCTCGCTGTCCCCCGTTAGGGCAGGGAAACGTGGCCGGAATGGCCAGGTCTTGAGAGACTCCGACGGCTTTGTCGCAACAGCAACTCACAGAAATCAGCGCCAAGCGAGACGAGCGGGATCAGCTCGGCGGGCGCGCCGCTGACCTGGGCGAGCGGGTCCGCCAGCTCCGTGTTGGCGCGGGCCTGACTCAGACGGACCTCGCCGGGACCCGGTTCTCGAAGGAGTACGTCAGCCAGATCGAGCGGGGCAAGACGCGGCCGACACGCGAGACGATCGAGTGGCTGGCGGCCCGCCTTGAAGTTGATCCCGCCTTCCTCGAACACGGTGTCTCCGCGGACGAGCGCGAGCGCATCGAGGCAGTGCTCGCTCGCGCCGCTGCTCTGAGCGAGTCGGACCGCTTCCCGGAGGCCATCAGCGAGTACGAGGCGATCGGCAACGCCGTCCTCGCGACGGGCTCGGCCGAACTTGAGGTGCGGATGCTGGCCGGCGAAGCGTGGGCCCGCATGCGGAACGGCGACGTCAAGCAGGCCATTTCGTCCCTTAGTCGTGCCCGTGATCTCGCGGAAGGCCCGACGTTCTCCGATGTAGACAGGGCCGACATCCTGTACCGGCTTGGCGCCTGTCGTCTCAAGCTCGCGAGTACATCAACCGCAATCGGCCTCTTCAATGAGGCTCTGGCGTTGGCGGAGGGATCCGGCCTACCTTGCGACCTTCTCAGATCGAATGTCCTCAGCGCCCGCGCTCGCTGCTACCGCCTCCAGCGCGATTGGGAGGCGGCGCGCGAGGACGTCGAGCGCGCCCTGCAGTTGGCCCAGGGTGCCGCAGACAAGCGCACATTGGCCGAGGTCTATTTCCAAGCCTCTCTGGTGGCCGAGCGAAGCGGCCACTGGATCCTCGCACGCCGATACGCGGAGCAGGCGAAGGGCTGTTTCGAGGAGATTGCAGACCAAGCAAACGTAGGTCGACTTCTCAACAACCTAGGTGGTCTGAATTTCCTGCTCGGTCATGCGGACCATGCAGAGGCTCTCCTGAAGGACGCGTTCCGCGTCGCACTTGATATCGGAAACCAGACGGATGCTGCCTATGCGGTGTCTTCGCTCGCCCAGGTACACCTTCGAACGGGGCAACTTCCGCTCGCAGAACATCAGGCCCGTCAGGCGCTAGAACTCCTCGGAGATCGCGTTGACGTGCTCAGCGAGGTCGGAAACGCACAGCTCGTGCTCGGTCGCGCGCTGATGGAGCAGGGGCACTTGGATGAAGCAGGTGACGCGTTCGCCGCCGCTGAATCAAGCTTCGACCAGTTGTCTTCCGCGAGCCATAGGGCCGCGGCGTGGATCGCTCAAGGGGATCTGGCCTCGAGGCGGGGCGAGGATCAGGTCGCAGCTCGTCTCTACCGCATGGCGGCAGAGGCGCTCCAGGACTTCCACTTCTAACCAGCGAAGGGGGGTGAACAAATGAAGGCGAGGCTTATCACTCTTCTCTTGCTGGCTTTCATGCTGGCGTACTTCCTGCAGGCCATGGTGCTGCCGAACTGCGGGTTCCACGATGGCGGTTGGTAGACGCTCGAGCGCCGCACGCGTGGCTGGCGCGTTGCTTGCCGATACGAACGCGGCCAACCTCATTGGGTGTGTGGCGCACTCATCTCTCGCACGACCGAGAAGGCCGAGCGCTCCGGCGGGACGAGCGTGAGCTAATCCGAAATGGATAAGGGCGTCATCTCGCAAACCTCGCTTGCGCCGCGAAGCCGCCGTATGCGATAACACGGCTGGCAGAGGCAGCTTCAAAAGTTAAAGCGAAGGGGAGACACCACTGTGGCTGAGAGCGGCTACGCGAAGTCGGTGCTCGTCAGCACCGAGTGGCTCGCGGAGCACCTTGGCGCTCTCAACATCGTCGTGGCTGAGGTCGACGAGGACCCGGAGCTCTACAACGAGGGTCATGTCCCGGGGGCGATCAAGCTTCACTGGCGTGACGACTTGCAGGATCCCGTAGAGCGCGACCTCGTCGACAAGGCGAGCTTCGAGCGGCTCATGGCCGAGCGCGGCATCTCGAACGACACGACGGTGATCCTCTACGGCGACAAGAACAACTGGTTCGCGGCCTACGCGTACTGGTACCTGAAGACGTATGGCCACGAGGACGTTCGGATCGTCGACGGGGGGCGCCAGAAGTGGGTCGATGAAGGTCGGCCGCTGTCGAAGGAAACTCCAACTTCCGCGCGAGCGGCCTACACCGCTAAGGAGCGCGACGAGTCGATCCGGGCGTACCGCGACCAGGTGTTCCGTTGGCTCGGCGACGGGGGGAGGGCGCTCGTCGACGTCCGCTCGCCGGCCGAATACTCCGGGGAGTTGATCGCTCCGCCCGGATACGAGCAGGAGGGCGCGCAGCGTGGCGGGCACATTCCAACGGCCGTCTCCGTCCCGTGGGCCAGCGCCGTTCGAGACGATGGCACCTTCAAGAGCGCTGCGGAGCTGCGCGAGCTCTACGGCGAAAAGGGGGTCCGGCCGGACATCCCGGTCACGGCTTACTGCAGGATCGGTGAGCGGAGCGCGCACACATGGTTCGTCCTGAGGGAGCTGCTGGGCTTCGAGGACGTCCGCAATTACGACGGCTCGTGGACGGAGTGGGGCAACCTGGTCGACGTGCCGATCGAGCGGTCCTAGCCCACGTCACCGCGTGGCCGCAGTGGGTCGTACCCTCAGCGCTAGAGTTGAGATCAGGTGGAGCTGAAGCTCACCGATCTCGCGTCGACCGGGGGTTGCGCCGCAAAGTACTCGGCGGCGCGGCTCGAAAGGCTCCTTGCAGGGTTGGTGCCGGCCGAGGCGGAGAATCTGCTGGTCGGACTCTCCCCCGCCGACGACGCGGCGGTCTACCGGCTGGACGACGAGCGCGCTCTCGTCTTCACGATCGACTTCTTTCCACCGCTTGTCGATGATCCCGAGGACTACGGAGCGATCGCCGCGACGAATGCGCTCAACGACGTCTTCGCGATGGGCGGGTCTCCGCTCCTTGCGCTCTCGGTGGCGGCGTTCCCGGAAGCGCTCCCAGAGGAGGCGATCGGCTCGATCTTCACCGCAGCGGACCGTCAGGTACGTGCGGCCGGCGCCCTCCTGGCGGGAGGTCACACCATTCTTGACGACGAGCCGAAATACGGCCTTGCCGTCGTCGGACTGGTGCACCCCGACGGCATCTGGCCGAAGAACGGGGCGCAACCGGGCGACGCGCTGTACCTGACCAAACCGCTCGGGACAGGCCTCGTGCTCACGGGCTTCAACAAGGGACTGCTCGGTGCAGACGAGCTTGCGGGAGCCGTGGCCAGCATGCGCATGCTGAACCGTGAGGCGGCCGACGCACTCCGCCCGTCGGAGCCGAACGCGGTGACGGACGTGACCGGCTTCGGCCTGCTCGGGCACGCATACGAATTGGCCGATCGGAGCGGAGTCCACGCGCGCATCGAGTCCGCCGAGCTGCCGGCGCTCCCAGGTGCGCTTGCCATTGCGGATTCGGACCTGCGAACCGCGGGTGCCCGCCGCAATCAGGAGTTCGCGGGATCGCACGTGAGCCTGGATGGGGTCGCGCCGCGGCTTATCGACCTTGCATACGACCCGCAAACCGCCGGTGGACTGCTCATCTCGCTGCCCGCGACGAAAGGGCCGGTACTCGAAGCCGGCTTTCGGGCGCGCGGTCTTTTCATCAAGCGAATTGGCGCCGTCGAGCGGGGACGCGGCGTGTCGCTCGGGTAGATCCCGGCGCGTCTACACTCGGGCTCGTGGGGCGCCTCCGTCGTCTCGAGCTGAGCCCGACCACGTTCCGATGGCTGTCCTGGGCGGCGTTCCTTTCGCTGTTCCTGATCATCACGAGCGGGGCGGTGGTCAGGCTCACCGCGTCCGGTCTCGGGTGCGACAACTGGCCTCGTTGTGGAAACACGCCGTTTCCGGAGAAGAACTTCCATGCGGTCGTGGAGTTCAGCAATCGCGCCCTCGGCCTGATTCCGATCTGCCTCTCGCTTCTTCTCTGGCTCGGCGCTCGCAGAACGCCTGGCCTCTCGCGAGCGCTGGTCTGGCTAACGTTCGCAATCTTCTTGGGGACGATCGCGCAGGCGCCACTCGGGGGCCTGACCGTGCTTCTCGATCTCAATCCCCTGCTCGTCATGTCGCACTTCCTGCTCGCCATGGTCGTGCTGGGCGCGGCGGTGGTCGTCGCCGTCGAGGCATGGTCGAACGAGCGCGGCAGGAGCGAGACGCTCGTCCCGCCCTTCGTCCAGTACGCCAGCGCGATCGTGGCGCTGTCCGCACTGGCGGCTGTGGTCACCGGCGCATTCGTGACGGCGGCCGGCCCGCATTCGGGCGGCTCGGACATCGAACGGCTCGGGTCTCCGCTCACGGCGATCTGGGTGCACGTGCGCGCGACGGCCGTGTTCGGCATCGCGTTCCTGTGCGTCCTTGGCTACCTGGTTCACTATCGTCGTCGCTACCGAGTGCTGCTCGGAACCGCGACCGGCGTGCTCGCGCTTGTGCTTGCGCAGGTCGCGGTCGGAGAGATCCAGTACCGCACCCAGCTTCCGTGGGGGCTCGTCCTCGTTCACGTTGGTCTCGCCGCGGCGACATGGTCGGCCTCGGTGATGCTGGCGCTACTGCTCTTCAGACCACCCCTTCCGGTCGCAATACCCCGCCGGAAGACTGCGGCGAGGCCGACTACGGCGACAGAACCGGCCTCGCGCGAAATCGGCACAGTTTCGTGACGAACTCGTCAGTGTTGCCGAGCTAGACTCGAAGGCGGGAAGCGGGTGGAGCCCGCTCCCCACCCGGGAGGGGGAAGTCGGCCGGGTGGCGCGCCGCCGCCCCGTGGAGCGCGGTTGGGGGCCGGGATCGCGCGTAGACTGGGTGGATGACCGATGAGCTGCGCCTCGAATCGCGGCCCGCGCTGACCGATCCCGTGTTGATCGCCGCCTTTCGCGGCTGGAACGACGGCGGTCAGGGGGCCTCGCTCGCCGGCGGTTTTTTGGCCAAGGCATGGGGAGCCGAGCGCTTCGGGGACATCGACCCCGAAGGCTTCTTCGACTTCCAGGCAACGCGGCCGCACGTGTCGCTCGTCGAGGGGGTTACGCGGCGGATCGAATGGCCGGAGAACGCCTTTCTGAGCGCACACTTGCCCGGCACGGCGCGGGATGTCGTTCTTCTCCTCGGAATCGAGCCGAACATCCGCTGGCGCGCCTTCACGGAACTGATCGTCGGCCTGGCCGAAGACCTGAACGTCCAGCTGATCGTCACGCTGGGGTCGCTTCTCGCCGACGTCCCGCACACCCGTGTACCGCCGGTGACCGGGAGCGCAACCGATCCGCAGCTCGTGGAGGCGCTCGGGCTCTCGTCTTCGCGCTACGAGGGACCGACCGGCATCGTCGGCGTCCTTCACGACACGTGCAAGCGGCGTGAGCTCCCGTCCGTCAGTCTCTGGGCTGCCGTTCCGCACTACGTCTCGCTGACGCCGAACCCCCGCGCGGCCAAGTCGATCTGCGACCGGCTCGCCGCCCTCCTGGACGCGCGCCTCGACACGACCGAACTGGACGAGGCCATCGAGACTTACACGGAGCAGGTCAGCGAAGCGGTCTCCTCAGATCCCGACACGGCTGCGTACGTGGAGGAGCTCGAAGAGCGGGCCGACGCCGCGGAGCAGGAGCAGGCACCCGAGGAAGACATCCCGTCCGGCGACGCCCTCGCAGCCGAGCTGACGCGATTCCTGCGCGACCGCGAGGAGAACGGCGACCAGCCGGGCTCCGAGTCGGCCTGAGCCCGCTCAGCCGAACGTGAAGGCGTAGGCGCTGACGCCGGGCGCGAACGCAAGGTCCAGGACGCCTTCCGACGCCTGCGGCAGGCGCAGCAGCGTGTAGAGGCGGTTCGCCGTCACCGGGACCGAGCGGACGAGACCGCCGTCGATGCGAACGCGAACACGCCCGTGGCCGCTGAGGACGAGGTAGACGTCGCGGGCGAGAAAATGCAGTCGCAGTCGGGCGCCGCGCCCCGCAACGGCCTGCCGCTCCTCGATCCGCCAGGTGCCTCCGAACGCAAGCTCGTTGAGCGGCACACGCCGCGGTAGCCGATAACGGAACCACCGCCCCACCCGGGCGCGCATTCCGGCGTTCGAGTCCAGACGTGCCGAACCGAGATACGTCTCCGGTGTCATCTCGTGCCTGGGCGTCAGATCAGGCGCGCGGACGCGCGGAGGAAGGCGGCGGACGCGTTCTGCGAGCAGCGCGCGGATCGCGTCTTCCGTCCGGCCGTAGTCGCCCTCGCCGAAGTGGGCGTCGCGCACGTGGCCACGACGGTCGACGAGGTAGTCGGCCGGCCAGTACCGGTTTCCGTACGCGTTCCACGTGCCGTACGCCGGGTCGAGCGCAACTGGATACCGGACGTCGAGCCGGTCGATCGCGCCCTGGACGTTCGAGGGCACGGCTTCGAACGCGAACTCCGGCGTGTGCACGCCGACGACGACGAGGCCGTCCTTCCGATAGCGGTCGTACCAGCCCTCGACGTGGGGAAGGGTCCGCAGACAGTTGATGCACGTGTAGGTCCAGAAATCGACGAGGACGACCTTCCCGCGCAGGCCGGCCATCGAGAGGGGCCGACCGCCCGGCGTGTTGAACCAGCGCGAGATTCCGACGAAGTCCGGCGCCCGCCCGAAGTCGTCGAGCGAGGTCGCGCCGGCGGCGCGGGAGACGGCGTTCGGATCCGTCGGGATCACCTTGCCCAGCGCGTGACTCGCGGTCGCGCTGCGCTCGACCTTGCCCTGGAACCAGTCGGTGTAGTTACTGAAGGCCGTCTGTGCCTTCTCGTCGACGTGGAAGACGACGGCGAATGCGCCGGCCGCGATCACCACGCCGAGCGCGGCACGAAACTCGCGTGCGTGGACCCGGAACGCCCGTGTGTGCTCCGCGGCTCGCTGGCCGCCCATTGCGATCAGCAGCATCGGGACCGCGATCCCGAGCGCGTAGGCGGCGGTCAGGACGAGCGTCCGGACGCCGAACTCGAGACTGGCCGCGCTCGTCGCGATCACCCCGAGGACCGGGCCCGCACAGGGGACGAAGACGAGCCCGAGACTCGCGCCCAACAGGAATCCGCTGCCGAGATCGCCCTTCGCGCGCAACCTGCTGAAGCGGTAGAACGGCCGCTCGAGGAGCATGCCGAGCTGCGGCACGATCAGCGACGCGGCGAGCAGGAACAGGAGGCCGATCGCCACGTTCCTCAACAGGTCCTTGGGCAGGCCGAGCCGATCCAGGATCCACGCCGCGAACAGCGTGAAGACCGCGAAGCTCAGTGCCAACCCGGCGACGATTGCGAGCGGGCGCCGGCGGCCGCCCGTGGCCGATCCTGCGAGCACGATCGGGAGGACCGGAAGCACGCACGGCGAGATTGCGGTGATGACGCCCGCGAGGAAGCCGATGCCGACGAGGACGGCCATCGCCCGCCACCCAGAGTACGCCGGAAGCGGTTACAGGCGGCTTAAAGAAATTACGCTTCGGCCGCCTTGGGCAGCTCGGCCGGCTCGGCGCTGTCCTGCTGCTCGCCTGCCGCCGCCGTCTGCTCCGCGGTCGCCGCCTCGGGCGCAGGCCCGCCGCCTGCCCGGCCCTTCCTCCGGCGCCGCTTTCGCCGTCGCTTCGCCGAGGGGAGCTTCGGCGCCGGCAGGTTGTCGGCGAGCGAACTCGCCACTTCCGGGAGCGGAGCGATGTGCTCGCGGGCGGTTTCGAGGAGCCGGTTCGCGCGCGGCGTGTACCCCTCGGCCGAGGCGAGCAGGGCAACGCCGACGTGAAGTGCCTGCTCGAGCGATGCGGCGACAAGCTTGCCGGCGTTCTCCTCGTGGCGGTGGCCCCGCGAATTCGCGAGCGCGCCGAGCAGGCGCTTGGCCTCCGGAAACTCGGCACTCGCCCGCCGGTCCTGGACCTTGCGCGTGGCACGCGCGAGCTTCCACGTCCACCGTGCGAGGATCTGCTCCGGCGCGTCTGCCTTCGACTCGCCGATCCCGCGCAGCAGCACCCGTACGCCCTGCAGGCGGTCCTTCTCCCACGGCGGCGCCTGCGTCACGAGCGTGACGAGATCGTCGAAGCTCGCGCGGTCGATGCCCATGCCGACGCGGTCGGAGAGTGCGATCAGGCGCAGCCGGCGGTTCGGATTCTCGGCCGCGCAGGTCATCAGGAACTGTTCGAGCGCACCCCGCGTGGCGCCGCTCTCCGTCAGCTTCTTCGCGAACTCGGTCCGCTCGTCGAACCGCACCTGGCGGCCCGCGATCGACGCCCAGTACTGCTGCTCGTCGTCGTCGAGGTACTTCGGGTCGATGCGCTGCCACTCGCGCGCGATGACGCCGAGGCGGCGGCGGACGTCAGGTGTGACGGGAACGAGCCAGGGCACCGGCGAGAGCTTGCGGCGAGCGCGACGCTGGAAGCGTCGCCGCGGGGCCGGCGTCACGCGGGCTCCCTCGCGATAGAAGTCGGCGTCGAGAAGACTGTGCAACGAGACGACGCGCTCGCTGTGCGTCGCCGATTTGGGCACGAAATCGACGACGACGCCGGCTTCCTTGCGCGCATGCAACCGCATGATCCGGCCGATGCGCTGCTGGTAGACGCGCCGACTGGCCGTCGGAGCGAGATGCATGCAGACGGTCGCGCGGGGTGAGTTCCAGCCCTCCGCGAGCAGCTGCGCGTTGATGAGGATGTCGATCTCGCCGCGCTCGTAGGCGGCCAGCGTCTCGGCGAGCTTGACCGGCGGCGTGCGTCCGCTGACGGCCTCCGCCCTGAGACCTGCGGCCCGGAACTCCTGCGCCAGGTGGTACGCGTGGTCGACGCCGGCCGCGTAGACGATTCCGGGCGTCGCGTCGAACCGGTCGCGGTAGAGGCTCGCCGCGGCCTGGTTCAACGCCTGGTGGTCGAGGGTCTTGGCCAGGATCTCCTGGTCGAAGTCGCCGCCGACGATCGGCACGGAGTGGATCGCCGCGACCGGCGGCACGCGGAGGCAGCGAAGCGGAGCGATCAGACCGCGGCGCGCCGCCTCCTGGAGCGGGAGGTCGTCGACGGACGCGGGGAAGACGTCCGAGACCTGCTTCGCGATCAGCTGCTCCGTCGCGGTCATGCCGATGTAGATCGGTTCCGGGAAGCTGCGAATCGCGGCGCTCGTCTTCTCCCCGAGCGCGGTGTGCGCCTCGTCGCAGATGACGAGCTGATAGGCGTCGCGGGAGAGCTCGCCCACGTGTCGGGCGAACCAGGCGTACGTCTGGATCGTGACCGGGTTCGTTTTCGGCGGCTTGCGGCCGCGGCCTACCGGGGGCACGAGCCGGTCGGCGTACCCCTCCGCGCCGAGCTCGCGGTTGAACTGCGAGACGAGCAGACGGCGGTGGGTGAGGATCAGCACGCCGAGCGTCCGAGCGGCCTCGACGAAGCCGGCGGCCGCGATCGTCTTTCCCGACGCGGTCGGGTGGCGGAACCGGAAACGCCGCACCGCGCCCGGGTCGGCCGCCGCGATCTCCTCGATCGTCTCGACCTCGCCGTTCTCGGACGGCTCTTCCTCCTCGTCGTCGACGTCGGCGAAGACGCCGTTCTCGTGCTGCTGCGCCTCTGCCTGATTGGCGGCGATGAGCTCGGTCAGCATGCCGGCGAGCGCGTCGACCTGATGGCGGCGGAGGTCGGTTCCCGACGCCAGCCGCGGAGGCCGCTCGCTGAGCACACGCTCGAGGCCGAGCATGAGCCCGTAGCGGACGCACCACCGCGGGGTCGGCGCGTCGTTGCCCGCATCCAGCTCCGCGAGCGCGTCGTCGAGCGCTCGCCGCCGAGCGGTTCCGGGTGCGAGCGCTACCCCGGGATCCTCGCCCTCGCGAAGGAACGGCTCGCCTGCCCACTCCCCCGCACGCAGGGCAGCCTCGCGGAGACCGTTCTCGGCCTCCAACACGCTCGTCGAGTGCTCGCTGGTCTCTTGCATCCGCGCAGCACACGCTGTGCTGCCAACTGCCAGGAAGATGACGCCGGCTCGGCTCTGAAGGGCGAACCGGCACCTAAAAGCATACCCGAACAACCGGGCCGATTCGACCCGGATTGCTCCTTGGCGCCTATCCGCCGAGGCCGCCGAAGACCGCGAACGGGTTTTGCGGCGTGACCTCCCACACGAGCTCGCCGCCCGGTTCCGCCGTCCCGTGGAGCTCACGGGCCAGCTTCCGCGCCTCTGCCTCGGTGTCGGTGCCGGCGACGACGTAACGGAACGTGCGCACGACGCTGTAGCCGCGGGCCTCGAGCGAGGCTTTGAGCTCTTCGGCCTTCTCGCTCGACTCGCACTCCACGCGCACCTCCCACGGCGCATACCCGCGACTGAGCAGGTCGGCTTCCATGTCCGGCTGCGGCGGCTCGTCGTCCCAGCGATCCTCGTCCTCAAGCCAGTGCTCGACGACGAGGTCCCCCGCGGTGTGCCCCTCGTCGCGCAGCACGGCGTCGACGATGGAGCGCGCCCGCTCCGCTTCCAGCCCGGACGAGGTGTAGACGAACACCGTGTCGGCGTCGTGCGTGACCGCGAGCCGGCGCGCCTCCAGGTCACGTGCCAGCTCTCGCGCCTCGGAGCCTAGGTCGAGGTGCAGGCGGTGGAGGAACTGCTCGGCGGCCCCTTCCTCCTTCAGTTCGATCCGGATGCGCCAGTCGTCGCGGGCCATGGACGCAGGCTATCGCGCGCTCACGTGCCCGAGGCCGGCCAGCGGCCTGCCGACGACGCGCTCCGAGATTCCCGTCCGGTCGAGATGCGGCGTGATGCCGCCGAGGAAAAACGGGAAGCCGGCGCCGAGCAGCATGCACGTGTCGACGTCCTCCGCCGAGGCGACGACGCCCTCGTCGAGCAGGTGCGCGATCTCGTCCGCCATGGCCGAAAGGGCCTCGTCCGTGAGTTCCTCGACGGGGCGCGGCCCGTCCGTGAGCGGCTCGGGCTCCTCGCCGGCGGCGAGCGCGGCCAACGCGGGCGAGCGGGGGAAACGATCCGGGTATGCCTCGTGCATCGTCTGCAGGACATGGTTGGCGACGGGCGCTCCGACCATGGCGAGCACGACCGACGGCGCCATCGGCAGGCCGAGGCGCAACATCGCCTCGTCGGTCTCGTCGACCGTATTGCCGGATTCCAGCGCCTGCATCAGCACCGACGTCATCCGCGTCAGGACGCGGTTGACGACGAAGCCGGGGGCGTCGCGGACGACCACCCCCCGTTTGCGCAGCCGCTGCGTGAGCTCCCAGGCGGTCGCGAGCACGGCGTCGTCGGTGTCGGACGTGCGCACGATCTCGACGAGCGGCATCAGCGGAACCGGGTTGAAGAAATGGAGGCCGACGTCCGCGCCCATCTCGGACACGAGCAGCGAGGATGTGTTCGTCGCCAGGATCGCTCGCGGCGCACGCTCCCGAAGCTCGGCGAAGACCTCCTGCTTGACGTCCAGGCGCTCGACAACCGCCTCCAGGACGAGGTCGCAGTCCTCGAAGCCGTCGTACGACGTGCCGCCGGAGACGATCGAGCCGAGAAAGCCGGCCTTCCCCTCGTCGTACCGGCCCCTGGCAACCTGCGCCGTGAGCTCGCCGCGGATGCTCGCCAGCGCCGCGTCGACGATCTCCTGTTCCAGGTCTTGGAGGACGAGCGGTACCTCGAGCCGCCGAAGGAACAGCGTTGCGATCTGGGTCGCCATCAGCCCGGCGCCGACGATGCCGACTTTCCGCACCGGCCGCGCCTCCACATCGGGCACGCCGATGCCTTTGCGCGCCCGGCGCTCGACGAGGCCGAACGCGTAGATGGACGCCTGCGCCTGCGGGCCGGGCATCAGCTCGGCGATCGCGTCCTCCTCACGGCGGTAGCCCTCCTCGAGGTCCCAGTTCGCCGCGCCGTCGATCAGGTCGAGCGCGACATACGGAGCCGGCGCTGCGCCGTGGACCTGGTCGTCGACCTGGGAGCGGGCCAACCGAACCGCGTCTGCGAGACTCGACAGGTCGGCCTCCGGTCTGTGCGGCGCCTCCTCGGTCAGCTCCAGCCCGAACGCGATCGACTGGTCGACGAACTCGACCGGCTCGAGGAGCCGGTCGGCAAAGCCGCGCTCGTACGCCGATCGCGCGTCCAGCATGCGGTTCTGACGGAGTGGATTTGCGACGACGAACTCCACGGCGGCGTCGGGCCCGACGAGCCGGGGCACGAGCTGCGTGCCGCCCCACGCGGGAAAGATTCCGAGGAAGACCTCCGGGCACGCGAAATGGCGGACTGCGGTCGAAATTGTCCGGTGACTGCAGTGGAGTGCGAGCTCCACCCCGCCGCCGAGGCACGCGCCGTTGATCGCCGCGACGGTCGGGAACGGCAGCGCGGCGATCCGGGCAAAGAGCTCGTGACCGGCGCGGCTGGCCTCGCGCGCGACCTCCGCCGAGACGCCGGGAAACTCGTCCATGTCGGCGCCTGCGCAGAAGACGAACGGCTTCCCCGTGACGACGGCCGCCGCCCACTCGCCGGCCTCGATCTCGTCGAGCGTGTGCGCGAGGGACTCGAGCGCAACGCGCCCGAGCGTGGTCGGCTTCTGCCAGTCCTCGCCGTTGTCGATCGTCACCAGCGCGAGCGGGCCGTGGTCGGTCTCGATCCGCCGCAGCTTGAACTCAGTCGCCTGCATGCCCGCGCGCGAGGTTCTCCCACAGCACCGCAGCACCCATGCCCATACCGATGCACAGGGCGGTCAGCCCATACCGGACGTCAGGCCGCTCGCGGAAGCCGTAGGCGAGCTGCGCCATCAGCCGCACGCCCGTCGCGGCGAGAGGGTGGCCGCACGCAATCGCGCCGCCGTAGGGATTCAGCCTTTGGTCTTCGGGGTCGATGCCGACGCCGTCGCACCACGTCAGCACCTGGACGGCAAACGGCTCGTTCAACTCGAAGAGGCCGATGTCGTCGAGCGTGAGGCCGGCCTGCTCGAGCACCCGCCTCGTCGCAGGGACCGGCCCGAGGCCCATGAGGTGAGGCTCGACCCCGGCGAAGGCATAGCCGACGAGGCGCATAACCGGCCGGATGCCGAGCACGTCGGCGGTCTCGCTTGCGGCGAGCAGGCAAGCCGTCGCGCCGTCGGTGAGCCCGGCGGAGTTGCCCGCCGTGACCCGCCCGCCCGGCCGGAAGGGCGTGGGCAGCTCGGCGAGCCCTGCCAGCGAGGTCTCGGGACGAAGAAACTCGTCGCGGTCGGCCATGCGCCAGCCGTCCTCCGTGAACACCGCCATCGGCACGACGGTGTCACGCATGACCCCGTTCTCCCAGGCGGCCGCGGCACGCGATTGCGACCGCACGGCGTAGGCGTCGGCGTGGGATTTCGTGATGTGCGGAAACCGGTCGTGGAGGTTCTCGGCCGTCGCGCCCATCGTGACGGCCGACTCGTCCACGAGCCGCTCGGCGACGAAGCGCGGGTTGAACTCCACCTCCGCGCCCATCGGGTGGTGGCCCATGTGCTCGACGCCGCCGGCGAGCACGATGTCGGCGCCGCCCAGCGCAACCTCGCCGGCACCCACGGTGACTGCGGTCAGCGCGCCGGCGCACATGCGGTCGAGTGCGAGCCCCGGAACCGTCTCGGGCAGGCCGGCCAGCAGCGCGACCGACCGGCCGAGCGTCAAGCCCTGGTCGCCGACCTGCGCCGTCGCCGCAAAGACGACGTCGCCGATGCGCTCCGGCGGAACCTCGGGATTGCGCCGCAGCAGCTCGCGGACGACCTTGACCGCCATGTCGTCGGCCCGCGTGCGCCAGAACACACCGTTCGGACCGGCGCGGCCGAACGCAGTCCGGACTCCGTCGACGTAGACGACCTCTCTTGCCTGGCGCATGCTGGGCGGAGGCCAGTCTAGGCTCTGTCCCGCCCGTGGCGTGGGAAGGGTGGAACGGTCATCTGGAACGCGAGGTCGCACGGTTCCGGGACGGGGAGGCACGCCTTCCGGAGATTGATGACCCCGACGTTCGCCAGCGGCAACTGACCAGGATGGGCAACGCGGCATGGGGCGCCGCCCTCTCGTCGCTCATGCTCGCCGATCGCCCCGGGGCCGAGAGATGGCTGGACCGGGCGGTCGCGTCCTACCACAACAGCCTCGAGACGGCGCCTCCGGGGAGCTGGGGTCGCTACATCGGGGCGCTCAAGGCCAGGATTCTCGCCGCCGACTGGGCAGCAGCGCGCGAAGAGGCGCGCCGGACGCTGGACGCCGGTGCACCGGAGTCGGACTCGCCGATCGGTAGGTACGCAGGGGCGCTCTCCTTCCTGGTCATCGGCGACGACGACGAGGCCGCGCGGCTCGGGCGCGATCTTCAGGGACGAGACGACTTCCCGCGTCCGGTCGCGGACGCGGTTGCCACGCTCGCGGCCGGCGACCGCGGGTATCAGGCGGCGATCGAGGCGGTCCTCTCGTCCTTCGAGGAACGCGACGAGTATCTGGAGGACGTGCCGGCGGCGGACACCGTCATGGTGCTTCAGGCCCTCGCCGCCGCGCGCGGCGTCGCGGCCGACCTCAGCTCTCCGTTGCTGCCCCCAGGGCCGTGAGCGACCGCGAAAGGACCCGGGGACATCTGACCTGGGACTGGGTCGACCGCCGCCTCCGCAGCATGCGGGAGATCTGGGTCGCGACCGCGAGCGCGGCGGGCCGGCCGGACGCCGTTCCCGTCTGGTTCTGGTGGGACGGCCGCCAGGTCTTCTTCTCGACGAAGGCCGCGAGCAGGAAGGCGGGCAACCTCGCCCGCCGTCCGCACGTGGTGTTGCACAACGGCGACGGAGCCGACCCGATCATCATCAAGGGCAAGGCCGAACGGGTGGACGACCGAGAAGAGCTGGAACGCGTCGACCGCGCCTACGCGGAGAAGTACGTCGCGCCCGAGTCCGGCGAGCGGGCGACGGTGTTCATCCACGGCGACGTCGTCTTTCGCGTGCGGCCACGCCATGTGCTCGCGTGGGAGTACGCAACGTGCGCGTACCGCACCGACTGGGAGTTTTGAGCTCAGGAAAGCTGTGACGCGGCGGCTTGGTCCAGGATGGCCAGTGTCTCACCGTCGGCTGACCGGACCAGACTGGCGGGTGTGTCCAGGCTGGGCTCCGCGTCCCCGAACGCCCGGGACACGGCGCGCGCCTTGTCGGCGCCCTCGACGAGGAAGAGGATGATCCGTGCGCGCGCAAGCGCCGGGATCGTGAGCGTGATGCGCGGAACGAAGGGCTCGAGGCCGGGCTCGGCGGCGACGACGGTCCGCTCGCGCTCGTCAAGCGCCGGCGAGTTCGGAAACAGCGAGGCGGTGTGTCCGTCCGGGCCGAGCCCGAGCAGGACGAGGTCGAGCGAGCGATCCCCGAGCTCGCGACCGTAGTCGTCGGACGCGTCAGACGGGGCCAGCTCGCCGCGGATCCGATGGACGACGCGCGGCTGCAC
>JBKPNC010000142.1:0-23832 GCA_046732435.1 Actinomycetota bacterium
ACGCGGGTGAGCGCGCGCACCTTGGCGAGGGTGAGCTCGCCGCGCTCGAACGCCGCCCGGACCGCCGGCAGCTCCGTCAACGCACGCGCCACGCGCACGAGTTCCGCGGCCTCCCAGTAGGAGACACCGAAGCGCCAGGCGACCCAGCGCTCGAACCGATCCCGGCCGACGTCACAGCCGCGGTCGTAGTCGGCGAGCAGGCCTAGCCACCTGGCCATCGCCGCGTTCATGTGCGCCTGCTGCTGCGCCAGCTCCGACTCGAGCGCCTGTAATCTTGTTGTCTCCATAGACAACAAGATTACAGGCATCGCCGGACGGACTACCGCAGCTGCTCGCGAATCCGCTCGGCGACGGCGCTCAGCTCGACCGGCGCACCCATGAGATCCTGGAGGAGCTCGTCGGCCGTAGGCTTCTGGCCGAGCGACCAGAGCTCGCGGAGCAGCGACCCCGCGACGCGACGGCGGAACCACTCGTTCCCGAGCTCCTCGCGAAGGAACAGACGCAGCTGCGCCTCGAACGCCCACGCGCGCAGGTACGCGGACGCGTAGAACCCGCTGTCGACGTCGGCGAGGAAGTTCTCGGCGGGTGGTTCGATTGCGAGTGCATCGCCGAGCAGTTCGACGTAGCGCGGCCGCAGAGCCTGCACGTCCCCGGTAGCCGAGTGCAGCTCGAGCTCGTAGAGGAGCTTCGCCGCGTAGCGCCTGACGAAGTAGAGGAGCTCCGCTGCACTCTCGGCTGCGTACTCGTCCGGGCGAGGCACGTCCAGGCGGCGTTTCAGCCAGGCCGGCTCCGCGACGAGGTGATCGAGCAGAAAGGCCCAGCCTTCGGTGACGGCGTCGTCGCCGAGCCGCCGGTGCTCGAACGCCAGATCGGGCGACATGTGTGCGAAGTGCTCGCTGTGCCCGGCTTCGTGGAAGAGCGCGCGCCAGTCCCACGGGCCGCCCTGGGGTTGGATCATCAGCACGACGCGTCCGGGAACGTCGATCGGGAAGCAGTACGCGCGCGGAGTCTTCGTCGGCCGCTGCTCCAGATCCAGCTCGACGTTCTGCTGCCCGCGGAGCTCGATCCCGAGGTCGGTCAGCGTCGCCTCCAGCGCCGGAAGCATCCGGTCGCGCGGGAAGACGGGATCCCATCGTGGGGCGCGGAAGGCTCGGCCGACGTCCCAGCGTTTGGCCTCGGCGAGCCCGATGCCGACGCGAGCGCGAAAGAGTCGATCGCCCGCCGTCTCCCACAGCGACCGGGTCTCCTCAAGGAGTTCGCGGCACTCGTCGGCGAGCCTGTCGAGCGGGAGGCCGAACGCTCGGTGAAGATCGAGGTATGTGGGCGAGCCGAGCTGCGGCACCGCTTGGCGGACGAGGCCGGCCGACTCGAGGTAGAGCGGGTTCAGATGCTCGTCGATGAGCGCGCAACGCCGCTCGTCCATCCGCTCGCGGAGCGCGCGGTCGGGCTCGTTCGCGATCTCGGGCTCGAGCATCCGGAACGGAATCGTCCGGCCGTCGACGGTTGCCGTCAGCTCGGCCTCCGCCGCCGCGATTCGCTCCTCCTGTGAGCGCGTGAGCTCGCTCAGGTACGTCTGACAGCCGAAGCGCCAGAGCTCGCGGACGTCGGAGCGGCCCTCCGCCGCCGCGCCGATCCCGCGGACGCGTTCGAGCTCCGTCAGGGCGGCGTGTCGCTCGTAGATCGGCTCGAGCTCGAGACGCTCCTTCAACCCGGCGTAATGCCTGTAGGACTCCTCTTCGAGCGCCGACAGGAAGCGGTCGGCCTCGAGCCGGTAGGAGTCGAGCTCGGACGCCGAGGCTGGGGCGGCGGCAGGGGAGGAGACGTCCATCGCGCCGCGCCTAGGATACGGCCGTGCAGGAGCTTCGCGTCAGGACCGAGCGCCGGACGCAGCTGGTGGACATCACCGGGGACGTCGAGGGTGCGCTCGACGCCGACGGAAGCTCGGCCGCCCTCGTCTTCGTCCCGCACACGACCGCCGGGCTGACGATCAACGAGCACGCCGACCCTGCCGTCGCCCGCGACTTCGAGGCCGCGATGGAGCGCATGGTCGGTGACGACTGGGGCTGGCAACACATCGAGGCGGGTGAGGAGAACGCGCCGTCACACATCCGCGCGTCGCTGATGGCGCCGCAGGTCGTCGTCCCCGTCCGGGACGGCCGCCTCGCGCTTGGCACGTGGCAGGGCATCTTCTTCTGCGAGTTCGACGGGCCGCGCGAGCGCCGCGTGTACGTCACACCGCTGAGCTAATGGCCGCTCCGGTGACGAAGGGTGAGGAGCTGGAGCTCCGCGTCGATTCGCTTGCCTACGGCGGCAACGGCGTCGCGCGGCTGAACGGGTTCGTGCTCTTTGTCCGGCGCGGACTTCCGGGCGACACCGTGCGCGCGAAGGTGACGGCGGTAAAGCGAAACCACGCCGAGGCGACCGCCCTCGAGGTGATCGAGGCAGGCGCCGAGCGGGTGGAAGCACCGTGTGCGCATTACCCGGCCTGTGGCGGCTGCCGGTTTCAGGACCTTGCGTACCCGGCGCAGATCGCCGCGAAGGAACAGCAGGTGCTGGATGCGCTCCGCCGCATCGGCGGTATCGCCGAACCACCGCTCGAGCCGATCCTCCCTGCCGAGGAGGTTTTCCACTACCGGAACAAGCTCGAGTACTCGTTCACAGCGAGCGCACGCGGCCCCGCGCTCGGTTTCCACCGAGCGGGGCGATGGGACGAGGTGCTCGAAATCGAGCGTTGCTGGCTCACGACCGATCTCGGAAACGCACTTCGCCACGCCGTCCGCGACTGGGCGCGCGCTCACAGACTCCATTCGTACGACCAGGAGCACCAGTCCGGCTATCTCCGTCACCTCGTCGTTCGCGAGGGCCGCAACACCGGTCAGGTGCTCGTGCAGCTCGTGACTGCGCCGGGCGAGCTCCGCTTCGGCGACGACCTGGTCGACCGCTTGCGCGCCTTCCCCGAGGTCCGGTCGATCCACTGGTCGGTGAACGAGACGCCGGCCGAGATCACCAACCTTCCGACCGAGCTCGTATGGGGTGAGGACGCGATCGAGGAAGAGCTGTGCGGGCTCCGCTTCCGCGTCCGTCCGAACGCGTTCCTGCAGACGAATACGCGCATGGCCGAGCGGCTGTACGACCTTGCCGGCGAGTACGCCGGGCTCACGGGCGGAGAGACGGTCTACGACCTCTTCTGCGGGATCGGCACCATCGGGCTCACGATGGCGAGGTCGGCGCTGACGGTCTGGGGCGTCGACGTCTCGGAGGAGTCGATCGCCTGCGCGCTCGAGAACGCCGAGCTGAACGGCGTCACCAATGCGGCATTCTTCGCCGGCGAGGTTGGGCGCTCGCTCGAGGAGCTTGCGGAGCGCGCCGGTCCTCCCGACGTCGTCGTCGTCGACCCGCCGCGGTCGGGGCTTTCCGGCAAGGCGGTGCGGCGTCTTGGCCGGCTGGAGGCGCCGCGGATCGTCTACGTCTCGTGCAATCCGACGACGCTCGCCGGCAACGCCAAGGAGCTGGCCCGGGACTTCGGCTACCGGCTCGTCCGCGCCCGGCCCGTCGACATGTTCCCGCACACGCCGCACGTCGAGACGGTGGCGTTGCTGGAACGGCCGACGGCGTGACCAGGTAGCTGGCTAGCTCGCCAGCGGTTCGAGCCGGAGCGGGGTGTGGCGGGCGAGCACCTCGAAGTCGCGGTCAGCGCAGAGCAGCGTCGCATCGGCATCGATTGTCGGAACGGCGATCAGGCAGTCGGCGAGCTCGCGCACCGTCTCTCCGGCCGCTCGGCAAGCGCGGAACAGATCAGCAGCTCGTTCGAAACCGGCGAGCCCGCCGAGCTCGAGCACCGGGAAGCTGAGGAGCCGCGCCCTCAGACCAAGCAGTTCGTAGGGTGAGAGATTGCCGGCGAGAAGTTCCATGACGACGACCTCGGTAACCGCGAGCTCTGCACTCCTCTCGAGCAGCGCACGAAGCGCGCGGTGTGCAGCGCTTTCCGATCGACGGAAAAACTCGACCCAGGCGGACGTGTCAACGACAATCACCAGTCAGGAAAACGAGTCTTGCGCATATCGCCGAGGTCGCCCTCCCAGCCCATTCCCTCGAGGTCGAGCATGTCCCGTTGCGTGGAATTCCCAACGAGCCGGCGCAGCGCGAAATCGATCGCTTCCCACTTCGTCCGCAGGCCGTAGAGCTGCATCACCCGCTCGATCAGCTCGTCATCGACGACGACGTTCGTCCGGCCCATGAGGCCAGCGTACACATCGATACACCTATAGGGGTACGTTCATTCGTCCGCGGCCGCCCGCGCCTCCGCGCGGTCGGCGCGCAGCTGACGCCAGATGAGATCGATGTTCGGCCCGAGGAAGCCGACGGCGAGGAGCGGCAATGCGGGGAGGCCGAGCGACTCGAAGCCGGTCGCGAGCGCGAGGGTGGCGCCGAAGGACAGCGTCATCGCGAGCCAGGTCCAGCCGACGCGGAGGCCGAACCGGTCGGCGCTGGCGAGGAAGAGCGCGAAGAAGAGCAGGTCGGGTATGCCGAGGCGCGCGGCGCCGCCTCCCGGGACCGGGAAGGCGAACGAGAGCGCGGTGAACACGCCCTCTTTGTGGTGGATGATCTGCTTCGTCGGCCCGCGGAAGACCGAGAAGATGTCGACCCACGGCACCAGGAGGGCGACGAGCACGATCCAGGACACCCGCTCGAAGTAGGCGGCGAACAGGAAGCCGATGAACGTCGCCGCTGCAAGCTTCGCGAAGTTGGCGGCGGCCCCGAGGTCGGCGACCTCGAGCACGACGGCGAGAGCAATCGCGCCGAGCGCCAGCGCGGGCAGCGCTCGCGCGGGCCGCAGCGGAAGGGCGAGGTACACGAGCGCGAACACCGTCGGAAGCAGCCCGAAGGCGAGCAAGGCCACCGTCCACCAGGTCGGGATCGGCTCGAGATCGCCCGCGATGCCGTAGTAGACGCCGAGCGCGATCGACAGCGGGACGACCGCCAGCGCACGGACTGCGGTTTCGCGCGAACTCAGTACGGTGGCAGTTCCGCCCACCACGGCCCCAGCGCCTTGAACGCCCGCCAGAATCGCGTCTTGGCCGCCTGCTCGTCGAGGGACTCGTCGATGTCGGGCACGACGATCGCCTGCACGGTCGGCGTCAGCTGCTGCAGCTCGCCGAGTGCCGCCTCCAGCCGGCGGGAGAGCGGGAACTCGAGGTCGTTGAGGAACACCAGCGCGTCATCTCCCATCAGGACCACGAGCTTCGGCTGGACGATGTGCAGCTCGCGGAGGAGAAACGACTGGGCCTCCTCCGTCGGCTCACCCTCATACTTCAGGCAGTTGGTGCCGTAGACCTCCATGGGGTCGATCCGCAAGCGCTGCAGGGATTTGAGAAGCGCGTCGCCGGCACGCCCGTAGAACGCGACGCCCTCCTGCACCTCCGAGGGCTTCGGCGTGTGCTTCAGCAGAAAGATGTCGGCAAGCGGATGGCCCGAGCCGAGCACCGGGACGGCGCGTCGCGACACGGCGTGGGCGATCTCGTCGCCGAGCTCGTTGATCTCGGCGATCGCCTTTTCGAGGTACTTCTCGTAAATCTCGTCGGTCGGCACGGAGCGCACGGACACGGGGCGAGACTGACTTCTCCCCTAGCGGACGCGTTCCTTTGCCTGCGCGACCCACTTCAGTGACTGGAGGTACATCAGCGACTTCGGTCGGCGGATGATCTCCCCCGTGCGCAGGCTGATCAGGAACTCCTCCGGCGTCTCGAACCGTCGCATGCGGACGAGCCCGGTGCCGAGCCCCTGGAGGACGTGCGCGTCGGAGCCGGCGCCGGCGACGAGGTCGTACTTGCGGGCGAAACGGACGGCCTCGTCGTTATCGGCGTCGAAGAGCAGGCGCGCGTTGTAGGTCTCGAGGATGTCGATGTCGGCGAGGCGCTTATGGAGCGTGTCCGGGTCCGGGACGGTGTGCATGCGGTCGAAGGGGTGGGGGACGTAGACGAGGCCGCCCTGCTCGCGGATCGCCGCGATCGCGTCCTCGAAGCTCAGGCCGCGAGGGATCTCCTCGGTCAGGAAGAGCCCGATCACCTCGCCCTGCCCGTCCGTCTTCACTTCCTCCCCGGGGATGACCGTGAGGGGCCGCGACGCCGCGAGCCTCGTTGCCTCCTGCGCGCCTCCGAAGACGTTGTGGTCGGTGACGGCAATCGCGCCGAGCCCGATCGCCTCGGCATGGTCGAGCAGATCGACCGCGTCGATCGAGCAATCGTGGGACCAGGAGGTGTGCAGGTGGAGGTCGCACAGGATCCATTCGCGGCCCGAGAGCGGGTCGGCGAGCGGCGCCTGGCGGCGACGGCGGCCGGCGAGCCCGGTGTACACGCGGTCGAGCTCCTCGGCGACGGTCGAGAAGCTCTCCCGCTCGGCTTTCGCGCGGCATTTCGCCGCGACGTCGCCGCGAACGCTCGCGTCCTCCGCCAGACGCGCGAGCGCAGCGCCCGCAAGCTCCGGCTGCGCCGCGATGCCGGCCGGGCGAACGATTGCTGTGCCGGCGGCCTCCGCCTCGAGGGTGGCGCGCTGCAGGCCGCGGAGCGCAGGGACGAAGATCGCGGCCTCGTTCAGAAGCGGCGCGCGGGCCGGTCCGGATCGCAGCGTTCGAACGTGGATGCGGTCGCGCAGCGAGAGCGGGATCGTCGGCCGTCCGGCGAGCGGCTTCGTTCGCAGCAGGACGAGCTCCCACCCGTCGAGCTCGCGTAGCGCCCGGATCACGGAGCGGGTCAGCGGCCGCTCCCCGGGGCGCCACTCGAGCACGATCAGGTTGCGCTTCTCGCCGGGGTGGAAGAGCTCCGTGTCGACTCCCGGCGAAATCAGCCGGTAGTCGCCGGGCAACCGCTCCTTGCCTGCCGAGAGTGCCTCGGGGCTCGTCGCCAGAAGGGCGTCGATCCGCGTGCGGATCCGGGTTCGCTGCGCACGGCCCGGTGGATAGGCGAGCCGGTCGGGCGAGAAGACGGTGGCCACCGCGAGCGCGCGAGTGTCGCGCAGTGCGAGGTAGGACAGGCTCGGGAGACCCGGCTCCATGCCGTGGACGAGGTCGTACCGGCCGTGGGCGAGGGCGAGCGCGAGGTTGGCGCGGACGCCGACGGGGACACCCATGCTGCTTCGCCTCGAGATCGGGAATGCCGGGCCGACCGCCACGACGCCGCTGCGCGCTCCCGCCATCAGCGCGCGACGTCCGTCGAGCAGCTCACGAGCCCGCCCGGACGGGGCGAGCACCGTCACCTCGTGTCCCAGCGCGCGAAGCCCCGCGGCGACGCCGGCCACGTGCTCGTTCACATCGTGGGGCTGCGACCAGGAGAACGGCGTGACGAGGCAAACGCGAAGCGGCATCTTCCGCCGAGTCTAGTAGTGCGCGTCCTGATTCCGGAGTAGAGTCGAGCTTGGTGGAGAGGTACGACCGCGGGGAGCTGCTTGGCCGTGCCGGCAAGCTGGCGGTCGCGCTCGGCGGCGGCGGCGTTCTGGCCGCGTGTTCGTCCGGCTCGAAACAGACGGCGGCGACGCCGACGACGACGCTAACGCGGGCGACGACCACGGTGCATTTGCCGAACGCGCCGCTCCGCGGGCCGACGTCCGCGGAGCTGCGCCAGCTTGCGCGCGAGCTGAGCGGCCGGGTCGTGGCTCGGGGCCAGCCGGGGTACAACCAGGCGCGCCTCGTCTACGACACGGTCTTCGACAGCATCAAGCCGCGGGCGGTCGCGTACTGCCGCTCCCTCGCGGACGTCGAGAAGACGATCCGCTGGGCCCGCAAGCACGGCATCCGCATCGTCCCTCGCTCCGGCGGCCACAGCTACGGCGGTTACTCGACGACGGGGCAGGGCGTGGTCGTCGACGTGACCCGCATCAAGCAGATCAACGTCGCGAGCGGCGCCGCGACGGTCGGCGCCGGCCTCCCGCTGATCGACCTCTACGCCGGTCTCTGGAAGCACCGCCTCACCGTGCCCGGGGGCTCCTGCCCGACGGTGGGGATCGCGGGTCTAGCGCTCGGGGGCGGTGTGGGCCTGTCGGCGCGGAAGATGGGCACCACCGCGGACAACATCCGGCAGCTGACGATCGTGACGCCGAACGGCAAGGCGCTCGTCTGCAACAAGCATCAGAACGCCGACCTGTACTGGGCCTGCCGGGGCGGCGGCGGCGGCAACTTCGGGATCGTCACGAGCTTCGTGTTCGACACGCACCCGGTCGACGAGGTGACGACGTTCTTCATCGAGTGGCCGTGGGGGGACGCCGCCGAGGTGATCCGAAAGTGGCAGGAGGTGATTCCGCACGGGCCGGAGTCGCTGTTCGGGCTCTGCAGCCTGAGCTCGACCGGCAACCCGCAGGGCTCGCCGAGCGTCTCCTCCGGCGGCCAGTTCTTCGGAACGGAGGCCGAGCTCCGCTCGGTGCTACGCCCGCTCCTCCAGATCGGCTCGGCACGTCCGAGCTTCGTGCGCAGGAACTACCTGGACGCCGTGCTCTACTGGGCCGGCTGCTCGGGAAAGACGGTCGCCGAGTGTCGGCAGGCGGGACGCTCGACCTTCAAGGCGAAGTCGAGCTACGTCCTCGAGCCGACGAAGAAGGCCGGCATCGACGCGCTCATCCGGGGCGTCGAGGAACGGCAGCGCAACGCCCACCTGGGCGGCGGCGGCGTGATCCTCGACTCCTACGGCGGCGCGATCAACAAAGTCCCGGCGGCAGCGACCGCCTTCGTCCACCGCAGCGCCATCTGCTCGCTCCAGTTCTTCGCCAGCTGGGAGCAGGGCGCGCCCGCCTCGGTCGTCCAGGCCAACCTCCGCTGGATCACGAGCTACTACGCGTCAGTCCGACCGCACGTGTCGAAGTTCGCATACCAGAACTACATCGATCCGAGCCTCGCGGACTGGCAGCAGGCGTACTACGGCTCGAACCTCGCACGGCTCGTCTCCATCAAGCGCAAGTACGACCCCTCGAACTTCTTCCACTTCCACCAGAGCATCCCGACCCATCTCTGAGCCGCGGCCGGGGCTCAGAGCGCGGCCGTGGCCGGCGTGCGCGGCCGCCGACGACGGCTGAGCCTCCGAAGCAGGACGCCGAGCGCGATCAGTGCCGCCTCGACGGGCGCCCAGATCGCGAATATCGTCCAGATCGGCCACGGCTCGCCCCGGAGGTCGTCCGGGTAGCCCGCCGGCAGGGCGATCACGATGGCGAGCGGGATGAGGAGCAGCGCCCACCAGCGACCGATGGCAAACCCCGCGGCGAAGTTCAGCACGGCGAGCGCTGCCAAGACGGCGAGCGTCGCCGCGTCGTTGCCGTACGTTCGCTGCTGCTCGGCGAGTCCGTAGACGAAGCCGGCGATCGCCGCCGCGTAGACGGCGACCGCCGCGACCTGGACTCGTCGGTCGATCACGTCTCTGCCTTGACCGGCTCCCTCGCCGGCGACTTGCGCCGGTGCTGCTTGATGAACCGCTCGACGAGCTCGTGCGCCTCGTCGTCGACGATCTGCTTCGGCGGGGACTTCATCAGGTAGGCGCTCGGCCCCTCGAGCGTCCCGCCGATGCCCTTGTTCAGCGCGAGCTTGGCAAGGCGGACGGCGTCGATGACGATGCCGGCCGAGTTCGGCGAGTCCCAGACCTCGAGCTTCAGCTCGACGTTCAGCGGCACGTTGCCGAACGACGTGCCCTCCATGCGGATGTATGCCCACTTGCGGTCGGTAAGCCATGGCACGTAGTCCGACGGGCCGACGTGGACGTTCCGGGCGCCGAGGTCGTAGTCGAGCATCGACGTGACCGCGGTCGTCTTCGAGACCTTCTTCGATTCCAGGCGATCGCGCTCCAGCATGTTGAGGAAGTCGGAGTTCCCGCCCACGTTGAGCTGCATCGTGCGATCGAGGTGGACGCCGCGCTCCCGGAACAGCGACGTCAACACCCGGTGCGTGATCGTCGCGCCGACCTGCGACTTGATGTCGTCGCCGATGATCGGCAGCCCTGCGTCCTCGAAGCGCCGCTGGAAGTGCCCACCCTTCGCGATGAAGACCGGCATGCAGTTCACCATCGCGCAACCCGCCTGCAGGATCTGCTCGGCGTACCACTTGGTGGCCTCCTCCGAGCCGACCGGGAGGTAGTTGACGACGACGTCGGTTCCGCTGTCGCGGAGGACCTGTGCGACGTCGACGGTGTCGCCCGGGGCCTTCTCGACGACCTCGGACAGGTACTTGCCGAGCCCGTCGTGGGTCATGCCGCGCATCACCTTGACGCCGGTCGCGGGCACGTCGGCGAAGCGGTACGTGTCGTTGGGCGGCGCCCAGATCGCGGTCGCGAGGTCCTCGCCGACCTTGCCCTTGACGACGTCGAACGCGGCCGAGAATTCGACGTCGCGCACGTGGTAGCCGCCGAGATCGACGTGCATCAGGCCCGGCACGAACTGGTCCGGATCGGCGTCCTTGTAGTACTCCACGCCCTGGAGGAGTGAATTGGCGCAGTTGCCCACGCCGACGATCGCGACGCGCACCTTCTCCTCGCTGCGGCGCGGCTTTCCATTGGTGGATGCCATGGTGTCCTTTCTCACGCCCAGGCCCTCGGCCAGCGTGTCGAGGATGAAGTCGTTGGTATTGGCGCTTCGCTCAGCCGCCCGTCGCTTGAGCTTCTCCGACAGGTCGGGTGGCATACGCAGGACCACGTCGCCGCTCGCCCCCGGGGCGGTGGCCTGCCGGCCCGACGGCTCGAACGGCACGCCGACGCGCGACGCAAGGATTCCCACGGCGACGTCGTTGAGGTTCGAACGGCGCGCCGTCACCTCGTCCGCGAGGCGGCGCTTGAGCTGGGAGGGCATTCGGACGAGCACGGTCTTCCTGCTAGCACTCATCTGCTAGCAGGAAGCCTAGCACTAACGGCTGCGGAGCTCCCGCCGAACGTGTAGCACGCGCTGCAGCACCGTAATCCACGCGGTCGCGGTCAGGAGGTAGATCGCGTACGGCAGCACGCCCCAGGGCGCGAGGGCGAGACCGACGCCGATCACGACGACCCGCTCGGCCCGGCTGCCGATCCCGACGTCTCCGCGAATCCCGAGCGCCTCCGCGCGCGCGCGCGTGTAGCTGACGAGGAACGAGCCGACGACGGCCGCGAACGTGAAGGCGAGGGCGACCTCCTCGCGCTGGCGGTAGAAGACGAGCGCGATCGCGCCGAGCACGAACGCCTCGCTGACCCGATCGGTGGTCGAGTCGAGGAACGCGCCGAACGGCGTGCCCTTTCCGCTGCGGCGCGCGAGCGCGCCGTCGAGGATGTCGAGAATCGAGCCGATGACGAAGATCGAGCCGCCGAGGTAGTAGAAGAGGATCTCGTTCCGGTACTCGAAGTAGACGAGGACCGCCCCGACGGCGCAGAGCGTCACGCCCGCAGCCGTCAGCGCGTTCGGCGTCACCCGCGTCCGGGCGAGGCTCGTGACCGAACGCGCCGCGAGCCGCCGGACGCCGTCCGTGTAGCTCTGCCGGACCCGAGCGGGCCCCGACGACTCTGAGCTCACGCTAGCCCGAAGGCGCCGGCTCGCTGCGCCGCAAGATCCGCGGCGTGCCGTAGATGACGACGGCGGCGAGCAAGGCGACGACGATGCCGCCGACAACGTCGAGCCAGAAGTGGTTGCCGGTCGCCATCACGCAGAACCACACCCACGCGGGCCAGAGCAGCCACACGATCTTGAGCGGCCATGGCCGCATGAGCATGGCCAGCGCGACGCCGATGATCAACGCGTCGGCCGCGTGCAGGCTGGGCATGGCCGCGTACGGGTTCGCGGCGAACTGGATCAGCCCGCTCTGGTGGTTCACCGACCCGTAGGTGGACAGCGTGTCCATGAAGCCGAAGCTCGGGAACATGCGAGGCGGTGCGGTCGGGAGCAGCACGTAGCCGATCAGCCCCAGCACGTTGGCCAGCAGGAGCAGATTGCGGACCCGTAGGAAGTACTCGTTGTGCCGCAGATAGATGAACAGCAGGGCGAGGCCGACCACCGTGAACTGCGACATCCAGTACGTCCAGTTCGCGAACGTCGTCAGCAACCCCGGGTGGTCGATCAGGCGCTGGAGGCTGACCTCGAACAGCGCGTGCGCGTGGCTCTCGAAGTCGATGACCTTGAGACCGTTGTGGAACGCCCGCGTGGTGTCGCGGTCCGCGAGCCCGCGGACGAGCTGGTACGCGAGCCCAAACCCGAACCAGATGATGAGCTGGCGGGCGAAGTCGCCCCACCCTCGGGGCAGGTATCGACGGCCGAATGCGGTGACGTACGTCATCTAAAGATGGTCAATTCTAGCCGCGTGTCTTGATGCCTCGTCCTAGCTCGTTCCTCCGGTCCTCATCCATTCAACGACGTCGCGGATGCTGACAATCCCGGCAGCCCGCTCGCCGTCCAGCACCGGAAGGTGGCGGAAATTGTGCTCGAGCATGATCTGCGCCGCCTCCTCGACCGTCGTATCCCCGGTGGCCGTGACCGGCTGGGACGTCATCCACTCGCGCACCCGCGCCTGGCTGGGATGCGTGCGGTCGGCCATCGCCCGCAGCATGTCGCGCTCCGTGAGGATCCCGATCAGCCGGCCGAAGTCGCTCACGACGACCGATCCGACGCCCCGGTCGACCATCTTCGTGGCCGTCTCGCCGAGCGTGTCCTCGGGCGCCACGGCCAGGACGTCACGAGTCATCAGATCCCGCAGCGTTGCCACGGGCGTAGCCTAACCGGGTTGGACGCGGAGCTTCGGCGCCGACTGGACGAATCGGGCTATGGCCGCCCGGGCTTCGCCGAGGGCTACGACGCGTTCCGGCCGGCCCCACCGCCCACGCTCGTCGAGCTCCTGCCGCCGCTCGCGGGAGCGCCGAGGCCGGTGGTCGTCGATCTCGGCTGCGGAACCGGGCTCTCGACGCGGCCGTGGGCGCCGGTCGCGGCGGAGGTCGTCGGCGTGGAGCCCAACGAGGCGATGTTCCGGCATGCGGAGGCTGTGACACCGAGCACGACCGTGCGGTACGTCAACGCGTCGGCCTACGACACCGGCCTGGCGGACGCCTACGCCGATCTCGTCACCGCATCGCAGTCGCTGCAGTGGATGCGACCGGAACGCGTGTTCCCGGAGATCGCCCGGATCCTCCGTCCCGGTGGGGTGTTCTGCGCCTACGAGTATTTCGCCTTGCAGACCCCGCTCTGGGAGACGGAGGATGAGTTCGGCGCCGTCCGCGAGCGCACATCGGCGCTCCGGCGGGAGCGCGGCCTCGTTCAGCAGCTCTGGCCGGTCAGCCGGGAGCGACTCGAAGAGAGCGCCGTCTTTCGGCGCGTGCGCGAGCTCGCGCTGCATAGCGTCGAGTCCGGCGACGGCCGGCGACTCGTCGGCTTTGCCCTCAGCCAGGGAAGCCTGGCGACGCTGCTGGAGGCCGGGGCGACCGAGGAGGAGGTGGGGCTCGACCGGCTCCGCGCCGTCGCAGCGCGCATGCCCCTGCCGGTCCCCTGGTGGATCTCCTACCGCGTCTGGCTCGGCCTCAGGTAGGGCGGTCGTCGGGCGGCGATACGTGCTCGACCAACCGCCAGGCCGCCGGTAGCACCGCGGCGGCGAGGTAGAGCTTGAAGATGTCGCCCGGCACGAAGGGGTAGAGGCCGTCGGTGAGCGTGTCGTCGAGCCCGGTGTGCAGCACGTGCGCGAGCCACGGCAACCCGAACAGGTAGATGATCACGTTGCCGGTCAGCATCACCGTCACCGACGAGGCGAACCGCCGGTCCCAACGGCGTTCTGCGAGCCAGCCCGTGACCGCCGCCGCGACGACGAAGCCGACGAGATAGCCGCCGGTCGCTCCCTTGACGATCTCCCAGCCGTGCGCGTGGTGCGCGTACACGGGAGCGCCGACGAGGCCGATGAGCACGTAGAGCGAGAGGCTCGCGGTGCCGCGGACGGCGCCGAGGGAGGCGCCGACGAGGACGACCGCGAACGTCTGGCCCGTGATCGGCACGGGCGTGAAGGGCAGGCCGACCGAAATCTGGGCCGCGGCGGCGACGAGTCCCGCGCCCAGCACGATCAGGAGCAGGTCGGCGAGCAGTCCCGCGCGGGGGAAGACGGCAAGCCGAAGGGTGGCGGCATGGGGGTTCATGAGGCGGGGATCCTAGGAGACCCGTCCGCTGCGCGCCACCTCAGCCGCCGATATAGCTCATCTCCACTTTTTGGAGGTCGGGTGTTGCGCGCGAACGAAGCTCCGAGTAGCGGTCGGTGCGGCGGTGCCAGACCTGCCGGATGGCCTGGTCGAGCTCGTCGTCGCCGGCGCCGCCGCGCAGGAGTCCACGCAGGTCCTGGCCACGGGCGGCGAACAGGCATGTGTACAGGCGACCCTCCGCCGACAGGCGCGCGCGCGTGCAGGCGCCGCAGAAGGGCTTCGTTACCGAAGAGATGACGCCGATCTCGCCGGATCCGTCGCGGTAGCGCCACCGCGTCGCGACCTCACCGGGGTACGCGGGTGGCACGGGCTCGAGAGGAAGCTCCGCGCCGATGCGGGCGACGATCTCCTCGGCTGGAACGACGTCGTCCAGGCGCCAGCCGTTCGTGTGCCCGACGTCCATGTACTCGATGAACCGGAGCACGTGTCCGGCGCCCCGGAAAAAGCGCGCCATCTCGACGACGCCGTCGTCATTGACGCCGCGCTTGACGACGCAGTTGACCTTCACCGGCAGGCCCGCCGCGCACGCCGCGTCGATGCCGGCCAGAACCCGCTCGACCGGAAAGCCGACGTCGTTCATCGCGCGGAAGACGTCGTCGTCGAGCGAGTCGAGGCTGACGGTGACCCGGTCGAGCCCGGCGTCCGCGAGGGGCTGCGCCTTCTGCGGCAGCAGCGAACCGTTCGTCGTCAGCGTCAGGTCGATGTCGCCGAGCGCGCGCAGCTGTGCGACGAGGCGCTCGAGGTCGCGGCGGACGAGCGGCTCCCCGCCGGTGATCCGGAGCTTGCGCACCCCGTTGCGCACGAACGCGCGGGCGATTCGCTCGATCTCCTCGAAGGTGAGGAGCTCGCGGCGCGGGAGGAACGCGTAGTCGCGCCCGTAGACCTCCTTCGGCATGCAGTAGACGCACCGGAAGTTGCAGCGGTCGGTGACGGAGATGCGAAGGTCGCGCAGCGCTCGCGCGCGTGTATCGAGCAACTCCATGGGAGCAGCGTAGCCGCGAGATACCTCCTGAAACCCGGGTTACAGCTGCCAGCGGCCGTTTTCCTGGACGAGCTCGCCGTCGAGCTCGATGCGGCCCTGCTCTCGAAGGTCCTTGACGATGTCCCAGTGGACGGCGCTCTCGTTCGTTCCGCCGGTGTCCGGGTAGCTCTGGCCGAGAGCCAGGTGGATCGTTCCCTCCATCTTCTCGTCGAAGAGCGTGTTCTTGAGGTGACGCTGGATGCCCGGATTGCATCCGATGCCGAACTCGCCGAGGCGGCGCGCGCCGTCGTCGGTGTCGAGGACTTCCAGCAGGAAGTCCTCGGCCTGGGTCGCGGTTGCTTCCACCACGCGCCCTTCCGCGAAGCGCAGCCGGATGCCGTAGACCTCGCGGCCGAGGTAGCAGCCGGGATATTCGGCGAACGTGATCACGCCGTCCGCGGAGTCCTCGACGGGGCTGTAGAACACCTCACCGCTCGGCATGTTGGCGCCGGCGCCGCTGACGCGACCTGCCCGACCGGCGATGTTGAAGCGCAGGTCGGTCCCCTCGCCGACGATCCGCACCTCGTCGGCGGCGTCGAACCGGTCGGCGATCGTCTGCATCTCCTGTTCGAGCGCGTCCCAGTCGATGAGCACCGCGCCGTAGAGGAAGTCCTCGAACTGCTCGAGCGTCATGCCCGCGTCCTGGGCCAGCGCCTGCGTCGGGTACTGGCAGCCGACCCATGGCTTCTCGTGGGACATGAAGGGCATGGTGACCGGGCGATACGCCGTCTGGATGCGTCCGAGGCGGTCCTGCGGGATGTCCGCGCCCTCGCGCGTGTTCTCGGGCGCGAGGATGGCGATGAAGCAGTCGATGTTCTCGAGCGTGTAGCGATCGACGTCCGGGACGTCGTCGAGCAGCTCCTCCGGCGCCGCATTGATCCACGGCGGTTCGAAGCCCCCGGTGCCGCCAAGCCCGAACGAAAGCCGCGGCAGGGCGTAGGCGCCGCGCTGGCCGATCTGGCGTAAGACCTCTTCGTACAGGGGCCGGGCGAGCGGCTGCGCCCGAACGAGGACCTGCCAGCCGGCCTGGACGCCGACGCAGTCGTCGACGAGGAGCCGCGCGTACTGCTCGAGGCGACCATCGGCGATCAAATCTGATAACCTCCTACTTAGATTTTCTTAGTAGACCAAGCGCGAACGCAAAGGAGAAGTCGTATGGCAAGAGTAATCGGAATCGACCTCGGGACGACGAACTCGTGCATCGCCGTGGTCGAGGGCGGCGAGCCGACGGTGATCCCGAACGCGGAAGGCGGGCGCACGACGCCGTCCGTCGTCGCATTCACGAAGGACGACCAGCGGCTCGTCGGCGCGCCCGCGAAGCGCCAGCAGGTCACCAACCCGGAGAACACGGTGTTCTCGATCAAGCGCTTCATGGGCCGGAAGTACGACGAGGTCTCGGAAGAGATGAAGATCGTTCCCTACGAGGTCGTGAAGGGGCCGAACGACGACGTCCGCGTCAAGGCGGGCGGCAAGGAGTATGCGCCGCCGGAGATCTCGGCGATGATCCTCCAGAAGCTGAAGACGGACGCCGAGGCGTACCTCGGCGAGACGGTGAGCGATGCGGTGATCACCGTCCCCGCGTACTTCAACAACGCGCAGCGCGAGGCGACGAAGGACGCCGGCCGGATCGCCGGCCTGAACGTGCTGCGGATCATCAACGAGCCGACCGCGGCGTCGCTCGCGTACGGACTCGAGAAGGAGTCCGATCAGACGATCCTCGTCTTCGACCTCGGCGGCGGGACGTTCGACGTGTCGATCCTCGAGCTCGGCGAGGGCGTCTTCGAGGTGAAGGCCACCGCGGGTGACAACCACCTCGGCGGCGACAACTGGGACAAGGCCGTCGTCGACTGGATGGTGGCCGAGTTCAAGCGCGACCAGGGCATCGACCTGGCGCAGGACCGGATGGCGCTCCAGCGCCTGTACGAGGCGGCCGAGAAGGCGAAGATCGAGCTGTCGTCGACGATGACAACGCAGATCAACCTGCCGTTCATCACCGCCACGCCGGAGGGCCCGAAGCACCTCGACCTGCAGCTGACGCGGGCGAAGCTCAACGAGCTCAGCGCCGATCTCCTCGAGCGCGTCGTCGGACCGACGAAGCGCGTGCTCGAGGATGCCGGGCTCGACGCGAGCAAGATCGAGCACGTCGTCCTCGTCGGCGGCATGACGCGCATGCCCGCCGTCCAGGAGAAGGTCAAGGAGATCGTCGGCAAGGAGCCGCACAAGGGCGTCAACCCGGACGAGGTCGTCGCCGTCGGCGCGGCGATTCAGGCCGGCGTGCTCCGCGGCGAGGTGAAGGACGTGCTCCTGCTCGACGTGACGCCGCTCTCGCTCGGCATCGAGACGAAGGGCGGCGTGTTCACGAAGCTGATCGAGCGGAACACGACGATCCCGACGCGGAAGTCCGAGATCTTCACGACGGCGGACGACAACCAGCCGTCAGTCGAGGTTCACGTCGCGCAGGGTGAGTCGGAGATGATCGCCTTCAACAAGACGCTCGGGAAGTTCCAGCTCGTGGGCATCCCGCCGGCGCCGCGCGGCATGCCGCAGATCGAGGTCGCGTTCGACATCGACGCGGACGGGATCATGCACGTCTCGGCGAAGGACCTCGGCACCGGCAACGAGCAGAAGATCCGGATCGAGGGTGGCTCCGGCCTGAAGCAGGACGAGGTCGAGCGGATGGTCCGGGACGCGGAGGCCCACGCGGGGGAGGCGCACCGGCTGCGTGAGCTCGCCGATGCGCGGAACCACGCCGAGAGCCTCGCGTACGCGACGGAGCGGAGTCTCAAGGAGCACCGCGACAAGCTCGACGAGGCCGAGGCCTCGACGATCGAGGGTCGGATCATGGAGCTGAAGCAGGCCGTCGAGGGCGACGATCTGAACGAGATCCGCGCGAAGACGGAAGCGCTCCAGGACGCCTCGCACAAGCTCGCCGAGGCGGTCTACGCGCAGGCGCAGGCCCAGACGGCGCAGGCGTCGGCCGGCGGCGGCAACGGTGCCGCCGACGACGAGGAGGTCGTCCAGGAGGCCGAGGTGGTCGATGAGGAAGAGGAGGCCAAGACCTCGTGACCACCACTCCGACCAAGGCAGAGCTGCAGCAGCGCGTGGGGGAGCTCGAGCAGGAGCTCGAGAGCCTCCGCGCGTCCGCAGACGAGGCGGAGGGCAAGCGAGTCGAGTACCTGCACGACCTCAAGCGGGTCGCGGCGGAGTTCGAGAACTACCGCAAGCGGGTGGCGCGCGACCAGGAGGCGCTGGTCGCGCGCGCCCACGAGCGGTTGGTCAAGGACCTGCTGCCCGTGCTCGACGACCTCGAACGGGCGCTTCTGGCCGCCTCCGAGCACCAGGAGGCGCAGCTCGAGGAGGGCGTGCGCCTCGTGCATCGCGAGCTCCAGTCCGTCCTGTCCCGCGAGGGTCTGGCCGAGATCGACACGGACGGCCTCTTCGACCCGCACGTCCACGAGGCGCTGCTCGCGCAGCCGTCCGACCGCGAGGAGGGCTCGGTGATCGAGGTCGTCCAGAAGGGATACAAGCTCGGCGACCGCGTCCTGCGGCCGGCGCGGGTCGTCGTCGCGGCTTCGGCGCAGGAGGCCGACGACTAAGGGAGGACCGTGGCCACCGCGACGAAGAACCCGTACGACGTCCTCGGCGTCGCCAAGAACGCGTCCGAGGACGAGATCAAGAAGGCCTACCGCAAGCTCGCGCGGCAGCATCACCCGGACCGGAATCCGGGCAACAAGGACGCCGAGGAGCGCTTCAAGGAGGTGCAGGGGGCATACGACCTGCTTTCCGACCCGGAGAAGCGCAAGCAGTACGACACGTTCGGCAGCGCGGACGGCCGCTTTGCCGGAGGCGCCGGGCCGGCGGGTGGATTCCGCGTCGAGGACTTCGACCTGGGCGACCTCGGCGGGATCGGCGACTTCCTCGGCGGCATCTTCAACCGCGGCCGGGGGCCGCAGTCCCGCCCGGCCGGGCAACGGGGCGCCGACCTCGAGGTCGAGGTGAATCTCTCCTTCGACGACGCGCTGCGTGGGCTCGAGACGAAGATCCCGGTGGATGCGCAGCAGGCGTGCTCGGTCTGTGGCGGCTCGGGCGCGCGTCCGGGGACGGCGCCGATTCTCTGTCCCGAGTGCGGCGGCCGCGGCGTCAAGGCCGAGAGCCAGGGACTGTTCGCGATCTCGCAGCCGTGTCCCCGCTGCCGCGGCAACGGCACCGTGATCGAGGAGCCGTGCGCACGCTGCCACGGCTCCGGCCGTGAGCGGCGCACACGTCGCTACACGGTCAAGATCCCGGCCGGGGTCAAGAACGGCAGCCGGGTGCGGCTCAAGGGCAAGGGCGAGGCCGGAACGGGTGGCGGCCCGCCGGGCGACCTTTACGTCGTCACGCGTGTCGCCGAGTCGCCGACGTTCAAGCGGCGCGGCGAGGCGGATCTCGTCGTCGATCTCCCGATCACCTATCCCGAGGCCGCGCTCGGCGCGAACGTCTCGGTGCCGACCCCCGACGGTGGGCCCGTGACGCTGAAGATCAAGCCGGGCACGCAGGACGGGACGATGCTGCGCGTCCGCGGCCGCGGGGCACCGAAGCTGAAGGGCGCCGGCAAGGGCGACCTCCTCGCACGGGTGAAGCTGGCCGTGCCCAGGAAGGTGACGAAGGCCGAGCGCGAGGCGATCGAGAACCTGCGGAGGGTCTCCCGCGGGAACCCGCGCGAAGGGATGGTGGCGTGATGGACGATTCGCCGCGCTACATGATCAGCGTCGCCGCCGACCTCGTCGGCATGCACCCGCAGACCCTGCGCATCTACGAGAACAAGGGGCTCGTGCGCCCGAAGCGGACACCCGGGAACACCCGCCTCTACTCGGAAGCGGACCTCCACCGCCTGCGGACGATCCAGCAGCTGACCGAGCTCGGGCTCAACCTCGCCGGCGTCGAGCGCGTGATCGCGCTCCAGGACGAGCTCCGGCGCATGCAGGCCCGCCTGGAGCGGATGGAGCGGCGAATGCAGGAGGAGATCGCCCGCGTGCACAAGCAGTACCGCCGCGATCTCGTCCCGTATTCGCATTCGAGTGAACTCGTGAGGACCATTCGAGGGGGGAGATCCCCCCTCGAGCGCCCCCCCAGGTAAACCGAGAGGACAGATGGATTTTCAGAGGCTGACCCTTAAGAGCCAAGAGGCGGTCGCCGGTGCGCAGGAGCTGGCGCGCCGCGGAGGCAACCCGGAGCTCTATCCCGAGCACCTGGTCCTGGCGCTCCTCGACCAGGAGCTGCCGAAGACCCTGGTCGAGCGAGCCGGCGTGAGCGCCGCCTCGCTTCGCTCCGACGCCGAGCAGCGGCTTGCGGCCAAGCCGAGGATCGCGGGGGCGGCTCAGCAGCCGGGCATCTCCGCGGCGTTCTCCAAGACGCTCGACAAGGCCTTCGACGAGGCGCGGGGCATGGACGACGAGTTCGTCTCCGTCGAGCACCTGCTGCTCGCGCTCGACGTCATCGACCGGAAGGCGCTCCTCGAGGCACTCAAGTCGATTCGCGGCTCAGCGCGTGTGACGTCGCAGGACCCCGAGGGCACGTACCAGGCGCTGGAGAAGTTCGGCCGCGACCTCACCGAGCTGGCCGAGCAGGGCAAGCTCGACCCGGTCATCGGCCGCGACGAGGAGATCCGCCGGGTGATCCAGGTGCTGTCGCGTCGCACGAAGAACAACCCGGTGCTCATCGGCGACCCGGGCGTCGGCAAGACGGCGATCGCCGAGGGCCTCGCCCAGCGGATCGTGGCCGGCGACGTCCCGGAAGGGCTGAAGGGCAAGCGCGTCTGGGCGCTCGACATCGGCGCGCTGCTCGCCGGCTCGAAGTACCGCGGCGAGTTCGAGGAGCGCCTGAAGGCGGTCCTCGGCGAGATCAAGCAATCGGAGGGCGAGATCGTCCTCTTCATCGACGAGCTGCACACGATCGTCGGCGCAGGCGCCGCCGAGGGTGCGGTCGACGCGGCGAACATGCTGAAGCCGATGCTCGCCCGCGGGGAGCTGCGTGCGATCGGCGCGACCACGCTCGACGAGTACCGGAGGCACATCGAGAAGGACGCCGCGCTCGAGCGGCGCTTTCAGCCGATCTTCGTCGGGGAGCCGTCCGCCGCCGACACGATCGCGATCCTGCGCGGGCTCAAGGAGCGCTACGAAGCGCACCACGGCGTCCGCATTCGCGATGCCGCGCTCGTGGCGGCGGCCGTGCTGTCGGACCGCTACATCTCCGACCGGTTCCTGCCCGACAAGGCGATCGACCTCGTCGACGAGGCCGCGTCGCGCCTGCGGATGGAGATCGACTCCTCGCCGCTCGAGCTCGACGAGGCCGAGCGACGCGTGCGCCAGCTCGAGATCGAGGTCGCCGCGCTGGGCAAGGAGACGCCGGAGGTGCGCGAGCCGATCGAGCGCGAGTTGGCCGAGGCGCGCTCCGTTCGCGACGAGCTGGCGGCGCGCTGGTCGAGGGAGAAGGAGACCCTGGAGCGCGTGAAGGAGATCACGCGCCGCATCGACGAGCTGCGAATGGAGGCCGAGCGCGCCGAGCGCGGCGGCGACCTGCAGCGCGTCGCGGAGATTCGTTACGGCGACCTCCCCGCACTCGAAACGGAGCTCGAGGCGGGCGAGCAGCACGAGACCGATCCGATGGTGAAGGAGGAGGTCGACGAGGACGACGTCGCACTCGTCGTCTCCCGCTGGACGGGAATCCCCGTCTCGCGGCTGCTCGAAGGCGAGACCGAGAAGCTGATCCACATGGAGGAGCGGCTGCACGAGCGCGTCGTCGGCCAGAACGAGGCTGTCAGCGCGGTCGCGAACGCGCTCCGCCGCGCCCGAACCGGGCTGCAGGATCCGAACCGCCCGATCGGCTCCTTCGTCTTCCTCGGTCCCACCGGCGTCGGCAAGACGGAGTTGGCCCGGGCGCTCGCCGAGTTCATGTTCGACGACGAGCGGGCCATGGTCCGGCTCGACATGTCCGAGTACCAGGAGCGGCACACCGTCGCCCGGCTCGTCGGCGCGCCGCCGGGGTATGTCGGCTACGAGGAGGGCGGGCAGCTTACGGAGGCGGTGCGCCGCCGGCCGTACTCGGTCGTCCTGCTGGACGAGATCGAGAAGGCGCACGCCGAGGTCTTCGACGTGCTGCTGCAGATCCTGGACGACGGACGTCTGACCGACGGCCACGGCCGTACGGTCGACTTCCGGAACACCGTGGTGATCATGACCTCGAACATCCGCTCCGCGGCGGCGCTGCAGGACGTGTTCCGGCCGGAGTTCCTGAACCGGATCGACGAGACGATCGAGTTCGAGCCGCTAACGCGGCCTGAACTCGAAAGGATCGTGGACCTGCAACTCCGGGTCCTTTGCGGACGTCTGGCCGAACGCGGGCTCGCGCTCGAGTTGACCGAGGCCGCAAAGGAGGCGATCGCCGAGGCCGGCTGGGACCCCGCCTACGGCGCCCGGCCGCTCAAGCGCGCGCTGCAGCGGCTCGTCGAGAACCCGCTCGCGCTCAGGCTGCTCGAGGGGGACTTCCGCGAGGGCGATGCGGTGCTCGTGGACGCGCGCGACGGCGAGCTGGTCTTCGAGAAGGCGGCGGTTGCAGAGGCGGCCGTCGTCTAGGACCCGCCCGCCCGGTCGCGGGCCGGAACCACTGAGACGTCCATCTCCAGCATCTGCCGGTAGATCTCCTGGTCGCGCCGCGCGTACCAGCGGTCGTAGACGAGCAGGTTGATCGGGAACCAGAGCGTGACCCAGGACGCGACCTGGAGCCCCTGCGAGATTGCCTGCAGCGTGTTGTCGTCGCTCGAGTCGAGCGACCTCGCGATCCCGTTCAGCAGCAATACGGCGAGGAACCCCAGCACGAGGGCCCAGGAGCCGTAGCGCCGGATCTCACGGAGGTCCTGCTCGAGGTCGGCCATCTTCACGCGGCAGTACCGCCGCACGGCTTCCGCGACTTGCGGCCCGCGCGGCTCCTGGAGGCCCGTGCCTACCTCGATCGTCGTCTGCACGCGGGAAACCGGACGCTCGACGCGAAGCACGCCGCTGATCACGTCGACCCCGGGCCGGTCGCCGTACCGGTCGTAGCCTGCGGAGAACGGGTCGACGTCCGGCTCCTTGAAGAGGTCGTCGGCCGTACGGAGCGGCAGGGTGATCGCCACGTCGTGCCGGCGCCGGAGCGGCGGCCAGAGCGTGCGGCCGCGTCCGGGCGTCCGCTCGACCCGTACGCCGGAGGCCTCCATCGCACCGAACGGTATTGCCGCCGTCCGGCAAAAACCCTGCTTGTCTCCCGATTCCCCGGGGAATAGACTCGGAGAGTGGTGCTGCGGCGGGCCCTCCTCGCAATCGGCGTCGTCGCGTTGCTCGCCTGCGGTGCGGCCATAGCGAAGCCGGCCGCGCCGGGCGTCACGGTCACCGTCGACCAGCCGACGTTCATGGGCAAATGGCGCCAGAGCTGGTACGGGCAGCAGTTCGCGCCCAGGACGCTACGGGTGACGAAGAGGGCGACGGTGACGTTCGCCGGCACTTCCGACGCCGTCGTGACCCTCGAGGCGACGCTGCGCTCCGTGAGGAAACCGAGCCCGCCTACCGTGACAAACCAAGTCTCGGTGGCCGAGCCGGGCCGGTGGAGCCTCACGACCTCGATGCCGGTCCGGCCGCTGCCCGGCGC
>JBKPNC010000143.1:0-13393 GCA_046732435.1 Actinomycetota bacterium
CCTTCACCATGGGGGCACAGCTCGGCCGAGAGGGCCAGCCCTCCACCGCCGAGCTTGACAGCTTAAGTCAGACACTGCCTCCCGGCAGGCCGGCTGCATACCGGGCCCCTACTGCGAAGAGTCAGTCGTGTGCGATCGCGCTCGCGATGACCGCAGCGGCGCGCTGCGGCGGCAGGGTTTCGGTGTTGACGACGAGGTCGTACTGCTCGGGCAGCTCGTGGTCGACGCCGTAGAAGCGCTTCAGGTAGTCGGCGCGGGCGGCGTCTTCCGACCGAAGTGCCTTCGTCGCGTCGGCCTCGTCGATTCCGCGCGTGACCGCGAGTCGCCGTGCGCGCGCCTCCGGCGAAGCGGTCACGAGCACGCGGAGGACGCCGTCGCGCCCGGCGAGCGCATGCGAGGCGGCATGGGCGACGATCACCGCCTCGCCCTGGTCCGCCACCTCGGAGATGACGTCGCGGATGAGCTCCCGATGCCGCTCCGGCTCCGTCCGGACGCCGCCGAGGTCGGCCTCGGGCGTCGTCGAGGCGAGCTGGGCGAGCACCCGCCAGACGAGCGTCTTCCGCTGCTCGGTGTCCGCGACGTGCTCCGGGTCGTACCCGCCCCTCTCAGCCGCCAGCGAGACGATCTCCTCGTCGAGGTAGCGGTAGCCGAGACGCTCGGCGAGCAGGCGTCCGATGTCCTCGCCGCCGGCTCCGGCGGCCCGGGAGACACAGACAACCCGGGTCGGCACCGGCGCTGACGCTACCAGGTCTCCGAATTCCCGTTGTCGGCGCCGGAAGGATGTCCTAGACTCGCGAGCGAGAGGGCGGGGTCGCGGCGTCGTGGTCACGCCTCTCGACGAACCGTGGCACGCGTCCTGCATAGCCTCGGGCTCTTCACCGCCCGCCGGAAGTGGGTCGTCCTCGGCTGCTGGGTCGTGGTCGTCGCGGGGATGATCGCCCTCATCCATACCTTCGGCAGCAATACGAGCAACAACCTCGAGCTGCCCGGGACCGGAAGCCAGGATGCGTCCGACCTGCTCACCGCGCGGTTCCCGCCGCAGCAGAACGGCTCGAGCCCGATCGTGTTCTACTCGGCGAAGGGCAAGGTCACGGACGCGAAGAACAAGCAGGCGATCCAGACCGCGTACACGGCGATCAAGAAGCAGCCGCACGTCTTCAGTGCGACGAGCCCGTTCAGCCAGGAGGGCCAGGCGGAGATCAGCAAGGACAAGCACACGGCCTTGATCGGCGTGCTCCTCGACGTCGGCTCGAACAACCTGACCCAGGACATCGCCCAGGACGTCCTCGACGCAGGGACGGCGCCGGGCGAGAAGGCGGGGATGCAGGTCTCGGCCGGCGGGCCGATCGGAAGCGAGCTGTCGGAGCCTGCGACCGAGAGCAGCGAGCTGATCGGGCTCATCGCCGCGATGATCATCCTCGCGTTCACGTTCGGGACCTTCGTCGCCATGGGCCTCCCGATCATCTCGGCCGTGTTCGGCCTGCTCGTGGGGCTGTCCCTCATCGGTCTGCTGGGCCACGCCGTCAACGTCCCCACCGTCGCGCCGACCCTCGCGACGATGATCGGCCTCGGCGTCGGGATCGACTACGCCCTCTTCCTCGTGAGCCGGTACCGGGCGTTCCTCAAAGAAGGGCTCGACACCCACGAGGCGGTGGCCATGTCCGTGGCCACGTCCGGCAGCGCCGTCGTGTTCGCGGGGTCGACTGTGGTGATCGCGCTCGTCACGCTGCTGATCGCCGGCATCCCGCTCGTCACGTCGCTCGGGTACGCCTCCGCCTTCGCGGTCGCGACCGCGGTCATCGCCGCGCTCACCCTCCTACCGGCGGTTCTTTCGATACTCGGGCGACACGTCAATTCCATCCGCGTGCCGGCGTTCATGCGCCCGAAGCCGAAGGCGCCGGATCGAGGGTTCTGGGGCGCGTGGGCCCGCTTCGTCACAGGCCACCCGTGGCTCGCGATCGGCGCTGTACTTGTCATTCTCGTTCCGTTGATCATCCCGTTCTTCTCCCTCAACCTCGGCCAGGAGGACATCGGCGCGACGCCGAAGTCGACGACGGAGCGGCAGGCGTATGACCGGATCTCGGCCGGCTTCGGCGTCGGCTACAACGGCCCGCTGCTCGTCGCGGTCAGCCTCGGGACGCCTGCGACGGCGAGCAGCCAGTTCGTCAGCGACAAGAAGCAAGCCCAGAGCCTCCAGAAGGAGCTGACGCAGGAGCAGAAGCAGGGCAACGCCACGAAGAAGCAGCTGACCAGCGAGTCGCAGTCGCTGCAGCAGCAGCAGACGTCGCTCGAGCAGCAGCAGGCGCAGCTCAAGACGCAACAGGCGGAGCTCGAGCGCCAGGCCAATCAGCTGCAGGCCGAGCAGTCCAGCATCAGCTCCACGCAGAGCAGCCTCGAGAAGCAGCAGGTGCTGATCATCGGGCAGCTGAACCAGCTCGGAACGCAGGCGGCCCAGCTCGTCAAGAACGGCGCGAAGCTGGCGAAGGAAGGAGCGGCCGTCACGAAGAAGCTCGCCCGGAACCAGGCCAAGCAGAAGAAGATTACGGTCGAGCTCCAGCACACGAAGTCGCCCGCCAAGCAGGCCAAGCTGGAGAAGCAGCTGGTCGCGCTGCAGAAGGAGGAGGACGCGCTCCAGAAGCAGCTCAACAAGCTGCAGCAGCAGCAGCACGCGCTCCAGAAGGAGTCGCAGCAGATCGTGCAGAAGTCGTCACAGCTGCGGGCGCAGGAGTCGAAGCTCGTCAATCAGACGATCGCGCTCGCCGGGGAGGCCGCCGGTGCCGCGAAAGAGGCAGTCGCGCTCGTCAAGCAGAAGGAGCAGCTGATCACCGAGGCCTCCAACCTCGAGGTGCAGGCCGCGAACCTGCAGACGCAAGCCGCGAGTCTGAACACGCAGCAGGTTCAGGCGCAGAGCCAGCAGCAAACGGCGAAGACACAGCAGCAGCAGGCCAAGCAGCTCCAGAACACGCTCACGCAGGAGCTGACCAAGGCCGGCGGCGACGAGCGCGGCACCGACCCGCGGCTCGTCAACCTCCAGGACGCGCTCTCGGCGGCGGAGGGCGTCCAGGTCGTGTCTCCGCCGAACATCAACAAGAAAGGCGACGCGACGACCTTCACCGTCATTGCGACGACCGCGCCGGCGGCGACGCAGACCGCGGATCTGGTCAAGACCCTACGCAAGTACACCATTCCACAGGCGATCAAGGGAACCAACCTGAAGGCCTACGTCGGAGGGCAGACCGCGAGCTACGTGGACCTGGCCAGCGCGATCTCCTCGAAGCTGTTCCTCGTCATCTTCGCCGTGATCGCACTCGGCTTCCTCGTGCTGATGACTGCCTTCCGCTCGGTCATCATCCCGACCCAGGCGGCCCTCTCGAACGTCCTTTCCGTGGCAGCCGCGTTCGGCGTCGTCACCGCCTGCTTCCAGTGGGGCTGGGGCCTCGGCATCATCGGGCTCGACGTTCCGGGGAACGACGTGCCGATCGCGAGTTACGTGCCGCTGATCATGTTCGCGGTCCTGTTCGGGCTCTCGATGGACTACCAGGTGTTCCTGATGAGCCAGATTGAGCACCACAAGGCGCAGGGCGAGAGCGACGACGACGCCGTCGCCAACGGGCTCGCGACCGGAGCCCGCGTGATCGTCGCCGCGGCGCTGATCATGATCTCGGTCTTCGGAAGCTTCATCCTGAACGGCGATCCGACCGTGAAGCAGTTCGGCGTCGGCCTCTCGGTCGGGGTCGCCCTGGCGGCGCTGACCGTGCTCCTGTTCGCACCGGCGTTCCTCGTCCTGTCCGGGCGCGCCAGCTGGTGGATGCCCGACTGGGCGAACCGCCTGCTTCCGCGCGTGGACATCGAGGGTGCGGACTTCGGGCGGCCACAGCCCGCGCCCCCGGACGCGCCGCCCGTTCGCGCCGGCTCCTAGTCCGCGGTGGCGCGACGTTCGTGGGTTTTGCTCGCGATGTCGCTCGCGCTGCTCTCGATCAACCTCGACTTCACGGTCGTCAACCTCGGTCTCGCCGACATGCAGCGCGACCTCGGCACGTCGCTCTCCGAGCTCCAGTGGGTGATCAACGGCTACACGCTGGCGCTGGCCGGCGCCGTCGTCGTCGCCGGCCGGCTCGGCGACTCGTTCGGACGCAAGCGGCTCTACCTCGCCGGCTTGATCACGTTCACGGTGGCCGCCATCGCCGCGGCGCTCGCGCCGAGCGTCGGCGTGCTGATCGCGACACGCGTCGTCCAGGGGCTCGGCGCCGCGACGGTGTACACCGTCTCCCTGGCGATCCTCGGCAACGCGTTCCCGCCCGAGGAACGCGGGCACGCGCTCGGCGTCTGGACCGCGGTCGCCGCGCTCGGACTCGCCGCGGGCCCGCTCGTCGGCGGCGCGGTCGTCGAGACCGGGAGTTGGCGCTGGATCTTCGTGTTGCTCGTTCCATTCGCGGCGGCATCGGCGGTGATCACGGCCGTCGCAGTGCGCGAGTCACGGGACGAGGATGCGCCGGCATTCCTCGATCTCCGCGGGGTGATCGTGAGCGCAACCGGGTTGGTGGCGCTTGCCGCCCTGCTCATCGAGTCGGGGAACTGGGGCCTGATCTCGCTTCCCGGTGCCCTGCTCGCCGGGATCGCGGTGGTGTCCGCGATCGTGTTCGTCGTCGTCGAGCGGCGTACGAAGGCACCGCTCCTCGACCTCGCGCTGTTCCGCAACGCCCGTTTCCTCGGCGCGTCCGTCACGAGCTTCGTTCTCGCGTTCGTGGCCTGGGCGGCGCTGTTCTTCCTGCCGCTCGATTTCGAGACGGCACGCGGCTACTCGACGCTGACGTCCGGACTTCTGTTGCTTCCGTGCACGGTGACCTGGGCGCTCGTCTCGCTCGCGGCCGGGCAGGTCGTCGCCCGAGCCGGCACCCGCCTGCCGATGGCCGCGGGCGTCGGGGTCACCGCCGCCGGGCTCGCGGTGCTGGCACTGCACGCGCCGCCGATCGCCGTCGTGCTCGTCGCGCTGGCCGTCGTGGGCACCGGGATCGGTCTGTCCTTCGCGCCGATGACGAAGGCGGCGCTGGACGCCGTCCCGGCGGCGCATGCCGGCATGGCTTCCGGTGCGCTGCTCATGACCCGGATGATCGGCGCGACGTTCGGACCGGCGGCGTGCGGGGCGGCCTTCCGCGCAGCGCAGGAATCGGCGTCGGGAAGCGTCTCGTCAACATTTGCGACCGGCTTGACGGCCGCGATGGCGCTTGCCGCCGGGCTCGCGGCGCTCGGCGCCTGCCTCGTGTTCGTGCTCGGCCGCAAGCCGTCGGGCGACGCCGTCGCCGCGCCGACGACGCCCTGACTCAGGGAGCGGTGGCGACCGTCGACCCGGCCACCAGGCGCCCCTGGGCGTCGACCTCCGCGTTCCAGGCGTGGAACGGGTCGGCCAGCTCGTCCAGCTCCTGGCCGCGATCCTCGAGCTGCACCGGCTCGAGCGCACGGGGATTGGCCCGGTACTGGTACCAGGAGAGCTCCCATGCGACGGTGATCAGGACGTCCTCGGAGCCGTCGGCCGGGAGGATGCTCACCTGCGGCGGGCCCAGGCTCTTGGCGATGCCCGCGACGGTTCGGGGAAACGCGCTCGCGTTGAAGCATTCGATCGCGTCGGCGAGCGGATCCTCCTCGGCGGGTATCGCAACCGGCGCCGGTTCCACGGGCCGGGGCGCGGGTGCGGCACGCGGCGCCACCGCCGTGCTTGGCGGGCGGCTCGGCGCCGGTCGTGCGATCGGCGTTGCGTGGTGATGCCTTCCGGCCAGGCGCCGCCGTCGCACCGTGTCGAAGATGAGACCGGCGACCGCGAGCGGCGGCAGGAGGAGCAGCGTCGTCCACAGCGGGCTCGGGAACACGGCAAGAAGCGCCTCCACGTAGAGGAGGACGGCCAGCGCGAGACCGAACCCCGCGAGGAGCTTCAGCGCGGCGCCCAGCTTCCCGCCGCCAAGCTTCCCTGTCCTTGGTAGTCCCCGGATCGACGTCCGGCGGAGGGTATCCGTTCCGGTCGCGGGTTCCCGCGGGAAGCCGGGGCGGGCCGTTGTCAGGTCTGGTCGCGGCATATTTTCCGAACAGGCGAGTTCGCGACGGAGATGGTGCGCAATGCGGGGCGATCACGCAAGCGAGAGCGCAAATTCCCGTCGCCGGTCCCTCGCACGCCGGCGTGCGCAGCACGGCGCCGTCGAGCACCGGCAGCGGCTCCAGGCGCCTCGAGTGAGAACGGGTTCATGTGCAAACGGCAACAAAACCGGACCGGAAGCACGGGCCATTCCCGGAAACGGGTGCGACAATTCTGTGACTCCGATCGAAGGCAGCCGCATCCGCGATCCTTGAGCCTGCGGTCACGGGCGGGGCTGTGATTGTTCGGGGTCTGCCTTGGGGGCGCTGCGGCTGTACGGCGCCCCCTTTACGGTTGCGACGCACTGACGCGTCCGGCGCGTACATCAGCGAATCCCCATACGTCGCGACCCGATCTTCGCCGTTCGCCGCCGTCGCTGTTGGCAGGCTGTCGTCGATGGATGCGGCGGAGCCGATCCGGGTCGAGGCGCCCTCGAGCAGAGCCGCGATGGCGCTGCTCGCCGACTTCGCGTCGCTCGGAAAGCCGGACCTGATGCGAATCGACGGCGATCGCTGGGAGGTCCAGCTGAGCGATTCGACGCGGACGCCGATGGCCGACATCCTCCATGCGGTCGAGGTCTGGCTGACGGCCTGGAACACACCCGAGACCACCGTGCACATCGGCGGCAAGCCGCATCTACTCACTGCGCGCCCGCGGGATTAGCAGCGGGAATGTGTGGGGGTATAGTTGATCTCCCCTAGGAAGGGGGAAGAGATCGAGAGTCGGATCGTCGTCGTGGGTGCCTCTGCGGGCGGGGTCGAAGCACTCACCAGGGTCGACCATCAATGAGATCGCGTCGCTGCTCCCCTGGCTGGCTTCTCGGTTACGAGGGGCGAGCGAGAGCGAAGTCCCACGGCGGCACCGATGAGGTCGAGGGGGTCATCCTCGTCATGGACGCTACCGCGAAGTGAACGCAGCCGAGCCCAACACGAGCGAGCTCCTCGAGCTCTGCAGGCGGCTGCGGCGCGAGAACGAGGAGCTCCGGCGCATCGCGGCCTGGGAGCAGCGCCAGTACGTCGAGCTGTTCGAGTGGGCCCCGGACGCGTATGTCGTCACGGACGCGGCGGGGATCGTCCAGGAAGCGAATCGCACGGCCGAGGCGCTGATCGGCGTGCCTCGGCGGTTCCTCATCGGGAAGCCGTTTTCGGTCTACTTCCAGCGCGCCGCCGGCTTCGTGGATGCGCGAGACGCTGCGTGGGAGAACACCGTCCTCGACGAACGTGAGTTCCAGTTGCGTCCGCGCGGGCGGGAGGCGCTCGACGTCGGCGTGACGGCTCGGGCGGTCATCGTCGACGCAAAGGTCGTCGGGATCCGCTGGCTGGTGCGCGACATCAGCGCGCGCAAGGAGGCGGAGGCCGATGTACGCCGCATCAACGCCGAGCTCGAGCGCCGCGTTCGCGAGCGGACCTCCGCGCTCGAAACAGCGAACGACGCGAAGGATGAGCTGTTGCAGGAGCTCGCCAGGCGCGCCCGAATCGAGCGCGAGTTCGTCACGAACGCCGCGCACGAGCTGCGGACGCCGGTCGCGGCGATCACGAGCGCGGTCGACGTGCTCCAGGCGGGCGCGAAGGAGAGCCGGGAGGACCGTGACCGGTTCTTGAACCACATCGCCGAGCAGTGCCGCCGGCTGCAGCGCCTGAGCCACGCGCTGCTCGTGCTCGCACGAGCTGAAATGGGCCTGGAGCGGCCGCGGATGGACCCGATCAGGCTTGCCCCGTTGCTCGAAGGGGTTGCTGCCGCGCTCTCGACGTGGCCCGACGTGGAGATCCGCGTCGATTGCCCGCCGCGGTTGGCTGCGCTGGCGAACCAGGAGCTTCTCGAGCAGGCGCTCCTGAACGTGGCAGCGAACGCGGCCAAGTACGTCGAGCGCGGCTCGATCGAACTGCGGTCGTCTGCCGCCGACGGGCGAGTGGTCGTCGCAATCTCCGATACGGGGCCGGGCATGGCCACGGAGGATCGCGAGCGAGCCTTCGAGCGGTTTCGCCGCGGCAAGGGCGATGCCGGCGACGGGTTCGGCCTCGGGCTCGCCATCGCCGCACAGGCGGTCGAGGCGCTCGGCGGGGCGATCGAGATCGACTCGGAACCGGGCCGGGGGACGACCGTGCGCCTGCTGCTGCAGAGGGCGGCGTGAGCGGTCGCGTCCTCGTCGTCGACGACGAGCCCGCGATCGCCGACGCGGTCGCGTACGCGCTGAAGGAGGAAGGATTCGAGGTCGCCACTCGCGGCGACGGCGAGTCGGCGGCGGCCGCGATCGAGGACGACAACTTCGACCTCGTCGTGCTCGACCTCCGGCTCCCGCGCCTGTCGGGCATGGAGGTCTGCCGGCGGGCGCGGGCCCACAGCAGCGTGCCGATCCTCATGTTGACCGCCCGCGACGCCGAGGTCGACCGAGTACTCGGGCTCGAGGTCGGCGCCGACGACTACGTCACCAAGCCGTTCTCGATGCCGGAGCTGCTCGCGCGCATCCGGGCGCTGCTGCGGCGCCGGGAGCTCGACCGTGCCCAGACGCGGCCAAGCTCGTACGTCGTCGGCGACCTCGTTCTCGATCTCGAGGGGCAGCAGGCGCGCATCGGCGACCGGACCGTGCACCTGACCGCGTCCGAATTCCGGCTTCTGGCGCAGCTCGCCCGTGAGCCGGGCCGCGTCTTCACGCGGCGCGAGATCATGCAGCACCTCTGGCGCAGCAACTTCGTCGCCGACGAGCGCGCGTGCGACGTGCACGTCTCCAACGTCAGACGGAAGATCGAAGCGGACCCGGCGCACCCGCGACGGCTCGTGACGGTGCGCGGGGTCGGCTACCAGCTGCTGCCGGCCGTCACCGCCCGCGAATGACGAGCGTCAACCCGACTTCTTGATGAAGCTGATCGTGCCGTTCGCCTCGAGGATGCCCCACTCGACCTCCGCGATCGAGGCGATCTGCTGGCTGCGCATCTCCTCGGTGAGCTCGTCGAGCGAGAGACGCTCGCGCCGGAGATTCCGTTCGATGACGCCGCCGCGCTCGACGAGGACGACCGGATTGCCCTCGAGCACCCGCCTGGCCCGCTTGGAGCGAAAGCTGACGTATGCCGTCCCGACCTGAAGCACGGCGATCGTCGCCACGGCGATCACGGCGCCGGTCACGGAGTAGTCGTCCTGAGTGAGCCCCTGCTGGATCGCGTCGCCGAGCACGATCAGGAGGATGAGGTCGAACGGCGACAGCGAGGCGAGCTCCCTTCGCCCGACGACACGGGTGACCAGCACGAGAAACGCGTAGAGGACGATTGCTCTGAGGGCGATGTCCATGCCCTAGGGGAAGATCGTGATCGTGCGGTGTACCCGAAGGATCTGCCGGCCGTTCGCGACGAGTGACACCGACGCTGCGCGGTGCCCGACGTTCGTCGGGATCGTCTGGAACTGCATGTACAGGGCAAACGTGTCCCCCGTGTCGATCCGGCCGAGGTCGAGGCTCAGGCGGCCCTCGTTGCTCGTCTCGTCGACCGGCGAGGGCTCGATCGTGTTGATCGACTGACCCTCGAGCCAGCCCTGATCGAGGATCAGCGTCGCCCGGTTCAGGGTCGTTCGCGCGTAGATGCGGAAGCGCGCCTGCCAGAGCAGCCCCCCACGGACCCGCCCCGGCGCCTCGACCTGCAAGGTGGCTGCCGGTGCGTGGGCGGTCAGCGTCTGCGGGCGCTGCCCGAAGAGGTTGAACAGCGCGAGGATGGGGACGAGGGTGAAGAGCGCGACGAACCCCCGGCGGACCCAGATCTCGTACCGCCGACCGACGAGGTCGCGGTCTCGACGCAGGATGACTCGATCCGGGACGGAGCTCACGGCTGCGTCTCTGTTCGGGTGGAACCTTCCTAGACCTTCAAGAAGACGCGGTCGAGCAGACGAGCACGTCCTCGAAAAACTCGCCGGCTCGGCGCCCGGTCCGGCGGTTCACGTGGCGGCGCAGCCGCTCCTCGAGCAGGAGCCCGGCGCGCGCGAGGATCCGCGGGTAGAGCTCGCGCGAGTCGTTGACGACGATTACCACCGGCGCGCCCGGCGGCAGCAGTGTTGCGCCATGGCGGAACGCCGCAGTCATGCCCGCGACATACTCCTCGAGGGCGCCGAGGCTCGTGCCGCGGGCGCCGGCACCGATCTCGGCCGACCGTCGATCCTCCAGCTGCAAGAGCTCGTACGCGTAGCGGTGCTGCTCGTGGTAATCGATCAAGCCCGGGTACGGCGGCGACGTGATGATGCCCGCGGGGTGGAGGCTGGGATCGACCGCCCGCGAGTCCCCGTGGACGACCTCGACCGTCCGCTCGGTTCGCACGGACGCGAACGCGCGCAGGCGCCGCATCGTGTCGGCGGTGTAGCGTCGAAGGAACTTCTGCGCCTCCTCGACCGGCCGGCAGGTGCGCTTGTGCTTGAGGCACCAGTACGGCGACCGTACAGGCGACCTGGGAAAGTCGAGGTCGAAGTGCGGCGTCATGCGGGCCGAGCGGGCCGCCCGGGAGAGGACGACGCGGGCGACGTCGGCCGCGTCGCCGTCCAGCCCGTCGATCGCGCTCCGGTACGAGCGGAGCTCGCGGAGCGCGCGCTCCGAGTACCAGGTCTCGAGCCATGATGTCGACCCGGCGCCGTCCGGCGGATCCTGCCGTGCTCGCTCCAGCGTTCCCTTGAGCGCGAGCTCCAGCGCCGCGAGCGAGTGGCGCGCCGTCTTCACGCGCGCGAGCAGGCAGTTGAACGCCGAGATGTCGGCGCCTACGGCGTCGCAGCCGTAGACGTTCGCCTCCACCAGCGTCGTGCCCGAGCCGGCGAACGGGTCGTAGACGCAGTCGCCCGCGCTGAAGTGCCGCCGCAGGAACACCTCGACGAGCTGGGGGATGAACTTGCCGAGATACGGATGGAGCGCATGGACGTGCTTCGTGCGCTCGACCTGCGGTAACGCCGTCTCCGACCACGAGAGCTCGAGGTCGATCTCGGCGTAGAGCGCCGCCTGCGTCCTCCCGCTCACGGCGAGACTGTAGGCGCGCCCGAGGATGGACCGGGCGGGGCCGGAGGCCGGCCCGAGCATTTCGCCCGGGCCGGCCGCCGGTGCTACTTCGAGAACGCCTGGAACTCGGCTGCGTGCACGGTCTGCGCCGCGCTCGCCGGTCCCGCCGTCGCGCAGTCGGTGTTGGCCCGCGGGTCGTTGTCCTGCTCGCCCGCAAAGTCGGGGCCGCCGGTGCACTGGCTCGTGACGACGCGGAAGCGCACGTGCGTCGCCTTGGTCTTCGGGACGTCGAACGATCGGATGATCAGCTCCGGCGCCCGCGGCCGTGGAGCAACCGACGGAAAGGCGTCGGCCGGACTCGTGTAGATCAGCGTGAACTGGCTGTCCTGCGAGCAGTCGACCGCGCCCTTCGCCTCGCAGGTCAGCACCTGGAACTGCCGCAGCGCCGAGAAGCGGTTGTCGTTCGGCGATCCCGGCCCGATCAGAGCGCTCACCTGCACGCGTGCGATCTGCTGCGCCGGCAGCGACGGATCCAGCCGCACGGTCACCTGCTTCCCGGCCGGATCGCCGGTCGCCACCCACCGCGTGGCTTCGCTGTCGTCGATCAGGCTTCCGAGCGACGCGCCGTCACCGGTCGCCGTCGCCCCGCTGAAGGACGACGCCAGGTTCCTCGGCATGCTCACCGGCAGGTCACGTACCTGGCCGGGGCCGAAGGAGGCGCTCAGGCGCGCCTCGCCGAACCCGTCGCCGCGCGCGATGAACGTATAGGTGCCGGGAACGATCTTGAACGTGGCCGGCAGCGCCGTGGCGGGATCGGTGTCCGCGATCGGCACGGCCCGTGCCTGGTAATCGCCCCCGAACAGCTGAACCGCGTGACCGTCGGCGTCGCCGGCGGCCTTGAACGTCACCGTCGCGTTCTCCGCGTAGGGCGACTCGAAGCTCGGAGTCGGATCCTGGTCGAAGCGCCCGTTGCTCGACGCGTTTGCCCCGAAGCCGTAGCGTGCGAAGACGTTCCAGAGCAGATCCTGGTTCGCTCCTCCGAAGCGCGTCAGGTCGGCTGCGAGCAGGGCGTCGCGCGCGTCCAGCATCGTCACGTCCCCGGTCGCCATCAGGAGCCACGCGTCATAGACGAGTTGGATCCAGCGCCGGTTTCCCGGGCAGGACGTGACCGGCGTGAACCCGTCCGCGCAGCTTCGCTGCAGCGCGGCATCGCCCGCGCCGTACCGGTCGATCATCGCCTGCCGGATCGCCCAGTTGACGGCGTTCCAGATCTCGCCGTCCGAATGGACCTCGAAGCCGGGCGTGTCATAGCCGACGTCCGAGTAGTTGAGTGGGTTGTGGTTCAGCGGATAGTTCCGGATTCCGGCCTTGGGCTCGCCGGTCACGTAGGCGCCGACCGCCGTCGGGTTCTCGCCGTCGACGGGGACGTACCCGTACTCGCTCAGGTACTCCGTCGCGTCGAGGTCCGACCAGCTCTCGCCCATCGCGCCCGACTGCGAATTTCCGCCGCCCCCGAGATTCTGGTTCGGGCCGGCGACCATCCGGTTCGAGATCATGTGCGTGTACTCGTGGCCGATCACGCTCATGTCGAAGTCGCCGTCGACGCACGGGGCGTAGAACGAGCCCGCGATCGGCTGCCAGAGGAACATGTTCGACGTCGGCGAGACGCCGTCCGGCGGTGAGTTCTGGTTCGCGTTGTCCCGTGACTGGAACGCCGGCGGCCCGCCGACGATGCCGCCCTTCTGTGCGTTGCCGTGCTCGGGATCGTTCCCGAGGCCGGGCCCGCCGAAGTTGCTGACCTGGGCATTCCAGGTCGCCTCGACGAAACCGAGCTTGTAGGCGAAGTCGTGCATGCGGTTGTGCATCGCGAACAGGTTGGCGAGCGCGGCGTCGATGTCGTTCCGATTCCCCGTCGTGAACGCGTTCGGGTCGCACTTCGTCTCGAACCACTGGTTCGTCCACGGGTACGTGTAGTCGCGCGTGGGTGACGCTGCGGCGAAGTTCGTGCCTTGGTGCGCGCCCTGGTTGAAGTTCCAGTCCTCGGTCGACTGCGCGTTGTTGCCGCTCGTCGTGTTGGTCGATAGGTTCCTGGCCGGGTTCACATCCCACGGCAGCGGCGACGACGGGTTCTGCAGCACCAGAGCGCAGCCAGACGCGGCCGTCCAGCACCAGAGCTGGCGCGTGTCTGTCGTTGCGTAGTCGAGGTTCGGGTAGGCCGGGAAGGCCTTCCACATCGGATTGTCTGTCGCGTAGTCGATCAGGCTCTCCCGATCGAGCAGCGAGCCGTCGGCCGCGTCGACGTAGCTCTGGAC
>JBKPNC010000144.1:0-15091 GCA_046732435.1 Actinomycetota bacterium
CATCTCCAGCTCGTTCGCCAACGGTCACGTCCGGCCGCTGATCGCGGTCGCGACCTCACCCCTCGCTGGAAGCTTCAATGAAGCCACCTTTACGACCACAACAGCACTCAGCTAAGCGATTGCCGGCCAAGTCGACACCAAGATGCGCAACGCACAGGTCCGCTCACGACCAGGCTCAACTAGGCAGATGCTAGAGCTCTCGCAAGAACGCACGTGAGCGGGCGGCCCGCCTCCCCCTGAATGCGTCGCGCGCTCGGGGGGCCCAATCCGGCCATGAACTATATGGCGACAAGTAGCGATATGCAGATTGATCCGTGTAACTAACTCATTTTGCATCTCCACGTGAGAGCAGCTCGAGCCGCGGGTCAAGTCCAGTCGCGCGAAGCGCTGGCGCTCGCTCGGATGGGGTGGTCAGTCGTCGAAGATTGAGCCGGCGGGCTGGCCTCCCCCTCAAAAAGCTCGCGGCAGCGAGGCCCAATTTGGTACGTGGGCTATCGCAACGCCGTGGCACCCGCCGGCCCGACCCCTCCCCCTTGAACGCGCCAGCGTGTTCGGGACGCCGATCCGTTCCGGACGTCTGCCCGTGAATGGCCGGGAAGCTCAGGATCAAGGGCGACGTGAGCGTCATCGAGGCCGCTGCGAGAGGGGCTTGCAGGCCGCGAGCCGGCGGTTCCCACGGCCGCAGGTGTTGTGGCGCTTGTGGGGAAGGAGAAGCGCGGCGGCGAGCCGTAAAGCCCGCCGCCGCGCGAACAGACGGTTATCAACGGTGGTGGTGAGCTGTGGAGCTTCGCCGTACGACCCGTTGTGTCCCGCTCCAAGACGGGAGGTACCCGTCCCCTGCCTGCCTGCGGTTCAGATAGAGGCGGTACTTGCCGGACCGGTTTGGGACGCGGAAGACGCGGCTCGAACTCGGCCCGAGCCGGAGCACGCGGACCGCGATCCACCCGGCCGGCGTCAAGCGCTGCAGCACGAGCCAGTGCCCGCTGAAGCTTTGTGCCGCAATGACCCGCGCTCGAAGACGTGTGCGCGAGAGTGGCAGCAGTCGGACGCGAGGCCGCACCTGTACGAGAACCTGAGCGCTTGCTGCGTCGCCAAAGCGGGCAAGGTAGCGCGTTTCGATCGTGGGCTTCACAGTGAGGGACCACGCGCCCGCGGCATCGGTGAGCACGGTCGTAAGCTGCGTGAACGACGATCCACCGAAGGGCTGGGCGAAAATCGTGATCGTTTGACTCGCTCTCTTGGTCGAAATCGAGCCCGAAAGCACGGTCTCTTTCCCATACCGCACGACACGCTCCGAGCTGGCAAGCGAAATCGTCAGCGGTACCGGTGCTTTTTCAACGACGACCTTTGCCTTTCGGCCCGGGTAAAGCCCGTCGTGGTAGGGGAACGTCCCTGGCTGCTTGAAGGTGAACGAGTATGTCTTGTGCGGATCCAGAATGGGCGACGCGAACGTGCCGCCGTCCGCCACGACCTGGTGGCGCTTGCTGTCAGTATTCGTCCACACCAACCGATCGCCTGTCGTAATAGTGATTGAGAGGGGTGTAAAGCGCGTCGAGGTAATGCGCACGCTCTTCGTCGCGGAACTCGCTGCTAACGGAACAGTCAGCGCGGCGACTACTCCTAAAAACACCGTTAGCTTTCGCATACCACCTCCCTGGATGACTATCCGTGTTTTCGCATAAGTTCACTTTCCAAAACGTGTCCTTTCAGACTGTTTACACCCGGGCATCGCTGTCACAGGCTCCCTCATCATCACACTGGGCAACATCGCTAACGGTGTCTTCGCGATGAAATCCCCGCAAATCAGCCGCCGGGCGATCGATTCACGCATTTACCCGACATCGCAATGCAGAAAGAAGATTGCTCCTGTGGAAGCGGCAATGAGTACCGGGAGGACTCGGCCTCGCTGGGTAATGCCCGATCCGGCGGGCAAGCCCGTTCCCGGGCGTCGGGCTCGTCGGCGAGCGGGGCAGCCGAGCAGTGTCGCGTTTCCACCACAAGACGACAACCCGCGCCGCGTCTCGGGTCGACAGCCGGATGACCGGCGGGCGGCATAGTGTGCGCGGCGGCGCCCGATCCGGGCGATGTCGGTAACAGAACAGCACGCGCCCGAAGCCGCCGACGCTCAGACGAGCGAATCCCGGCTTTGTACTGCAGCGCCGGGCGTCGCCGTTGTCCCCCGATCGGGGCGGCTGCGTGCCCGGCCGGGGTTAGCGCACCGGGCGTGCGGCTACTTTCATACCCGCGGGAGCAGCGGCTGCTGCGGCGGCGAATTGCGAGCGCATCTTCGTTCAGCGGTCGGGGGGACGACGGAACGGCGGGCGGTCCGGCCGGGCCTTCGGGGTGGGCTCATCGCTGCCGGCGTCGCAGCGGCGCTTGCCGGAGCGGTCGCCGCCGGCTCCGCGATGGCGAGCGAGCACCAGCGGCCGAAGCCGACGGCGCGCCAGCTGTGGCAGGAGTACCCGCTCAACACGCCGGCGCCGAGGCCTCAGCGACGCGCGCGAACCCGTGGCGCCGAGGCGAAGGCGCAAGCGGCTCGGCCCAGCGCGTCCTCGACGAGCAACTCCTCGCAGCGGAGTGCAGGGTCGGGAAGCGATGTTCGGCGTCTGCTGGTTCGGCTCGTCACCGGCGTCGCTTTCGCGCTCGCCCTGCTCGTGCTGACGTTCTTCGCGATCGGAGGCGGCGGCCGTGTCACGGCGGCGTTCGCGCGCGGCGTGTATGCATCGACTGGCGGCGCGACGCGGAAAGCAGGGACGCTGGCAGCTGTCGTTCCACGGTCGACTCTCTTCTGGTGCCTCGGGATCGGCGCTTTATCGGCCGGGATCGGGATCGTCGCCTTTCTCCTGGCATGACCGAGGTTCCGGAGCCCGCGACGAACAGAGTGACCTCGCGGGCAGCATTCATGCGGCGCGCCGGCGGGGTCGCCGTGTGCATCGCCGGCGGAGGTGCCGTCGCGGCCGGCCTGCGGCCGTTTACCGCCTCCGGCGCGGGCAGCGGCAACGAGGCCGACATCCTGAACTTCCTGCTCGCGGTCGAATACGCTCAGGCGAAGCTCTACGAGGAGGCTGTCCGAGGGCGCGCGTTTCACGGCGAGCTGCGCCGGTTTGCCGCCGTCGCCGGGGCTCAGGAGCGCGAACACATCGCGCTCTTGCGCCGGCTCGCCGGCCGCAAGGCGCGGCGGGAGCCGTCGTTCGACTTCGGCGACGCGCCTTCGAATCGAGACCAGTTCATCAGCGCGGCCATCGAAGTCGAGGAAGCCGGAGCCGCCGCCTTCATCGGGCAGGCGGCGAACCTCCCGCACCGGATGGCGTCCGACGCCGGGCGGCTCGTTGCGGTCGACGCACGGCATTGCGCCTGGATCCGCGATATCGCGTCGCGCCTCCCCGCGCCGCGGGCGGCCGATCCGGGATCGAAGCCGGCGACCGTGCTCGCCGTGCTCCACCGCTACGGATTCAAGGAGCGTTGATGCAGCGGCCGGAACCCGGACCGCTGACGTGGGCCGACGTCGATCGCGACGGAGCGCTGTTCGAGGCGATCGGCGGCATTTGCGGCGGTTCGCGCGCGAAGTTCCTGCGCTCGGCGGTCATCGGCGGTAGCGCGCTCCTCGCGGCGCTCGCGGCGCCAGAGGCCGACGCCGAGGCCGACGAGACGAACATCCTCAACTTCGCGCTGAACTTCGAGCGCCTGCAGTCTTCGTTCTACACCGAGACCGAGCGCGTCGGGACCGTGGCGCGAATGACCGAGAGGCGCGCGACGTGGGCACGGACGCTCGGCGCCCACGAGCGCGCGCACGTGCGGATCCTCAAGCACGTCCTTGGCAGCAAGGCGGGGCCGAGCCCGTTCTTCGACTTCGGCCACATCACCGACAGCATCGACAGCTTCACGAAGACGGCCGTGGCGATGGAGGACCTGACCGTTGCCTTGCTGACCGGGCAGGCGCCGCGAATGCGGACACCCGCGTTGATCTCGGCCTTCTTCTCGCTCCTCACGGTCGAGGCCCGGCATGCGGCCTGGGCGCGCCGCATCGTCGGCACGACTCCCACGGCGCGTGCGTTCGACCAGCCGAAGACGCTCGGCCAGGTCCAGCAACTCATCGACGACACGCACTTCATCGCCAAGAAGCCTCGAACGACGAAGAAGGGCGGCAAGCCGCGCTTCACGGGATGACCAACCCGAAGACGTGAAGCGTCCTCGCCTGCTCGCGATTGCGCTTTCCGCCGCCGCCGGCGCGGTTGCGATCGGCGTCCTCGCGCCGTCCGTTGCCCGCATGCTGCACGAGCGTGACGCCAGTGCCACGCCGGCGCACGTCGCCTTCGCACGCGTCCCGGATCCGGTCGCGCCGGCGTTCGTGCCGCCGCGGCCCAGGCGCCTCGCGCACAGCCAATTCGTCTCGCGCTGGGCGCCCGTACTCCGGGCGACAGTCGCGCATGCTGAACCCAGCGCTGACGCGCCCATTGTGGCGCCCGTCGATGCCAGCACTCCTGAGGGCACCGACAACTCGGTCCTCGTCCTGGAGACCGCCGAACGTCGCGCCGGATCGGTGTGGGTGCGCGTCAGGCTTCCCATCCTTCCCAATAACCGGACCGGCTGGGTCCCGCGTGGTGCGCTCGGCGGCTACAAGTTCACGTCGGCCCACCTCGTTGTCGACCTGGGGCGCTTCCGCGCGACGCTCTACCGGAACGGGCGCCGCGTCTTCGCCGCGCCCGTCGGCGTCGGCAAGCCGGAGTCGCCGACTCCGCGCGGCGAGTTCTACATTCGCGACCGCGTCTCCGGCTTCGGCGACCCCTTCTACGGGCCTGTTGCCTTCGGGACGAGCGCGCGGTCGGCGGTTCTCACCGACTGGCCCGGCGGCGGCTTCGTCGGCATCCACGGGACGAACGAGCCGCAGATCCTGCCCGGCGCCGTCTCCCACGGCTGCATCCGCCTCCGGAACCAGGACATCCTGCGGCTCGCACGCCTGATGCCGATCGGGACGCCCGTAACGATCCGCTAGCAAGCCAATCAATCTCTAACACCGTCGTACTTGGGTTTAGAGATTTTCGAGGCGCAAAGGCTAGGACTTGACCGAATAGGCCTCCTACGCAATGAAGCGGACGGTACTCATCACCCGCCAATTCATCCGGCCGTCCACCCGAGCGCGCGGCGCGGGTTGTCGTCTTGCCTCTTGGGTCGCCTCGACGGCGCCGGTCCAGGGATTTGAACCCTCGTCGGACCCAGAGGCCCGAAACGGTTTTCGAGCCTTGGGCGGCTTTCGGCTCGACTGGCTTGTTCAAGCCAGGAGAGTTGGTCGCTGCTGCGGTGCGCGCCGGTATGCGCGTCGGTCTCGCGAAACCTGGTTCAGCCACAACACGTCGATCTCGGCGTCAACACCACGACGCTGAACCGCGTCCTAGCCGCACTGGGCAAGCTCTGCCGGCGTCCAAGAAGGTGTAGACGGGATCGGGTTGCGCGGACGCCTATCGGGCGTCCACCGCTTCACCTTTGCCGCGGTGCGGTGGGCGACGAGAAGACGCGTGGAGTCGTGCCGAGGTCGTCGGCGCGACGCGCACGCGGCGATGCTAGCCGCGTGCCGCGACCTCGAGCAGCGCGCGGGTCCGGCGCTCGTCCCGAACCTGCGAGGGCGGCACGCCGAACTCGTTTCGGAACCGCTCGCTGAAGTGGCTGTGGCTCGAGAAGCCGAGCTCGAGCGCGAGCGCGGTCAGATCGTCACGGTGCGCAGGGAGCCGATCGAGCGCCGATCGCAAGCGGAGCGCCTGACGGAATCCGTGGACGCTGAACCCGGTCTCCGACCGGAACACACGTGCGAGGTGGAAGGCGGACGTGTGCAGTCGGCGGGCGAGCTCATGCAGCGGCGTCGACTCGCCATCGGCGGCCAGCTCGTCCTTCACGGCCTCGGCCAGCGCCCGTCGCGCCCCCGACCGCGTGTTCGGCGGCGACACGCGGAGCGCATCCAGCACGACCAGCGCGGCCGCCTCCTCGGCGAGGAGAGGGTCGGGCTCAGGTGACCGAAGGTGGCGCACGAGCAGGTGCTGGAGGAGGTACGTCTTCCGGTCGACGGGCGCGTGCGTGGCGACGAGCCGGTTCGTACTGTCGACGAGCGTCGCGCCCGCCTCGGCGAGCTGTTCGAGCGACGCCTCGCTCAGCTCGACGAAGACGCAGTCGTCGCCGCGCGGATTCCTGAGCTCGCGGCGGTAGTGCTGGTTGGCGTTGTAGAGCACCGTGTGTGTCGGTGCGGTCAACAGCGGTGTCCCGCGCTCGTGCTCGATCACGACCGGAATGCGCGGGAAGACGACATGCGGGCGGTCGCCGATCAGGTTCAGCGCACGCCACGCGGCGTCGGTCGGCGGACAGCGGAACTCGCCCACCGTGAGCAGCGGGGTCTCGAGCACGATCGAGACGGACGCCACATCCGGTTCGACGCCGTGCGGGCGTGGCTGGTTAGGCGGCGGCGCCCCTAGCTCGACTCGGTAGGGGCGCCGCCTGTGTGGGAGTGGCGTCAGCGACCGGAGCCGTCTTCGCGAGCGCCAGCAATCACGTAGACGAGGTCACCGGTCGCGGCGGCGACGAGCGCGTCCGGAATCCCGTCGCGGTTGACGTCGCCGATCCCGACTGCGTCGAACCCGAACTGCTCGTTCGGCGTCGTGCTCGTGATCGAGCGGAGGACAGAGCCATCCTTGCCGGAGAAGATCTGCACGCGTCCGGCGTTGGAAGCGCCGGCGTTCGAGCTGTACGAGCCGACGATCAGGTCCTCGTACCCATCGTGGTTCACGTCCCCGGCGCCACGGCCCGGCCCGAGGCCGGCGTCGGCGCTCGGGCCGACCCAGGCAAGGAGCTCGTGCCCATCCCGTCCGGAGTAGACGGCGGCCCGCCCGGACTGCGTCGTCGGGAGATCGCCGCCGTTCGTCGTATCGGCGTAGTCGGCGGCGTAGATGTCGGGCGTGCCGTCCCGGTTGACGTCGCCCACGCCGGCCACGAAGAACGAGCCGAAGCTGTTCCCGTTCGGGCCGGCGTCGATCGTGAAGAGCCGTGCTCCCGACTTGCCCGAGTAGACGTAGACGCGGCCGCGGCCACCTGGCCCGGCATTGCGTGCACCGACAATCTGATCCGCCACGCCGTCCCGGTTGACGTCGCGGGTCCAGCCGGCCCCGGAGCCGAACTGGTCGCCCGAGGCGTCGCCGGTCAGTCGGCGGATCAGACCATAGGTCAGGCCAGAGTAGATGTCGGCATAGCCCCTACCGGAGCCGGCGAGATAGCCCGAGGCTCCGATGAGGACGTCCGCGCGGCCGTCGTGGTTCACGTCGCCGGCGCTCGAGACACTCCACCCGAACGTGTCGCCGTCCCTCGAGCCCGTGAAGCGGTGGAGCAACCCGCCCGTCCGGCCCGAATAGAGGTCGACGTGGCCCGCGCCGTTGCCGGGCGAGGCGACCAGGAAGTCGTGGACGCCGTCACCATTCGTGTCACCGGCGTCCGCCATCGCGAAGCCGTTCCACTCGCCGGCCTCCCCGTCGTAGCGATGCAGCAGCGCACCCGTTCGGCCCGAGTAGACGTAGGTCGTGCCGGTCGCTGCATCGGGGCCGTCGAACGGCTCGCCGACGATGAAGTCGGTTGCCCCGTCGTGGTTCACATCGCGCAGCTGGCTGACCGCCCAACCGTAGCTGCCGCTATGGGAAGCGCCGTCGAGCTCGTAGAGCACCTGAACGCCGGGCTCGACGAACGTGCCGGACGCAGTCGCGCCGACGGCGACTATGCCGGCGACCACGATCGCTGCGAGCACCGTCGGCCGAAAAACCTTCCATCTGGACATCGCGCCCTCCCGGTGAGCTGACCGTTTCGAGCCCAACGTAGGAGGGGCACGCGTCCCGTGCTGTCAGATTCGTGCGCGATTTTCCTAGGCGACAGCCAAACTGCCGTAGCTGTAGACGCTGCTGACGTTGAGCATCTGCTGGGGGTGTGGCCCGTTTGTGCCGGCAGCGAAGATCGAGTACATGGGGTCGTCGAGACGGTGGCGGAAGAGCGCTTGCGGTGCGCTTTGTGGCGGCTTGTAGGGCTCGGCGGGTCGCTGTTTCTGCCGCACAGCACCGTTTACGCCTGTTCCGTCACCGCCCATGCAGTTCGGTTTCCATAGCGCCGAGTTCGGTTGCTGCGCCTTCGGCTTCTCGCCATCAGCGGCCCAGTTCCAAAACGGCAGGCCAAAGGTCGCGTCGTTGAGCACGCGCTGCAGCTGCGCGTCCAGTTGGATCAGCATCCATCGGTGCCACGGCAGGAACACGGGGCCGCGGTGGGCGGCGTTGCGGTCCATCTGTGTCGCCGGCGTGAACGTGTTCATCGCCCAGTGGTGCATGACCACGAACAGGTCGTAGCTGCTCAGCTCCTTCCCCGGCCCGGGAATGCCGAGCGAGTTCGTTGTCGTGCCGCTGCCCTCGGCTTTCAGCAGCGTCACGCCCTGGATGTATTTCTGCCGCGCGGTCGCGTTCGTGAGGATGTTCCTGCGCACGACGGCCATCGCTCACATGTCCATTCCGTCGCCGTGGCCGCGTCCGTTGGTAGGGAACTCGTCCGGAAACGCGTCGATCAGCTGGTGGACGAGGGCGATCGAAGACGGGAAGCTCACGTTGGGAACGGCGTGATAGTGGACGCGCCCATCGTTCGTCAGCGCCATGTGCCCGGTGATCGGCTTGCCGTCTACCTCGATCTCGTAGCTGGTGCGGACGACGATGTGATGGCCCTTGTAGTCGTCCTCCCGGATCGTCTCGATTCCGTGGCTGTGGTGCATCTCCATCTTCGGCCGGTTGCGCTTGATCTGGCTGGCGTACTCGCGCACATCCGCGATCCGAACGCCGTCGTCATCGGTCATCACTGCTCCTCTCCCGCGACGCAAAGGCCGCCGACCGTCACCGAATCGGCCCGGTTCGATGCTCCCACCGGCAACGGTTTTGGTCAACCGCCCGTCTGAAGAGACATCTGGTCGAGGTGCCCGGCTTGCTCTAGGTTCCGCTCGTGGTGGCGATCCCGAGCCGATGCTTGCCCGCTCCGGTCCGGCGCCTACCGCGCACGAAAGCGCGTGCGATCCGCCGCGCCCTAACATCGGACGTGAACCCAGCTAGGCGAGATACTGCGCCGGCGTGCCGTGTGCGTGACATCGACCACTTTCGACTTTGTGCTGCGCGGACTCGCTGGCCGCGTCGACGTGCGACTTGGCCGAAACGACGACCCCACCGTTTTCGGCTGCCGACCCAGCGGACGCGGCTTCCCTGTCTGTAGTGCCGAGGTTACGTACGCGGATCGCGGGTACGCTGCGATGCTTGGCTGGATCCAGCTTGTTCGTTCGACGGACAACCGAAGTGGCGGCCGCGGGTTCGAGATTGATCCGTACGAACCACTCGGCGTCTCACCGCACCCGTTCTGCTGGTACGGCATGGCGCCCACGCTCTCCGATGCGCCATCACGGCCGACGAGGGCGGATCTGCAGTGGGTCGCTCACAGCTTTCTCGCCTTCATTGGCGACGCTCACGAGGCCCGCGCGATCCTCGGCTTTCGCTGGGGCTTCGACATCGCCGACGGCGACATCTCGCCTACCGGCCTCGCACCTCTCCCGCCGGCCCAGTGGGACGAACACCGTATCCTGCTCCGCCGTGAGCACCCCGCCTGGCGATTTGCTCCCGGGTATTGGAACGCGTAATGAATTGGGCGAGCCACGAGACGGGTGATTACTTAAACGGATCCGCCGGGGGCGACGGACGAGACGATAAGTCGTCAGCTGCAGCGCGGGCTTCAGAATGGGATGCGACGCGGATGACGCCAACCGGGTCCGACGAACTTGAGACACTGCTCGAGGAGCAGGTTGCCTACTTCCGTGCGCTCGGCGTCGACTACGAGGACGCCATCATCTGGACGCTGGGCGGCAGCGAGGTAGGCGAGGCGCTTGATTCGTTCCGGCCGAACGGCGACGTGCTCGAGCTCGCGTGCGGCACTGGCATGTGGACGCAACGGCTGCTCCGCCATGCGACCACCGTCACCGCGGTGGACGCGGCTCCGGAGATGCTCGCGGTCGCCGCGGCCCGATTCGGGGACGGCAGGGTGCGCTTTGTCGAGGCGAACCTTTTCACCTGGACGCCGGACCGTCGTTACGACGTCGTCTTCTTCGCCTTCTGGCTCTCTCACGTGCCGCTCGAGCGGTTCGAATCTTTCTGGTCGCTCGTCGCAGACTGCCTCGAACCGCACGGTCGGGTCTTCTTCGTCGACGACGCCTACCGGACGGCTGAAGAACTCATCGAAGGCGCGTCGTCCTCGACGATCCGGCGCCGCCTCAACGACGGTGCGGCGTACCGGCTCGTGAAGGTGCCCCACCAGCCCCGAGTCCTCGAAAAGCGGCTCGGCCGCCTGGGATGGCGGGTAACGGTCGCTCCGACGTCCGGGCCCCTCTTTTGGGGTACAGGCCGTCTCGACCGCAGCTACTAGGCGTCTAACGCCAGCCAGTTCAACGCTTCGACGATCGTCCGAAACGGACATCTGGTCGAGGTGGCGGCCTTGCTCTAGGTTCCGGTCATGGTTGCGATCCCGGAGCCGATGCTCGCCCAGCCTGGCCCGCTCCCAGCCGGCGATGGTTGGGCGGGGTCACCGTCGATCGCGACATGCGCGCCCTGCTGCTCGCCCCGGTCCGCCAGGCGGCGGAGAGTCCACGGCGGTGTCCAGGTCAGGACCTCGTCGCTCGCGTGCGCGATCATCGCGTGCCGCACGCGCTGGTCGATGTAGTGGACGTCGACGTACCGTGCGCCGTTCCGGTACCCGGCCCGCATCAGCTCGCGGGCGAGCGGGGCGTGCTCCACCAGCCCGGTGACGTCGAGGACCTGCCCCGGCTGAAGGTTGGCGCCGACGCGAACGGCAAGCTCGGCGTAGCGTTGGAGGCGCTCGGCGGGCTCGACGCCACGCAGCGTAACGATCCGAGGCTAGGCCGCCTGCTCCTCGGTCAGCGTCAGTGCTGCTTCGCGACTGGGCACGTTGAGCTTCTTCAGGATTGCGCCGACGTGCCGGCGCACCGTCGTCGGCGCGATGTGTAGACGCCGTCCGATCTCTGCCGTGGCGAGCCTCGCCCGCATGAGCTGGAGCACCTCCCACTCTCGATCCGTCAGCTCGATCTCACGACGCCGAGAACGAGACGTCCAGCCGCGCCGCTCGCGCCGGCGGAACTCGTCCATTAGCCGCTGGGCGAAAGCGGGGCAGAGGGCTGCCTCTCCGTGAAGCACACGCTCGAGCTCACCGGCCAGCGCGTGCGGCTCGAGGTCCTCGAGCAGGTAACCTGCCGCGCCTGCGTCGACGGCCGCGAAGAGCCGCGGGTCGTTCGACGAAGCGTTGATCATCACGATCCGCGTCGAGGGCAATCTCCGGTTGATCTCAGCCGCCGCGCCGATCGGCTCACCTGTCATGCGAAGGTCGAGCAGGCACAGATCCGGGCTCTCGTTCAGCGCGGCCCGCACGGCGCCCGCGCCGTCGGCCGCCTCGGCCACGACGTCGAACCCGGCGGCCGCGAGGATCGTGCGCAGCCCCTCGCGTTCGAGCCTGTGCCCGTCCGCGATCAAAATGCGGGCGCCGTCTGACGCCACGTCGCGAGGACGTGGGCCGCCCCCCGACCGTTGACCACTCCCTAGGACACTCACCGCAGGTCACTGCTGTTTTGCGCAATTAACGAAAAAAGTCAACACTAAACTGAACGTTGAGGCGAAAAAGAGGTACGCGTGGAGGCGTGTTCGTCCCCCGGGACGGTGACGAGCCCGGCCGAAGTTCGACCCGCACCCCTCTTTGCGAAAGCCAACGGGTCCACTACTCTGCGGTGTGTGGAACGAGAAGCTTCCCCACGTGCCGCAGTCGGCGCGGTCGACTCAGGCACCACGCGGCGCGGCCGCAAGAAGACCTGGCTCGTCGTCGGAATCCCCGTTGCCGCGGCGATCGTCGCGGGTCTCGTCACGTGGCTCCTCGTGCGCGGCGACAATGGCAACGGAAACACGCGCGCTCCGGCCCAGGCAGTCTCGATGCGTCAACTCGACGCTCTCGCATCTTCGGTCGGGCACCCCGTCTACTGGGCCGGCCCTCAGCCGAGAGACACGTATGAGCTGACGAAGACCAGCGACGGACGCATCTACGTTCGGTACCTCCCGCCGGGAGCCAAGATCGGAGATCCGGCCGCCAAGTACCTTGCGATCGGGACGTACCCGCAGCGAAACGCATTCGCCACGCTCAAGGCGACGGCGACGAAGCAGGGCGTCACCTTGATCAGGCTACGCGGCGGCGGGCTCTCCTTTCAGGACAAGAACCACTCCACGAGCGTCTACCTCGCCTACCCAGGATCGGATTACCAGATCGAGGTCTACGACCCGTCGCCTGCCCGCGCTCGCGCGCTCGTGACATCGGGACAGATCTCGGCGGTCGGTGCGCCGCCGCGAGGCGGCGCCGTGTCGAGACCTGCGTCGGTCGAGCAGCTCAAGGCGCTGGCGGTCTCGGCCGGCCATCCGATCTACTGGGCGGGAACGTCGGCGAAGGACACGTACGAGGTGACGAAGACCCGCGACGGCCGTGTCTACATCCGTTACCTACCCGCCGGGGTGCCGGTGGGGAACCGGCGTCCGGACTACCTCACCGTCGGCACGTATCCCCTCGCGAACGCGTTCGCGCTCCTGAAGGCAACGGCGAAGAAGAACAATGTCCAGCTGATCAAGCTGCCGGGCGGCGGCCTCGCCTTCGTCGACAAGAACCATCCGACCAGCGTCTACCTCGCGTATCCGAGCTCGAACCTCGAGATCGAGGTCTACGATCCGTCGTCCGGCCGGGCGCGCCAGCTCGTGACGTCGGGCCAGATCGCACCGGTGCGCTAGAAGACGACCGTCCGGTTCTCGTAGACGAGCACGCGGTCGTCCAAGTGACGGCCAACGGCCCGGGCAAGTACCACGCGCTCGATGTCGCGCCCGATTCGAACCAGATCCTCGACCGTCTCACGGTGTGAGATCCGCGCGACATCTTGCTCGATGATCGGCCCCGCGTCGAGCTCCTCGCCGACGTAGTGCGCCGTCGCGCCGATGATCTTCACGCCTGAATCATGCGCGCGGCGATATGGGTCGGCGCCGACGAACGCCGGTAGGAACGAGTGGTGGATGTTGATCACGGGTGCGGCGAGTCGCTCCAGGAAGTCGCGCGAGAGGATCTGCATGTAGCGGGCGAGCACGACGAGGTCGACGCTGCCGGCGAGGAGCTCCAGCATGCGCGCCTCCGCGTCCGCCTTGCTGCCGGTCGGGACGGGGACGAGGTGGTACGGGACGCCGAACGCGGCGACATCGGCTTCGTGGTGCGGGTGGTTCGAGAGCACCGCGACGATCTGCGCGGCGAGTTCTCCGCGGCGCCAACGCCATAGCAAGTCGAGCAGGCAGTGGTCGTCGCGCGAGGCGAGCAGGGCCACGCGCTTGCGTTCAGCCGCCGGCGTGATCCTCCAGTCCATCTGGAACGGTTCTGCCACTTCTCGTGCGAAGTCGCGTTCGAGCTGCGGCTGGCGATCCTGAAGTCCCTCGAGCACGAACTCCATGCGCATGAAGAACGTTCCGCCTTCTCGCTCCGTCGCGTGCTGGTCGGCGGCGAGGATGTTCACGTCGTTGGAGGCCAGAAAGCCTGATACCGCAGCGACGATCCCGTGCCGGTCGGGACACGAGACGAGCAGGCGGGCGACGCTCATGCTCTCGTTTGCGTCCAGCTTCTGCGACTCGCGATCGAAAACCAGTGCCAGGGCGACGATACGCGAAGCCGTTCTCCTGAAGAGCGCGCACTAGTTCTAAAAGTGAGCGGGAGGCCCGAAAGCCTCCCGCTCGTCGAGTTGAACTAACCCCGTCTGCTACACGCCGCAAATGGCGTAGGCAGTCGCGGTGATCGAGCCATTCCCTGAGAGGACGACAATGGCCTGCGCCGTCCAACCCGTCGGGTTGCCCGTCGTGGGGGTGGGGGCAGAGCTATTGATCGCACCCTTCGTCCCTGATCCCTGGTTCACGAATCCGCCACCGCCGACGAGCTTCGGGTGATCGGCCGGACAGGTTGCAGTGGACGTTCCCGTCAGAGCTCCGACGGAAGGGTTGCCGCCCGACGACGTCGAGGCAGCACCAGTGACGACGATCGTGCTCGCGACTGTCCCAGCCGGGCCCTGCGGACCGGTCGCACCCTGTGGCCCGGTGGCGCCGGTCGCACCGGTGTCGCCCTTGGGACCCTGCGGGCCCTGAGCGCCGGTCGCACCAGTGGCGCCCTGCGGACCCTGAGCTCCGGTCGCGCCGGTTGCACCGGTTGCACCGGTTGCACCGGTGTCGCCCTTATCGCCCTGCGGGCCAATCGGACCCTGCGGGCCAATCGGGCCCTGCGGACCGGCGGGACCCTGATCACCCTGCGGGCCCTGGGCACCGGTCGCACCGGTCGCACCAGTCTCACCCTGCGGACCCTGCGGGCCCTGAGCGCCGGTCGCACCGGTCTCGCCCTGCGGACCCTGCGGGCCAACCTCACCCTGCGGACCCTGGGCACCGGTCGCACCCGTCTCGCCCTGCGGACCCTGGGCACCAGTCGCACCCGTCTCGCCCTGCGGACCCTGCGGGCCAGCCGGGCCCTGAGCACCGGTCGCACCCGTCTCGCCCTGCGGGCCCTGGGCACCGGTCGCACCGGTCTCGCCCTGCGGACCCTGCGGGCCAACTTCACCCTGCGGACCCTGGGCACCGGTCGCACCCGTCTCGCCCTGCGGACCCTGCGGGCCCATCGGACCCTGCGGGCCAGCCGGGCCCTGAGCACCGGTCGCACCCGTCTCGCCCTGCGGACCCTGGGCACCGGTCGCACCGGTCTCGCCCTGCGGACCCTGCGGGCCAGTCGCACCGGTCTCGCCCTGCGCGCCCTGAGCGCCGGTCGCACCGGTCTCGCCCTGCGGACCCTGCGGGCCAACCTCACCCTGCGGACCCTGCGCACCGGTCGCACCCGTCTCGCCCTGCGGACCCTGGGCACCGGTCGCACCCGTCTCGCCCTGCGGACCCTGCGGGCCCATCGGACCCTGCGGGCCAGCCGGGCCCTGAGCACCGGTCGCACC
>JBKPNC010000145.1:0-18961 GCA_046732435.1 Actinomycetota bacterium
CCTCCGCACAGCGACGCCCGCGAAGCCGAAGCCGATCGAGCTCGCGTTCGAGGGCGCCGACCCCGGTGCGGAGGGGACGTACGTCGGCGAGGTTCACGGCGACGGATCGCGCTTCTTCTTTCGTACGTGGGACACGTGCTCGACCTTCGAGGGGACGGGCTCCCCCTGCCCGGACGGGTTGGACTCAGGCGCGGTCGTCCGGAGTCACATCTGGGTCTACACGCCTCAGGGCGCCGGAGAATGCCCGAATGACGCGAGGCACCCTCCGCGGGGCTGCCGCGAGATCCTGAACGCGTCCGGTGACGTGCGCGTGCTCGCTGCGGATGCGGGGCGCGTGGCGCTGAGGCTTCCGAGCGGTGCGATCGAGCTTGTCTCGACCTCAGGCGCGGTTCTCCGGACCTTCGCCGTAGCCTCCGGCAGCGCCCAAGCGGCGCTTTCCGGGAGCCGCCTGGCCGTTCTCCAGAGCGGAGCGGTCGACGTCTACGACACGGGCACAGGCGCGGTCGGCCCGGTCTGGCCGGCTCCGGCGGGCACGAGACTCGTCAACGCGGCCGCAGGGCGCGCGCTGCTTCTCAGCGGACACACGTTCTACCTCCTGCGCCTCTCCGACGGCCGCGCGGTCTCGGGCAAGGTGCCGGGGAGCGGCCGCGTCGCGGCCGCGCTCAGCGGCTCGGGGCTCTTCTACTCGTACACGGCGCGGCATGGGCGGCCGGGCGGACGCGTCAGGCTCATTCCGCTTGCGGCGATGCCGCATTGACGGCAGGTCACGACCGCGAAGCTCAGAGCGCCGAGACCTGGAGCTCCCAGGTGTCGCCGGCGATGCGCGACGCCTCCAGGACGTAGTCGCGCAGACCGCGCGCCTCCGCAACCGCCTCGAGCGCCGGGAACGAAGCGAGCCACTCCTCGCCGTCGACGAGTGTCGTTCGCTCGCGGCCTCGAACCGAGACCGTAACGCGCTCCCCCGGCGTGCCGGCCGGGAGCTCGCCGACTTCGATCGACCGCGCAGCAACCGCCCAGAGGTCGTCGGTTCGGCGTACCGCCTCGGCTCGATACGGCGGCGGCAAGCTCTCGTCGATGGCATCGGCCAGAGGTGAGAGTGCTTCGGGATACGCGGGCACCTCCTCGTCGACCACGAGCGTCCTGTCCGGAAGCGCGATGAACGCCACCTCCTCGCCCGGCAAGTCCGGGACAGCGACCGTGACGACAAGGTCCCAGCGTCTCGGACGGTGGACGCCGTGGATACCGACCTTGTCCCACGGCGGCCGCGAGGGCTCCGGTTCGTCCGCGCTCCGCTCGAGGAGGACGTCGCCCTCGCGAGCGAGTTTCTCGTGCAGCCTCTCACGACGCCACCACGGCATCGGTGGAGCGTAGCTCTAGCGCGGCGGAAGCCGGTCAGCCGGTCGGGCTCCTAGAGCTGCGGCTCGATGACGCCGTAGTTGCCGTCGCGGCGGCGGTAGACGACATTGACGTCGCCCGAGTCGGCGTCCTGGAAGACGAAGAAGTCGTGCCCGACGAGCTCCAGCTGCAGCACCGCCTCCTCAGCGCTCATCGGCTTCACGTCGAACTGTTTCGTCTTCACGATCAAGGGCTCCGACGGGGCCGGGTCGGCCGGGGCCGGCGTGATCGGGCCGGGAACGTGATTACGGCGTCGGCGCTTGTCGCGATAGCGCTTCACCTGGCGCTCGAGCTTGTCGACGAGCTGGTCGATCGACGCCCGCATGTCCGGCGAGCTCTCCCGCGCGCGGAGCACGGGACCCTTCGTCCAAACGGTCGCCTCGGCGACGTGGTTCGAGGCGATCGACGGATTCTTCTCCACCGCGAGCTCGAGCTCGACCTGCGTCGGCGGCGCGAGGTGGCGATCGAGCTTGCGGAGCTTCTCTTCCGCGTACGTCCGGATCGACTCGCTGACCTCGAGGTTCCTGCCCTTCACCTGAAGTCGCATCAGGCCTCCCTGGCTTGGACTGACGACCTGAGATCTCTCAACGTGAATGTAACCGAACGGTGGCCGCGATCGCCTGCACGTCGCTTACGAAGTTCTCAACCCGCCCTAACTGTTCGCTTAGGGCTTCGGCCTACGCTCAAGGCGGTTTCGAGGACTGGAGGGTCACGGATGGGTACGCGCATGCGAAACGGTCTGCTTGTTGTGGCGCTCGTAGGCACCGTCGTCTCGGCGGCAACGTTCGCCGGCGCTGGCGCCAAGGCGCAGGGGACGCCGACGGCCGCGGCGAGCCGGCCCAACATCCTTTTCGTCCTGACGGACGACCTGGCGTGGAACCTCGTGAAGTACATGCCGCACGTCCAGCAGATGAGGCGCCAGGGCGTGACGTTCGGGCGCTACTTCGTCACGGATTCGCTTTGCTGCCCATCGCGTTCGTCGATCTTCACGGGCCGCTTTCCCCACGACACCGGGGTGTTCACGAACAACGGGGCGGACGGCGGCTTCAGCGTCTTCCACGGCCGGGGCGAGGAGGCATCGACCTTCGCGACGCGGCTCCAGAGCGCCGGCTACCTCACCGGCATGATGGGGAAGTATCTGAACGGGTACCAGCCGGCCGGCACCGTCGACGGCCGATCGGCGTACATCCCGCCCGGCTGGAACGAATGGGACGTCGCCGGCAACGGCTATCCCGAGTTCAACTACACCCTGAACGAGAACGGGACGCTCGTCCACTACGGCAACACTCCCCGCGACTATCTCACCGACGTGCTCGCGACGAAGGGCGCGGCCTTCGTCGACCGTGCCGCCGCCGAGCACAAGCCGTTTCTCCTGGAAATCGCGACCTTCGCGCCTCATGGGCCGTACACGCCGGCGCCGCGGGACGCGAACGACTTCCCGGGCCTGACCGCGCCGCGCTCGCCTGCATTCGACGAGGCGGACATTTCGGACAAGCCGCCCTGGCTCGCGAGTCACCCGCTGCTGAGGCCGGCGCAGATATCGAACATCGACACGAGCTTCCGCAAGCGCGCGCAGGCGGTCGAGGCGGTCGACGACCTGCTGGCGAACCTGCAGTCGGAGCTGGCGCGCAACGGTCAGCTCGCGAACACGTACATCGTCTTCAGCTCGGACAACGGCTATCACATGGGCGACCACCGGCTCACGCCCGGGAAGCAAACGGCGTTCGAGACGGACATCCGCGTGCCGCTGATCGTGACCGGGCCGAAGGTCCCGCACGGCGTCACGAGGAACCAGCTGACCTCGAACATCGACCTCTATCCGACCTTCGTCCGGATCGGCAAGCGGTCGGTGCCTCCAACGGTCGACGGGCACTCGCTCCTGCCACTGCTCGCGAAGAAGCCGCCGAAGGTCTGGCGCAACGCCGTGCTCGTCGAGCACCACGGCCCGAACACGAATCCGAGCGATCCGGACCGCCCCGCCCGCGGCAGCGGCAACCCCGTCACGTACGAGGCGATCCGCACGCCGACGTCGACGTACGTCGAGTACGTCACGGGCGACCGCGAGTATTACGACCTCGCCAAGGACCCGTACGAGCTGGCGAACCGGGCGTCGACGCTCCCGACGGCACAGCAGCAACGCCTGCACTCGACGCTCGCAGCGCTGCAAAGCTGTCACAGCGGCGCGTCCTGCTGGAAGGCGGCCCGGGGCAAGTGAGCGGCTGAGCTTCCGGCGCTCCGCGCCGCGACGGCGAGGGGCGGTCGCACGCCGCTACCGCACCGCGCGGGCGAACGTAACGACGTGAACTCGGAGCGCCCCGCCCCGCCGGAGCGCCGACGCCGCCTCGGACGCGGTCGCTCCGGTGGTGTACACGTCGTCGGCGAGGGCGATGTTGCGCGCCACGGCGGCGGCAGGGGCAAAGGCGCCGGCCACGTTGCGGCGCCGTACGGCAAGCGGGAGTCCTGTCTGCCGAGGTGTAAGGCGCGTCCGTGCGAGCGCGGGCACGAGCTCCAACTGCCACCGGCGTGACAGGTCCCTGGCGAGCGCAGCGGCCGGATGGTGGCCGCGTGCGAGCGCCCGGTCGCGGTCAGCGGGAACGAAGGTGACCGCCTCGACCGGCGGACAGCGGACGCGCTCGACGACGAGCTCCCCGGCCAGCGCGGAGAGCCCGCGAAGACCGCGTTCCTTCCACGCCGCGACGAGCGCGCGAACCCCTGCGTCGTAGACGACCGCGGCTCGAGCCGTCGCGAACGCGAGCCGCCGGCCGGCACATTCGCGGCACCGGCGCACCGGCCAGGCGGTCGGCGCGCCACATCGCCGGCAAAGGGGGTCCGGGAGGCGGGGAATGGCCCCGCGGCAGCGCTCGCAGAGGTCACCGCCGGGCTGCGCACAGACCACACACCGGCGAGGAAAGACGAGATCCAGGAGATCACCGACGGCCACATGGCCACACGGTAGGCAAGAACGTGTGACGTGTCTGTGCCGACTCTGTGACTAATCTCGAACAGATGGCGATCGAGGCCCTTCTCTTCGACTTCGACGGCACGCTCATCGACACCGAGGCGCCGTCGTATCGCGCGTGGCGCGAGATCTACGCCGAGCACGGGCATGACCTCGCGCTCGAGCGCTGGGTCTCGAGGGTGGGCACGATCGGCGGGTTCGAGCCGCTCGACGAGCTCGAGACCCTGATGGGCACAGAGCTCGACCGGGGAGCGCTCGACGAGCAGCGCCAGCGGCGGCGCGACGAGCTCGTCGAGGCGGAGCTGCTTCGCGCCGGCGTCCGGGATTACCTCGACGAGGCCCGTCGCGTGGGGCTCCGCGTCGGCATCGTGACGAGCGGCCCGACCGAGTGGGTGGCGCGGCATCTCGAGCGGATCGGCGAAGCGGACAGGTGGGACTGCATCGTCTGCGCCGACCGCGACGCGACGCTGGCAAAGCCGGCGCCGACGCTCTACCGCCGTGCGTTAGCTGCGCTCGATGTCTCGGCGGCCGAGGCCGTCGCCGTCGAGGACTCGCCGAACGGCGTCCGGGCCGCAAAAGCCGCCGACATCTTCTGCGTCGCCGTGCCCAACCCGGTCACGGCAGACCTGGATCTGTCGGAAGCCGACGTCGTCGTAGGCTCGCTCGCGGATCTGCCGCTGGGCGAGCTGCTCAGCCTCGCCGAGCGCCCAAACGGCTGAAGACGCGGTTCGCCTCGGCCAGCGTCTCGGGCGAGCCGATGTCGATCCACTCGCCGGGCACGCGCCAGACGAACACGGGCTCACGGCGGTAGAGCCATTCCACGAGCCGGCCGGGTTGGTCCGGGTTGTTCCCGGCGGACAGGTACTCGTCCACGAGCGGCAGAAGCCTGCGCGGGTAGAAGTACAGCGCGATCCCTGTCAGGGTGCTCCGCGGCCGCTCCGGCTTCTCCTCGAAGTACGTGATCCTGCCGTTGTCGTCGACCTCGATCGCGTTGTACCGACGGATCGCCTCAAGGTCGCCCACGTCGTAGACGGCGAGGAGAGCCGCATCACGCTCCCGTCCCGTCTTGCCAAACCCGCCCAGAGGCTCGGTGAAGAGGTTGTCGCCCGCTGCCACGACGACCTCGTCGTCGAGCCCCGCTTGCCGCACGACGAGCGCAAGGTCGCCGATCGCGCCGAGGCGGTCGTCCTCCGACGTGGTGCCGTCGTCGATGATCTCCGGTGGCGCCGATCCACGGTACCCCGACGCCCAGTCACGGAAGACGCCCGCGAACTTGCCGTTCGTGACGACGTAGACGCCGTCGAACCCGATTGGCTCCAGGCTGTCGAGGACGTGGTCGAGCACGGGTCGGCCGGCCACGTCGAGGAGGTGCTTCGGCCGTTCGCGCGTCAGCGGATAGAGCCGCGTGGCGTACCCCGCGGCGAGGATGACGAGCTTCATGCCGCGGTCGCGCCGAGATTCGCGAGGGAGACGTGAAAGGGAGGCTGGTGCACTCCGTCCTCGGTGACGATCGCGGTGATGAGCGCGTGAGGCGTCACGTCGAATGCCGGGTTGCGCGCCGGGAAGCGACCTGAGACCTCGGTCGGGTCGCGCTCTTCGATGGGGATCGTCTCGCCGGACGCGGTCGAGAGGTCGATCGTCGAGCTCGGTGCGACGACATAGAACGGGATGCCGTGGTGCCGTGCGAGCACCGCGAGCTCGTAGGTGCCGATCTTGTTGGCGGTGTCGCCGTTGGCCGCGATGCGGTCCGCCCCCGTGAGGACGCAGTCCACCTCGCCGGCGGCCATCATCGAGCCGGCGGCCGAGTCCACGATGACCGCGCTCGGGATCCCAGCGCGCTCGAGCTCCCACGCCGTCAGCCTCGAGCCTTGGAGGAGGGGGCGCGTCTCGTCGACGAAGGCATGCTCGAGCAGGCCCCGCTCCCAGGCGGCCTGCAATGCCCCGAGCGCGGTCCCGTGGCCGCCGGTGGCCAAGCCGCCGGTGTTGCAGTGCGTGAGGGCGCGCGTACCCGGCTCGAGCAGGTCGGCCGCGTGCGCCGCCATCCGCCGGCACCGATCGACCTCGTCGCCGTGAATCGTCCGAGCCCGTTCGGCGAGTGCTTCCGGGTCGTGTCCGGCCGCCCGCATCTCCCGAAGCGCCCAGGTGAGGTTCACCGCGGTCGGCCGCGACGAAGCGAGCACCTGCTCCGCCTCGTCGAGATCGTCGCCGCGAGCCGCCGCGAGCGCGTACCCGTACGCGGCAGCCACGCCAATCGCGGGCGCGCCCCGAATCGCCAGCGTCCGAATCGCCTCGGCAACGTCCGCCGCCGATCGGCAGACGAGCTCAACCTCCTCGTCCGGCAACCGCCGCTGATCCAGCAAAACGACGCAGTCAGCTTCCAGCCGAACGATGCGCTCCGGAGCAAGGCTCGTCACGCTGGAACCCTAATGATCAGCGGAGCGGGGCTTTGCCCCGCGGAGCTACAACGCGCGAAGTCGCGTCTGCCTCTCGTTCGGGGAGGGGCCACCGGGGGAAACCCCATTCCCCCCGTTATGTTCCTTCGTCCCAGGAAGCCAGGTATCGGGCCTGCTCGTCGGTGAGCGTGTCGATCGCGATCCCCATCGTGTCCAGCTTCAGCCGCGCGATCTCGCGGTCGATCTCGTCCGGAACCTCGTAGACGCGCCGCTCCAGCTTGCCCGCGTTGGCGACCGCAAACTCGACCGCGAGGGCCTGGTTCGCAAACGACATGTCCATGACGGCCGCGGGATGGCCCTCCGCCGCCGAGAGGTTCACGAGGCGCCCGTCCGCGAGCAGGTAGATCCGCCGGCCGTCTGCAAGCGTGAACTCCTCGACGAACTCCCGCGCTGAACGCGTCTCGACGGCGAGTGCGCGGATTGCCGGAATGTCGATCTCCACGTTGAAGTGCCCCGTGTTCGCGAGGACGGCGCCGTCCTTCATGCGCTGAATGTGCTCACCGGTGATCACGGCCTTGTCGCCCGTGGCCGTACAGAAGATGTCGCCGACGGCGGCGGCATCTGTCATCGCCATGACCGAAAAGCCGTCCATCGCGGCCTCCAGCGCCCGCACGGGCTCCACCTCGGTGACGATCACGTGCGCCCCGAGCCCGCGTGCGCGGAGCGCGACGCCCTTCCCGACCCACCCGTAGCCGGCGACGACGAAGTGCCGGCCCGCCAGCAGGAGATTGGTGGCGCGGATGATCCCGTCGATCGTCGACTGGCCCGTGCCGTAGCGATTGTCGAACAGGTGCTTCGTCTTCGCCTCGTTGACTGCGATGATCGGGAAGCCGAGCGCCCCGTCTCGCTCGAGGGCACGCAGCCGGATGACGCCGGTTGTCGTCTCCTCGGTGCCGGCGATGATGTCTCCGAGCTGCTCGCGGCGGTGAGCGTGCAGGACGCCGATCACGTCGGCGCCGTCGTCCATCGTCACGTGCGGCTTGTGGTCGACCGCGGCCTCGATGTGCCGGTAGTACGTGTCGTTGTCCTCGCCCTTGATCGCGAAGACCCCGACCCCGTACTCCTCCACGAGCGCTGCGGCGACGTCGTCCTGCGTCGAGAGCGGGTTCGAGGCGCAGAGGACAATGTCGGCGCCGCCGGCCTTCAGCGTCCGAGCGAGATTCGCCGTCTCGGTGGTGACGTGCAGGCAGGCGGAGATTCGGTAGCCGGCAAGCGGCTGCTCGTGCTCGAAACGCTCGCGGATTGCTCGAACGACCGGCATCTGGCGCTCGGCCCATTCGATCCGTCGTATGCCTTCCGAGGCGAGCGCCAGATCCTTGACGTCGAAGCGACTCGTCGTTGCCATTCGGTTCTCCCTCCGGTTCAGGCGGCCAGCAGCCGCTCGTGCTTTCGCTGCTCCCATTCGACCCAGGCAGCCGGCGCCGTGCGAGGCACGGCGTCGCATCCGGCGAGCCAGGTCTCGACGGCTGCTCGCAGCGCCGGTTCCCGCCGGAGGCGGACTTCGAACGCGAGCGCGTCGATGTCGACGTCGAACCGCCGCCGGAGTTCCAGCAGCGAACGGAGCTGATTCAGTTCTCGAACGCCGTAGATGCGATAGCCCGACGGTGAGCGGTCCGGTACGACGAGCCCGGCCTGCTCCAGGTAGCGGAGCATGCGGGCCGACCACCCCGTCCGGCGTGCCGCCTCCCCAACCGTCAGTCGTTTCACACCGCCAACCTTACCACAAACGTGGTAAGCTATTCCCGGCGGAGGCGAGCTTGGCTCGCCATAGCCACAGCGCGTCGGCGCGCGTCTGCTGTGGTTCTGGGAGGGGGCCAGCGGGGAAACCCCATTTCCCCCGCTACGCTCGGCCGTAGCGGTCTTCGAGGCGTACGACGTCCTCGATCTCCGGGGTCGAGACCTCCAATATCGTCGTGTCCTCGAGCGCGGTAACGCGGTGGACCGTCCCGGGCCGGAAATGGAAGGCCGCCCCGGGGCCGACGACCTCCGACTCGGTGATCCGCTCGCCCGCACCTGCGAGCTCGAGCTGCGCACGCCCGGACTGGATGTACCACGCCTCGTCCTTCACCTTGTGGAACTGGAGGCTGAGCGCCTGCCCCGCGCGGACGAAGATCAGCTTCCCGCAGTAGCGGTCGGTCAGCGCCCAGAGCAGCTCGTGCCCCCACGGTTTCTCGACCCGCTCGACGTGGAAGGCGAAGCGGTCGATGCCGCTCAGGTTGGGTGACGAGAGGTTTCGATCCACCGGACGGGGCGAGTCTATTCCGCTACGCGTTGCGAACAGCCGGGACCGGTCGCCTACGAGCGCGACGGGTCGCGGTCGGACCGTTCGTCGGCCTCCGGCAGCCCCTCGAGCGGTGAGACGGGCCTACCGATGCCCTCGTAGGCGAAACCGGCGGCCCGCGCCGTGGCCGGGTCGATCATGTTCCGGCCGTCGATGATCAGCGGGTTGCGCATGACGTCGCGCACCTCCGACGAGGCAAGTGAGCGGAGCTCGCCCCACTCGGTCACGATGACGGCGGCGTCGGCGCCGCGAACCGCGTCGAGCACGCTACCGGCCAGCTCGACGCCCTTGAGCCGCTCGTCGGGATCGACGACCGGATCCCAGGCGCGCACGTCGGCGCCCTCGCCGAGGAGCCGTGAGGCGAGCACGATGCTGGGCGCTTCGCGCAGGTCGTCGGTGTTCGGCTTGAAGGAGAGCCCGAGCAGCGCGACGGTCTTGCCCCGCAAGGACCCGAGGTGCTTCTCGAGCTTCGAGACGACGCGTCGCTTCTGCAGCTCGTTGACCTCGATGACCGAGTTCAGCAGCTGGAAGTGGTAGCCGGAGTTTCCTGCCAGGAGCTTCAGGAACGAGATGTCCTTGGGAAAACAACTTCCCCCGAAGCCAATCCCTGGGTGCAGGTACTTCTCGCCGATTCGGCGATCGAGGCCCATGCCGCGCGCCACCTGCTCGACGTCGGCGCCGACGAGCTCGCAGACGTTCGCAATCTCGTTGATGAAACTGATCCGCGTGCCCAGAAAGGCATTCGACGCGAGCTTGATCATCTCGGCCGACGCGACGTCCGTCCGCACGACCGGCGCGGCGATTCCCGTGTGGAGCTCTTCGACCGCCGCGGCGTCGGCGTCGTCGAAGGCGCCGACGACGATCCGGTCGGGTTCCAGGAAGTCGCGCACGGCGCTCCCCTCCGACAGGAACTCGGGGTTGGAGACGTAGCCGACGTTGTCGAGGCCGCGCGCGTGCAGCGCCGCGACCACCTTCTCCCCCGTTCCGACGGGAACCGTGCTCTTCATGACGAGGACGGCGCGCCGGTCGACGCGCGGCAGCTCGTCGAGGACGGTCCACACGGCCGAGAGGTCGGCGTCCCCGGCGTAGGTCGCCGGCGTCCCGACGCAGATGAAGACGTAGTCGCTCTCGCCGGCGGCCTCCGCCGCGTCGAGCGTGAAGCGGAGCCGTTCCCGGTTGCGCTCGAGCAGCTCGTCGAGACCGGGCTCGTGGAACGGCGCACGACCAGCCGCGAGCGCGTCGATCCTCTCGGGAACGACGTCCCGGACAACGACCGGATTACCGAGCTCCGCAAAGCAGGCGCCGGTAACGAGGCCAGCATAGCCCGCGCCGAAGATGCCGATTCTCCTCGTCGCGATCAACGCGATGACGATACCGTCAGCACTCGGACGTCGTGCAGGACGCCAGCCACTGCGTGACCGCGAGCAGGGTCCCGCGCTCCTCGTAGACGGCTCGCTGTTCGTCGGCGCCGGTGCCGCGCTCACATACCCGCGTGACCTCGTCGAGCTGCGCCGCGCACCCGAGACGCCTGGCGGCAGGACGGGCGAGCTCCACGAGCGAGCCGACGGCCTCGCGGGCAGGGCGCTCCTCGTCCTGCTCGAGCCAGATGAGCTCCGCGTCGAGCCCGTAACGGGCGGCGCGCCACTTGTTCTCCTCGATGAGCGGCCGCGGCTGGCTCGCCATATGGCCGTCCCGCTCGTAGCGATCGGCGAGCATCGCCACGAGACTTTGAACGAGCGCGACGAGCCCGGCGACGTTCGCGAGCCTGGTCTGCGCGTCGCAGATGCGGACTTCGATCGTCCCGAGCTTCGGGTGGGGACGAAGGTCCCACCAGATGTACGTGTAGTCCGGGAAGGAGTTGGTCTTGACGCCGCGCTCGACGAGCAGCTCGAACTCCTCCCACGACGAGAACGCCGGCGGCATCCCGCTCCGCGGGAAGGGATCGAAGACCTTGATGCGCGTCGAGGCGAGGCCCGTGTCCCGCCCGTGCCAGAAGGGCGAGTTGGCCGACAGGGCGAGCAGCTCGGGCAGCCAGCTGCGCAGGCCGTTCGCGACCGCGATCGCCGTGCGCGCGTCGGGCAGCCCGACGTGGACGTGCAGCCCGAAGATCAGCTCGCGCTCGGCGACCCACTGCATCGCCTCGATGAGCTCGCGGTAGCGGGGCTCGTCCGTGATCTCCTGATCCTGGTACCGCGAGAACGGATGCGTCCCCGCGCCGACGATCAAGGCGCCGTGTTCGGCGGCCGCCTCGCGGAGCCGCTCGCGCAGACCCGCCGCCTCTTCGATCGCGCCGCCGACGCTCCCGGCAACGTGCGTTGCTACCTCGACGGTCGACTGGAGCAACTCGGGCTTGATCCGCGAGTCCTCGCCAGCCGCCTCGGCCACCTCGTCGAACCGCGAGACCAGCTCGAAGCTGGACCCGTTCACGATCTGGAACTCCTCCTCGACGCCGACGCTGAACGCCGGGCCGGAGCCGAAGTTGACCTCCATCACAGCAGTCCGAGGTCAGGCGCCGGCGTGTGCCCGGTTGACCGCCTCTGCGGCGAGTCGCGTGCCCTCGACCATGTTGACGAGCTTGTCGTACGCGACCTCCCAGCTCCGGGTCCGCAGGCCGCAGTCGGGACAGACGTGCAGACGGGCCGGATCGCCGAATACCTCGGCGGCGTAGAGGATGCGGTCGCGAACGAGTTCCGGCGGCTCGACGAAATCCGTGTGAATGTCGAGAACTCCCAGGCCGAGGATCGGCTCGTACGGAAGATCCCGGAACTTCGCAATCACCTCGTATCCGGGCCGGTCCGCGCCGGACGTGCCCAGCTCATGGCTGTCGTAGTTTGCGAACCCGACGCAGTACTGCCGGCATCCGCTCATGCCCTCGATCGCCGGGAAGAAGAGGTCGTAGTCGGAGAAGCACAGGTGCGTCGAGAAGAAGCAGTCGAGACCTTCCACGCTCGCGTTGAAGCTGTCGACGAAGACCTCCAGTTCGTCCTCCTCGGTGGAGGCGCCCGGCTCGTCGATCTGGATCCACGTCGCGCCGAGGTCGATCAGCGCCTGCAGGTTGGGACGGATCACGTTGCGGGCAAGGTCGAGCGCAAACTCCCGCCGTGCCGCGATGTCCGCCGCTCTCCGCGCGGTCCCGCCGAGGCGGCCGTCGCGCGGGCCGTACCTTTCATCGTAGGACCAGACGGCCAGCGTGTACGCGCCCGTCACCGGAATCTTCAGGTCATGCTCGGCCGCTGACTCCAGAAACTCGAGCTCGTCGTTGTGGTACGGCTCCCGGAGCGACGGCGTGTCGACGACCGCCGACTTCGTGTAGTACTTGTTGTCGAAGCTGCGAACGGTCCCGCGCTCCTCGAAGCCGTTCGCGTGCGCGACGGCCCAGGCGTACATCTCGCTGCGCTGCTGCTCGCCGTCGTAAACGACGTCGACGCCGGCCGATTCCAGCAGCCGGAGGGCGTAGCGGCTCGACCAGCGCGCAACCGCAACCGGGTCGCGCTGGGGCCGACGGAGAAGCTCGATCAGCTCCTCGTAGCCCTGGACGCCGACCTTCTCCCCCCACCGGCGAGCATGGTCGACATCCGCCTCGCCGAGCGGCCGTCCGGCGTTCGTCTTGACGAGCCAGGGCGGCTTCGCCAGCGAGCCGATCTCGTGCGTCAGAAACCGAACCTCGCTCATAGCAGCACGTACGGGTCAGGTTGAAGCCTGACCCGCGATCTCGCGACACGCGAAGCGCCGCTCAGGCCGCGGCCTCCCGCGCCACGGCGAACCGCACCTCGCCGAGCCGCGCCACCTTCCTGCGCGCAATCGGCTCCGCGACGAACTGGAGATCGCCATTGGGAACCAGGTCGACGCTGTCCGCCCGCTCGAGCAGCCGCTCGGCGAAGCGGGCGAGCTCCTGTGCGTCCTCCACGAGCGAGCTGCGCGCGTCCACGACCCCGGCGAGCAGCGTCTTCCGAAACCCTTCCGGAACGTCGGTCGCCCGCGTCAGGTAGAAGTCGACGCCGATTCCGTCAACCGGCAGCTCGTCGACACGCTGCTCGAGGACCGGCCGCGCGTCGCAGAAGACGAACTGCAGCGCCAGGGCTCGCGTGCCGGCGAGCGCCTCGAGAGCGGACGCCAGGTCCTCGAGCTTCGCCGCCGGGTCCCGCGCGAAGAACGGCTCCACCAGGACGACGAGCTCGATCTGCGGGCCGAGGGCCTCGAGCTGGGGACGCAGAAGTCCCTCAGCGACCGCCCGCGCCGTCAAGCCCGTACCGCTCGCAAGCGCCCAGGGTGAAGGCAGTGTGACCAGGCCGGCGCCGCGCAGCGGTGCCAGGTATTCCTCGCCAAGCGGTTGACGGAGGTGCGGCGCGACCGTCGATGCCCGCGGTGCGCGGTAGAACGTGTTCGTGTCGAGGAAGCGCGTCAGCGCCCCGGGCGCGATGCCGTCCGAGGCCTCGAGCAGCGGTCGGAAGTGGTCCTGCCAGCGCAGCATCCCGTCCGCGAGCAGGTCGAGCCCCGCCTCCTGCTGGACCGCGAGAAACCCCTGGAAATCCGCCTCGACCTGCTCGTCGACGGCCTCGCGGGTCGTGCGGCCGCGGTCGAGGTCGCGAGTCGCCTGGACGAGCGCTTCGGAGCGGGGGTAGATGCCCGGGACAATCGCGCGCACGGTGGCTGAGCCTACCCGCTACGCTCGGGCTCGCGGAGGACGGAGGCCAGCCGGTACACCCGGAGGAGACCCGGCTTCCCCTTGATCTCGACCTCCGAGCTCGCGTCCACCTCCACGGCGTCGCGAACGAGCTCGTAGGTCGTCTCCGCGAGCATGACCTCACCCGGCTCCGCCGCGCCCTGGACGCTCGAAGCGACGTTGGAGGTGTCTCCGGCGACGAGGTTGTCGCCCTCCCCTGCGACCGGTCCGGTCGTGATGCCGGCTCTTGCGCCGATGCGGACGCCGCGACTTCGCTCGAGCTCGTCATTCAGCGGCTCGAGGCGGTCGCGCATCTCCGCTGCCGCGGCGCACGCGCGAAGCGCATCGTCGTCGCGGCCCGGCTGCAGGCCCCACACGGCCACGAGCGCATCGCCGATGAACTTGATCACGCGGCCGTCGTGCTGCTCGACGATCGGCCGCATCGTCTCGTAGTACGCGCCCGTGACGTGCGCGAGCACCTCTGGATCCAGCCGCGTACCGAGCGCGGTCGATCCGACGATGTCCGCGAAGAGAAGCGTCACGGTCGCAGTGAATCGCTCCGGAGGCGTCGCGGCGAGCTCCGCGCCGCAGGCCAGGCAGAACCGGGCGCGGTCCGGGTTCTCCTCGCCGCAGCTGGCGCAGATACTCACTCTGCCAGTCTAGGGAGACTAGTGTTGGGCGGGCCCATGGGCGGCTTGTCGGCGTGGTTCTCCAGCATCGTCGAGGGGTATTCGGCCGTGTGCCGGAGCCGGAATCTCCGTCGTGCCCAGCTTGCATGGGCGGGCGCCGTGACGGCGGAGTGGGCGTTCTTCGTCGGTGTCGGCGTCTTCGCATTCGAGTCAGGCGGCACACTCGCCGTCGGCGTAGTCGGCCTGCTGCGAATGCTGCCTTCGGCCGTCGTCGGCCCGTTCGCGTCGGCGCTCGGCGACCGGTACCGCCGCGATCGGGTCGTGCTCGGTCTGTTCGTGTCGATGGCGGCCGCGATCGCCGTCGCCGCGCTCGTGGCGTACGCGCGGCCGTCGGCTCTCCTCATCTACCTCCTCGCCGCCGTCGCCGCGGCGGCCGCGACGCTCTCGCGCTCGGCGCAGTGGGCGCTACTGCCCTCGCTGTGCGGCACGCCCGAGGAGCTCGTGGCGGCGAACGGCGCGACGATGACGACCGAGAACGCGGGAGCGCTCGCGGGGCCGGTGCTTGGCGGCCTCCTTCTCGCCGCCGCGAGCGCGGGTGCCGTCTTCGCCGTGTGCGCCGGGATCTACCTGGCCTCCGCGCTGCTCGTCTTCTTCATCTCGACCGAGGAGGCGCAGCCCGAGAGGCGCGGCGCCGAGACAATGCTGGAGCAGCTCCTCGGCGGCTTTCGCGCGGTTGGCGGCGAACGCGGGGCAGCCTTCGTCATCGGCCTGTTCTCTTGCCAGGCATTCGTCCGAGGCGCGCTGAACGTCTTCCTCGTCGTCGTCGCTTTCCGTCTGCTCGACACGGGTGAAAGTGGAGTCGGCTTCTTGACCGCCGCCCTCGGCGCCGGCGGGCTCGTGGGCGCGTTCTTCTCCCTGTCCATCGCCGGGCGCCGCCTCGCCTTGCCGTTTGCCCTGGGACTCCTGTTGTGGGGACTGCCGCTGGTCATCATCGGGGCCTGGCCGGAGGTCGGCATCGCACTGGTCATGGTGGCCGTGATCGGCGCCGGTAACAGCGTGCTGGACGTCGCCGGGCTGACCCTCCTGCAGCGGCTCGTTCCGAACGACGTTCTCGCGCGCGTGCTCGGCGTGCTGTGGGGCGTCGCCATGCTGGCGATGGGTATCGGGTCGATTGCCGTCGCCGGGCTGACCGACGCCATCGGCATCCGCGGCGCCCTCGTCGTCTCGGGCGCGTTTCTGCCGGTCGTGACGGCGCTCGGCTGGTGGCGGTTGCAGGCGATCGACCGTTCGGCCGCCGTTCCGGCCGACCAGCTGGCGGCGCTCGACCGCGTTCCCATGCTTGCCGACCTCTCCCTGGTCGCGAAGGAGGAGATTGCGTCGGTGCTGGTGCCGCTGGAGCGAGAGACAGGCGACGAGGTGATCCGGCAGGGAGACGGCGGCGACTTCTTCTATATCCTGCTCGACGGCGAGGCGGAGGTGATCAGGGACGGGGCGACGGTCGCCACGCGCCGGGCCCCGGACTACTTCGGCGAGATCGCCCTCCTTCGCGACGTGCCGCGGACGGCGACCGTGCTCGCGCGCTCGCCGCTCAGGCTGTACGGGCTCGAGCGCGACTACTTCATCGGCGCGGTGACGCGCCACGCCGCCGGACGTGCGGCCGGCCAGACCGTGGTCGCCGAGCGCTTGCCGGGGCCGGGAGACGAGGCCCGGTTAATGCCCTGAAGTCCCCCGCGCATACGCGTCGAGCCGCTCCGCCAGCTCCCGCGGGCGGCTGAGGGCGACGCAGTGCCCGGCATCGATCTCATCCGGGAGAATGCCGAGGCGCTCCTGGACCACGCGACGGAGAAACGCGGCAGGGAGAAGCCGGTCGTCGCGGCAGAGCAGAAATCGTGTCGGGACGTCGGGCCACGCGTCGAGCGGCCATGGCTCCGCCGCCGGGGTATCCGACTGCCTGCGCGATCGCCTCATCGCCTCCTCCGCCAGCTCGGGCGGGACGTCGTGGTAGAAGGTCGCTCGCTCGTCGCCGCTCCATTCCCCGCCCATCGGCTCGTAGCCGGTGTTCGTCCACCAGTCCTGCGCCGCCTCGCCGGGCGCCGGGACGAGCCCCGCAACGAGGACGAGCAGCTCGGCCCGGGTGCGATCGCAGGCGAGCGGCGCCGTGAAGCCGCCGGACGACTGTGCGACCACGATCAGGTGTGTGCGGTCGCCGATCGCGTCGAGCACGCAGTCCGCGTACTCGGACAGACCGGCGGAGTCGTCGTCGCACGGAAGGTCCGGTGCGACGACATCATGGCCCCGCTCTCGCAACTCGTCGGCGACCAGGTGCCAGTACCAGCCGACGTCGCCGGCGCCGTGAATGAGCGCAAACGTGGCCACGCTATCCGCGGGAGAGCTAACGCCCGCTCACGGCCAGCTGGTTCTCGGCGTGCTTGATGCGCTGCTCGAGCTGCCAGCGGTCGGCTTCCGACTCGCCACGCTCGACGCGCTCCAGCTCCGCCTGCGCCTCCTCGAGCTGCGCGCGAGCACGGCCCGTGTCGATGTCCCTCGCTGAGACGGCATCGTCGACGAGCGCGATGGCGCGGTCCTGCTCGACCTTGAAGAACCCGGGGCCGGTGGCGAACTCGAGCACCTCGGTGTCCGAGACATGGATGCGCGTCGAGCCCGCCTTCAGCATGGCCACGAGCGGCGCATGCCGCGCCAGCACGCCGATCTCACCGTCGGCACCGGGGACGATCAGCATCCGTGCCTCCGCCTCGAAGGCGGGGCCCTCGGGCGTCACGAGCGCGACGTCGAACGTGCGGTAGTCGTCCGCCACTACGGCGTTGCGGCTGCCGCGGCTGCCGCTTCCTCGGTCTCCTCCTCGTCCTCGGCCTCTGCGGCCGCCTCCTCCGGCTGCTCGTCGCCGGCGAGCCGGCGCGCCTTCTCGACCGCTTCCTCGATCGGGCCGACCATGTAGAAGGCCTGCTCGGGGAGGTCGTCGTGCTTGCCGTCGAGGATCTCCTGGAAGCCCTTGATCGTGTCCTCCAACTTCACGTAGACGCCGGGCTGGTTCGTGAACGCCTCGGCGACGAACATCGGCTGCGAGAGGAAGCGCTCGATCTTGCGAGCCCGCTGGACGGTCAGCTTGTCCTCGTCGGAGAGCTCCTCCATGCCGAGGATGGCAATGATGTCCTGCAGGTCGCGGTACCGCTGGAGCACCTCCTGTACGCGCGTCGTCGTCTCGTAGTGCTCGTCTGACACGACGCCGGGCTGGAGCGCGCGCGAGCTCGAGTCGAGCGGGTCGATGGCGGGGAAGATGCCCTTCTCCACGATCGACCGCGCCAGGGTGATGAAGGCGTCGAGGTGGGCAAACGTGTTCGCCGGGGCCGGGTCGGTGAGGTCGTCGGCCGGCACGTAGATCGCCTGCACCGACGTGATCGAGCCCGTGTGCGTGGACGTGATCCGCTCCTGCAGCTGCCCCATCTCCGTCGCGAGGGTCGGCTGGTAGCCGACCGCGCTCGGCATGCGGCCGAGGAGCGCGGATACCTCGGAGCCGGCCTGGACGAACCGGAAGATGTTGTCGATGAAGAGCAGCACGTTCTGGCCCTGGTCGCGGAACGACTCGGCGATCGTGAGCCCGCTCAGGCCGACGCGGAGACGGGCCCCCGGCGGCTCGTTCATCTGGCCGTAGACGAGCGCCGTCGATCCGATCACCCCGGACTCGGTCATCTCGAGCCAGAGGTCGTTGCCCTCGCGCGTCCGCTCGCCGACGCCGGCGAAGACGGAGCGTCCCTTGTGGGCGGTGGCGATGTTGTGGATCAGCTCCTGGATCAGCACGGTCTTGCCGAGCCCGGCGCCGCCGAAGAGCCCGACCTTCCCGCCCTGGACGAACGGGGCGATCAGGTCGATCACCTTCATGCCCGTCTCGTAGACCTGCACGGACGGCTCGAGCTCGCCGAAGTCGGGTGGCTCGCGGTGGATCGGCCAGCGGTCGACGTCGTCCGGGATCGGGTCGCCCTTGTCGATCGGGTCGCCGATGACGTTGAAGATGCGGCCGAGCGTGGCCTCGCCGACCGGCACGCTGATCGGCGCACCGGTGTCGACGATGTCGATGCCGCGCGGGATGCCGTCGGTGGAGTCCATCGCGACCGCGCGGACGCGGTCGTCGCCCAGGTGCTGCTGCACCTCGGCGATCAGTGCGCCGCCCCGGCCGCCGTCGTCTCCGGAGTCGAAGTCGATCCGGAGCGCGGTGTTGATCTCCGGGAGGCCTTCCGTGAAAACGGCGTCGATGACGACGCCCTTGATCTCGACGATCTTGCCCACGTTCTTGCGGGCACCGTTCTCAGTAGCCATGCGTTTCCCGATTCCGTAGTGGGGCGTAGAGCCTCCGACGGCCAAGAGTCAAGCGCCGTCCGAGCAATCGAAGTCTACCGGGAGACCTGCCTCCTGAACCCGCGATGCCGCGGGCTGCCCTGGCGTCTTCCTCGAGCGCCGCCACCCGGGCGGCGTGGTCGAGGCTTCAGACGTATGACGTGACGAGCGAGGCCAGCACCTGTCTCTTATACACATCTGACGCTGCCGACGACTCTGTGTATGTGTAGA
>JBKPNC010000146.1:0-15883 GCA_046732435.1 Actinomycetota bacterium
CGGCCGGTGGCCACCGTCGATCGCGTTCACCGCGTCGTACACCGCACCCTGCACCATCCCGAAGCTCAACGCCGACGCATGCGGGGCCTGCCCCGCCGTCACCACGATCGCCGTCGACGCGATCGCATTCCACTGCGTCACCGTGTCCGCCCGCGCCGTGGCAGGCGCCGCCATCACGACGGCACCCGCGGCCGCGATCAAGAAAAGTCGAATGGAGCCCTTCATCGATCCCCCTAGAGTCGTTTGCGATCGACGCTAACGGCCCCGCTCTTTGCGTCAATGTGACGTTTGCCGTATCTTCGGGACGCGAGTGGCGCGGCTCGGCAACGCGGATCTGGAAAGCGTCATCGGCTTCCTGGGGGAGGCCGGCGCCGTCGAGGGGCTGGACCCGTTTCCGCGCGAGCTGTTGGCAGCGCTCCGCCGGCTCGTTCCGTGTGACTCGGTCGGGTACTCCGAGCTCGACCGCGTTCGCAAGAGGTCAATCCGGGGAAAGCAAGAGCCCGAGCCCGAGGACGTCGCCTCGGAGCTCCTCCAGGGTTACTGGCGCGTGCGCCACGAGCACCCGGTCTGCCACTACCACGGGGTGACCGGTGACTTCCGGGCGCTGAAGCTCTCCGATTTCGTCACCCGGCGGGAGCTTCGCCGCCGCGAGATCTACTCCGAATGGTTCCGCCCCTGGGGGGTTGGGCACGAGATGAACGTGGGTCTTGAGGCGCCGCCGTGGCACACGAAGGTCTTCCTCTTCGACCGCGGCGACGGGCCCGACTTCGATGAGCGCGACCGGGCGGTCCTGGACCTCCTGCGCCCGCACCTGGCTCGGCTCTACCGGGCGGCGCAGGACCGCCGCCGCGCGGCCGAAGCGCTCGGGGTGCTCGGGCGTGCGGAACAACCGGTCGTACTGCTCGATGGGGCGGGCCGAATCGACTTTGCGAGTCCGGACGCGCGTCGCCTGCTCGAGCAGTACTTCGGCACGGCGGCCGGCGGTCGGTTGCCCGAGGATGTGACGGCGTGGCGCGCCCAGGCCGTGCCCGGCGAGATGCTCACGATCCGCAGGGGCAAGGGCATGCTGGTCGTGAGCGCCGTCGGCAGCGCCCTGCTCCTGGAAGAGCAACGCGCGAGTCAGCTGACGGCACGTGAGCGTGAGATTCTCGACCTCGTCGCCGAGGGCAAGACGAACGCGGAGATCGCAGCAGCGCTCTGGATCTCGCCTGGCACCGTGCGCCGGCATCTCGAGAACGCGTACGCGAAGCTCGGCGTGCACACGCGTACCGCGGCGGTCGCGCGCCTCCGCCGCACCAGCGCCGCACGCTGACGGCAGGTCACCCAAAGACGGCGCCGGTCGCTCGTTGCGCTCAGCAGTGCCTCAGCGTTTCCTCAGTGGCCGCATCCAGGCTCCTCTCAACAAAGCTCGTCGTCGGCTGAGCGGAAAGTAATGCGCACTGCCCGCGTCTTGACAGGCGTGAGCGCCAACGACTTCACGGTTCGCTTTATCCGCCACCCGAGCGCGGACCGCCTGCTGCTCGACGAGGCGCCGGCCAACGGGCTCACCGCCCGGGAGCGCGAGATCATCGAGCTGGTCGCCGAAGGCGGGACGAACAAGGAGATCGCGGCTGCGCTCTGGATCTCGCCCGGCACCGTGCGCCGGCACCTCGAGAACGCATACGCGAAGCTCGGCGTGCACACGCGCACGGCCGCCGTCGCGCGCCTCCGCCGCACCGGCGCCGCGCGCTAGGCTGCTTCGCAGATGGGGGACGGGATGGCGGACACCGCCGACAGCTTCGGCGCACGCGCGACGCTCACCGCCGGCGGCGGTGAGCACGAGATCTACCGGCTCGACGCGCTGCAGGAGCGGTACGACGTCGCGCGGCTTCCGTACACGCTCAAGATCCTGCTCGAGAACCTCCTCCGCCACGAGGACGGCGAGACGGTCACGCCGGAGCAGGTCGAGGCCGTCGCCCGCTGGGTGGCGACGGACGAGCCGAGCAAGGAGATCGCCTACCGGCCGGCACGTGTCCTGCACCAGGACTTCACGGGGGTGCCGGCGATCGTGGACCTGGCTGCCATGCGGAACGCGATGGAAGACCTCGGCGGCGATCCCGGCAGGATCAACCCGCAGCTTCCGTCCGAGCTCGTGATCGACCACTCGGTGCAGGTGGACGAGTACGCGACGCCACTTGCGCGGCTCCGGAACGCCGAGCTCGAGTTCCAGCGCAACCGAGAGCGCTACGCATTCCTGCGCTGGGGTCAGGGTGCGTTCGACGACCTGAAGGTCGTGCCGCCGAACACCGGCATCGTCCACCAGGTCAACCTCGAATACCTCGGACGAGTGGTCGAGACCCGTGACGGTCGCGCGTTTCCCGACACGCTCGTCGGCACCGACTCCCACACGACGATGATCAACGGCCTCGGCGTGCTCGGCTGGGGCGTCGGCGGCATCGAGGCGGAGGCGGCCATGCTCGGCGAGGCGATCTCGATGCTCGTTCCGCAGGTGGTCGGCTTCCGGCTCCACGGCCGCCTGCGGGAGGGGGCGACCGCGACCGATCTCGTCCTCACCGTGACGCAGATCCTGCGCGAGACCGGCGTGGTGGGGAAGTTCGTCGAGTACTTCGGCGAAGGGCTTGCCGGCTTGCCGCTCGCCGACCGGGCGACGATCGGGAACATGTCGCCCGAATACGGCGCGACGTGCGGCTTCTTCCCGGTCGACCAGGAGACGGTCAAGTACCTGGAGATGACCGGCCGTCCGGCGGAGCGGATCGAGCTGGTCGAGGCCTACTGTCGCGAGAACATGCTCTGGCACGATCCCGACCACCACCCGACGTACTCGCAGGTGGTCGAGCTCGACCTCGACGACGTCGAGCCGAGCCTCGCCGGGCCGCGGCGGCCGCAGGACCGCGTGCCGCTGACCGAGGCGAAGCAGTCGTTCATCGGCGCGCTGCAGACGTTCGGCGTCGGCTACGGCAACAACACTGAGGACAAGGCCGTGGAGGACACGTTCCCGGCGAGCGACCCGACCGCGATGCAGACACCTGGCACCCACGAGGTCGCCCCGGAGAGCGCACCGGCGACCGTCGCGGTCGCCGAACTCGAGCCGGCGGCGGTTCGAGTCGACTTCGACGGCCAGCGCTTTGAGCTCCAGCACGGGTCGGTCGTGATCGCGGCGATCACGAGCTGCACGAACACCTCGAACCCGCAGGTGATGGTCGGCGCCGGCCTCCTCGCGAAGAAGGCAGTGGAGCGCGGTCTGGCTCGCAAGCCGTGGGTGAAGTCGAGCCTCGCGCCGGGTTCGAAGGTCGTAACCGAGTACTACGACGCGGCGGGTCTGACCCCGTACCTCGATCAGCTCGGGTTCAACCTCGTCGGCTACGGCTGCACGACCTGCATCGGGAACTCCGGTCCGCTGCCGGGGCCGATCTCGAAGGCGGTCGCCGACGGCGACCTCGTCGTCTGCTCGGTGCTGTCCGGAAATCGCAACTTCGAGGCCCGCATCCACTCAGAGGTGAAGGCGAACTACCTGGCATCGCCGCCGCTCGTCGTCGCCTACGCGCTCGCCGGGCGGATGGACATCGACCTCACCACCGAGCCGCTCGGCGAGGACACGTCCGGCGATCCCGTCTACCTGCGCGACATCTGGCCGTCGACCGAGGAGATCGCCGACACGATCGGCCGCGCGATCCGCAGCGAGATGTTCCGCAAGACCTACGCGGACGTCTTCACCGGCGACGAGACCTGGCGCGAGCTGCCGGTGCCCGAGGGTGAGCTGTTCGCCTGGGACCCGGAGTCGACGTACGTGCGGCGACCACCGTACTTCGACGGCATGCCGACGGCTCCTGAGCCGGTCGAGGACATCGACGGTGCACGCTGCCTCGTCATGCTCGGAGACTCGGTCACCACCGACCACATCTCGCCCGCGGGCGCGATCCGCCCGGATTCTCCGGCCGGCCGCTATCTCGTCGAGCACGGCGTGGAGCGACGCGATTTCAACTCGTACGGCTCCCGGCGCGGGAACCACGAGGTCATGGTGCGTGGGACCCTCGCCAACGTGCGGCTCCGGAATCTCATGGTGCCGGGCAGCGAGGGAACATGGACCGAGCATGTGCCTACGGGTGAGGAGATGACGATCTTCGACGCCTCGGAGCGCTACCTGGCCGACGGCGTGCCGCTGATCGTCATCGCGGGTAAGGAGTACGGATCCGGCTCGTCGCGCGACTGGGCGGCGAAGGGGCCGAAGCTGCTCGGCGTTCGGGCCGTGATCGCGGAGTCGTATGAGCGCATCCACCGGTCGAACCTGTTGATGATGGGCGTTCTGCCGCTGCAGTTCGCGGACGGCGAGGGTCGCGAGGCGCTGGGCCTGACCGGCCGGGAAACGTTCTCGATCAGCGGCGTGGAGAAGGGCGAGGCCCGCGAGGTGACCGTGCGCGCCGACGACAAGGAGTTCCGCGCCCGAGTCCGCCTGGACACGCCGCAAGAGCGGGAGTACCTCCAGCACGGCGGGATCCTCCGCTATGTGCTGCGGCGGCTGCTCGCTTCCTGATCCGCAGCTTCGAGGCACCCGGGATGGAGCGCGTGCGCATCGACAAGTGGCTCTGGTCGGCGCGATTCTTCAAGACCCGCAGCGGCGCCACGGCGGCGGTTGCCGGCGGCCGCGTGAAGGTCAACGGCGTCCGGGTGAAGCCGGCGAGGGAGGTCGCGACAGACGACGTCGTCGAGCTGACGAAGGGTCAGCTCGCGTGGACGCTCGTCGTGCGCGGCGTCGCGGAGCGGCGAGGACCGGCGAGCGCCGCTTCGCAGCTCTACGAGGAAACGCCGGAGTCGGTCGCCGCACGCGAGCAGCGGGTCAGCGAGCGCCGGCTCGCGCGCCCGCCGGGCGCCGATCTCGGCGCACGCCCGACCAAGCAGGCGCGGCGGAGGCTCGAGGCCCTGCGCCGCGGTCAGCGGCGACGCCCCCGCGGCTGAACGGACAACGTGGCAGAGTCTCCCTTCGTGGAACAGCTGCGCCCCGGTCTCTTCACCTGGACGGCGCCTCATCCCGACTGGACGCCGGACTCGGGCGGGCCGGAAGGCTGGGAGCAGGAGGTTCGCTCGTATGCCTACGACGCGGGCGACCGGCTCGTCCTCTTCGACCCGATCGCGCCGCCGCAGCGCGTCGACGAGGAGGCCGCGGGGAAGGACGTCGTCGTCCTCCTGACGGCCGGTTGGCACTCGCGCAGCGCGCGTGATCTCGTCCAGCGCCTCGGCGCGATGATCCACTCGCCGGCCGGAGGCCACGAGGACGAGATGGTCGGACAGCCCTTCGCACTGGGCGACGAGCTTCCCGGGGGCGTCGTCGCGAAGGCCGCGCTCTTTCCAGGAGAGGCGGTGCTCTGGGTGCCGGAGCACGGCGCGCTCGTCGCCGGCGACGTCCTCACCCACCGGGCCGACGGGCTCAGGGCCGCGCCGGACTCGTGGCTCCCCGAAGGCATGACGCGCGACCAGCTTCGCGCCTCGCTCCGGCCGCTGCTGGAGCTGCCGGTCGAGCTTGTCTTGCCGACGCACGGAGATCCGATCGCCTACGAGGCCCGCTCGGCGCTCGAGGCGGCAATCGAGAGCTAGCGTGGCGCGCAACCTGTACGTCACGGCGATGGAGCCGCAGAGCGGCAAGTCCGTGGTCGCGCTCGGGCTGGCGGAGCTGCTCTCCGGGCGTGTCGAGCGGTTCGGCTTCTTCCGGCCGATCGTCCCGGGTCAGTCCGATTCGCAGCTCGAGCTGGTCGGCGCGCGCTACGGGGCGAGCACGGCATACGCCCTGACGAGCGACGAGGCGGCCCGCGTCGACGGCTACGAGGAGGAGCGGAAGCGCGTCGTCCAGGCGTACAAGGGCCTCGAGGCCGATTGCGATTTCGTCCTCTGCGAAGGAACCGACTTCGCCGGCGCCGCGCCGGCGCTCGACTTCGGGCTCAACGCCGATCTCGCCAACGAGCTGGGAGCCCCGGTGCTCGTCGTCGTCACCGGCCGTTCGCCGGAGGACGCCGCCGCCGCGGTCGACGCGGCGCAGGGCGGGTTGCGCCACAAGGGCTGCACGCTCTTCGGGGTGGTTGTCAACCGCGTCCCGCCGAGCGCCGTCGACGCTGTCGCCGCCGGCGTCCGTGAGCTCACCGGCGAGTTGATCGCGGTCATCCCGGAGGACGACGAGCTCGCGCATCCGACGGTCGCCGAGGTTGCTGCGGCGCTGGAGGCGGACGTGCTCTTCGACGCTGGTGGAACGCTCGGCCGTGACGTCCGGGACGTCCGCGTGGCCGCCATGAGCGTTGACCACTTCATCGATCACCTCGTCGACGGGACGCTCGTCGTCGTCCCCGGCGACCGGCCCGACATCCTGCTCGCCTGCCTCGCCTCGGCGGACTCGGGAGCGATCCCCGCGGTCGCGGGCGTGGTGATCACCGGCGGGTACTCGCCGAGCCCGACGGTTCTGCGGCTTCTCGAGCACGCACCGTTTCCCGTGCTCGAAGTCCCGCAGCTCACGTACGAGACGACGGCCGCGATTCACGACGTCCGTCCGCTGATCAGGGCGCGTGACGATCGCAAGATCGCGACGGCGCTGGGTGTCTTCGAGGGTGCGGTCGACACGTCCGAGCTCGGTCGCCGGTTGGACGTCGAGCGGCCTGCGCGCGTCACGCCGATCATGTTCGAGTACGAGCTGATCGAGCGGGCAAAGGCGACGCGGCGCCGGATCGTTCTGCCGGAAGGCGAAGACGACCGCGTCCTGCGAGCGGCCGACATCCTCCTTCGTCGCGGCGTGGCCGATCTGACGATTCTCGGGGCCCCGGACGTCGTGGCGGCCCGCGCGGGGGCGCTGGGACTCGATCTCGACCGCGCCGACCTGGTCGCGCCGCTTGCCTCGCCGAAGCGCGACGAGTTCGCGAGCCTGTATTTCGAGCTTCGGAAGCACAAGGGCGCGACCGAGGAGTACGCCTACGACCGCGTGACCGACCCGAGCTACTTCGGCACGATGATGGTGCACACCGGCGCCGCCGACGGCATGGTGTCCGGCGCGGCCCATACGACCGCGGACACCATCCGGCCCGCTTTCGAGATCATCCGGGCGCGGAAAGGCGTCTCCGTCGTCTCGAGCGTCTTCCTCATGTGCCTGCCGGACCGCGTGCTCGTCTACGGCGACTGCGCGGTCAATCCGAAGCCGGACACCGCACAGCTGGCCGACATCGCCATCAGCTCGGCGGAGACCGCGGCCACCTTCGGCATCGAGCCGCGCGTCGCCATGCTCTCGTACTCGACCGGCGAGTCGGGGAAAGGGGAGGACGTCGACCGCGTCCGCGAGGCGACCGAGCTCGTGCGCAGCCGTACCGACCTCCCCGTCGAGGGCCCGATCCAGTACGACGCCGCCGTCGACGCGAGCGTGGCCCGGCTGAAGCTGCCGGAAAGTGAGGTGGCGGGGCGCGCGACGGTGTTCGTCTTCCCCGACCTCGAGTCGGGGAACGTCGCCTACAAGGCGGTGCAGCGAAGCGCGAACGCGGTCGCGGTCGGGCCGGTGCTGCAGGGGCTGAACAAACCGGTGAACGACCTGAGCCGGGGGTGCACGGTGCCCGACATCGTCAGCACGGTCGCGATTACCGCGATCCAGGCGCAGGCGGCGTCCTAGACGGCGCTCGCCCGCGCGCCGACGCAGTCGCCCTGGGCCAACCCGCGCTCGATCGCTGCCCGGAAGTGGATGCCTCCGTAGAGGCGTGAGATGGCCGCTTCCTGCGCCGCGGCCTCGACCGACGAGAAGGTCCGGGCCGGAAGGCCACGGGCGTCATGGGTGTGATCCGTGAAGGAGACCGTCCCGAAGAGATCGGTCATCACTCGCGCCGCGGCCGCCGATTGCACCGAGTGGCCGGAGGTGTACTCGGGGAACGGAGGCGTCACGAGCAGCGGCGACCAGGCGGGGTCGATCACCCGGCGGATGTACGTCACCGGCCGGAACAGGTTGTACTGGTACTTCGTCCGCCAGCACGCGATGAACGCGTCCGCGACCGCGATCCCGACGCGCGCGTAGGACTCCGCGGCGCGGCCGAGCGGAACGTTCTGGGCCCGCAGGATCTGCGTCAGGATCGAGATCGAATGTCCGGGCGGCGTTGCGGTGATTCCAAAATCGTCCGACCAGAACCGCGCGATCGCCTCTTGCTCCGCATCGAGGTGCGTGGTCACGACGTAGCAGCCGTACGCGTCCTCGTAGAAATCCGAGCCCGGCGTCTCGGAATACTCGAGCGGAGGCGGCGGCGCGCAGCTCGTTCCAGAGGGAAGCGCGAAGGGTCGATTCGAGCCCCAGTAAGGCTGGAGTGCCGGCAGGAAGGCAGGTGGCGTCGGGACCCAGAGGCCCGGCCCGGTCGGGGGTGTGTAGGGCGGAAAGTTGTTCCGGAAGGCCTCGTGCCCTCCATCCGTCGTCGACCAGGCGAAGACGTGCGCGGCGGCATCGCGACCGAGTTGCACGGACCTCGTGAAGACGCCGGGCGGCAGCGAGACTCGTCCCTCTTCCGCGTAGCCGGTCTCGAGCCGGTCGATCGCCTCGACGTTGGCCGCGGACGCCGTCGGGAACAGCGCCCGCAGGATCGCGGCGAGTGCGGCGTTCGCGACGGTCGGCCAGTGGTAGACGCCGTCGGACGGGCTCGGGAGCTCCGTCAGGCCGTTGAGCCGGCCCGCGAGGCTGCCGCGGGCCTGGTCGCCCGCAAGCGCTTCGTGAAGGGCCACGCCGGCGTACGCGAATGCGCGCGAGGCGACCGGAGGCGAGAAGCCTGGAGTCGTCCGCACGAGGTCGAGCGCGAGGTCGAACCACGCGGCCGACACGTCGGCGGGATACGCCGACGGCGGCGGCCACGACGAGGCGCCGGCCGGGGCAGCGCGTAGCGCGCCCAGCGAGAGCGCGCCGACCACTGTCAATCCCCGCTGCAGGAGCGCACGCCGCGTCAGACTCGACGAGCCGTCGGGGACGCTGTCTCGGAGATCGAGGCCGTTCATCTCCCCCCTCGTTCCGGCCCGAATGATACGCAGTCAGGTCAAACTGCGCGGGTGACGGATCGAGAGCCCTGGCCGGACGATTTGCGGCTGTTGCAAGCCGAGCTCGACACCGTCCTGCGCGGCAGCGCGCTGCTCCGTCACCTCGGAGGCGAGCTCGTCGAGTGGGGGCCCGGCTGGGCGGAAGCGCGCCTGGAGACGCTGCCGGAGTTCGCGAACCTGGCCGGCACGGTGCACGGAGGCATCGTCGGCTCCGTTGCCGACGCCGCGTTCGAAGCCGCATGCAACTCGTATGGACGCATAGCGCTCGCGGCGGCGCTGTCGGCGCACTTCACGGCTCCGGCAGCCCTCGGCACCGTCCTGACCGCGACCGCCGCCGAAATCGCCCGCGGCCGGCGGACCGCCTCCTATCGCGTCGACGTGGTCGACGGGGACGGCGCGCGAGTGGCGTGGTTCCAGGCGCTCGCCCATCGCACGAGCCGGTGGCACCTCGGCGAGGCGAGGTGGCCGCCTGCTTGGCGTCAGCGTTACTGACAGGCTTTCCGCGAAGCGGACCGGTGGAAGGGGTTGGCGGAGCCGGGAGGTTCCGCCACCGCATTGCGCCCCGCGCCCTGCGTGCGGTACGACTGCGGCGTGCCGAGCGTGCTCGTCGTCAACGCGGGCTCCACGAGCGTCAAGCTCGCGCTCGTCGCCCCCGACGAGCAGGTGAGCGTCCCCGAGACGCTCGAGGCGGCGGCCACGGACGACGTTGCCGCGGTCGGACACCGTGTCGTACACGGTGGGTCGCGTTTCATCGAGCCGACCGTGATCGACGACGAGGTGAAGGGCAGGATCGATGCGCTGAGCGTCCTCGCGCCGCTGCAGAACGTGGCCACGCTGCGTGCAATCGAGGACGCCCAGCAGCTCTTCCCGGACCTCCCGCACGTCGCGGTCTTCGACACCGCCTTCCACGCGACGCTGCCGCTCGAGGCCTCCACGTACGCGGTGCCGGGCCGCTGGCGCAAGAACTGGGGGATCCGGCGCTACGGGTTTCACGGCCTCTCCGTCGCGTGGTCCGCCTCGCAGGTCCCCGTTTCCCGCCTCGTCGTCTGCCATCTCGGGGGCGGCTGCTCGATCACCGCCGTGCGCGACGGCCGTTCCATCGACACGAGCATGGGTTTCAGCCCCCTCGAGGGCGTCCCGATGGCCACGCGCTCGGGCACCGTCGACCCCGGAGCAATCGTCTACTTGATGCGGGAGGAGAAGCTGACGATCGACGAGATCGACCAGGCCCTCGAGCACGAGTCGGGGCTGCTCGGGATGGGGGGTTCGACCGACCCCCGCCAGCTCGAGCACACGCTTGCGCTCGATGTGTACGTCTACCGGATCGCAGCCGCCGTCGGCGCGATGGCCGTCGCCCTCGAAGGGCTCGACGCGATCGTGTTCACGGCGGGGGTCGGCGAGCACTCGGCACCCGTGCGTGGAGCGGTGTGCCGGCGTCTGTCCTTCCTCGGCGTCGACCTCGACGAGGATGCCAACGCTTCCGCGGAACCGGACTGCGACATCAGCACGCCGGGCTCACCCGTCCGCGTCGCGATCGTGAAGGCCCGAGAGGAGCTGGTGATCGCCCGCGAGGTGCGTTCGCTGGGGCTGTAGCGTACGGAGGTGGAATGGCGCAGGTTGCAATCGTGGTCACGCTGAAGAGCGGCGCCGAGGAGCGGGCGCGCACGCTGATCGCCGAAGGCGCGCCGTTCGACCCGGCGGCGACGGGCTTCACCCGCCACACGATCTTCCTGTCGGCCGGCGAGGTCGTATTCGTCTTCGAGGGCAGCGAGGTCGAGTGGCGGCTCGACGAGCTCGTCGACCGGCCGTTCAGCCTCGTCCGCGACACGCTCGACCGGTGGCGACCGCTCGTCGCCGGCCCGCCGCGAATCGCTCGCGTCGCCTATGCGTGGGAAGCAGATGGCAACCGCTGAGCCACCGCGAACCGGCGGGCCGCCGCCGGCGCAGCCGGACCGGGGCTGGGGCGTCGGCCGGGTGCTCCTTCTTGTCTTCGGGATCCTCGCCGTCCTGCTCGGCGGCCTGCTTCTCGCCGGAGGCGGCTTCCTCGTCTGGCTGGACCAGAGCCAACGCGATTCGGACGGGTACCTGACGACGCCGACCGAACGGCTTCAGACCGCCACCTTCGCGCTCGCCTCCACCGGTCTTGACATCGCCCACCCGCGCGGACCCGACTTCGCCACCAATCCGGACCGGTTCGGCCACGTCAAGGTCGAGGCGACCAGTCTCGACGGCAAACCGCTCTTCGTCGGCATCGGGCCGGAGGACGCCGTGGACGCGTACCTCGGCGGAGTGGCCCACGACGAGGTCACCAGCCTCGACTTCCATCCGTTCCGCGCCACGTACGACCGCCACAGCGGCGGCGCGCCGCGCTCGCGGCCCGGTGCGAAGCGCTTCTGGGCAGCGCGCGCCCAAGGCTCTTCCAAGGAGACGCTGCGCTGGGACGTCGAGTCGGGCAACTGGTCGGTCGTCGTCATGAACGCAGACGCGTCGCGCGGCGTGGACGTCGACGTCGCCGTGGGAGCCCGCCTGAAGTTCCTCATCTGGGTCGGTGTCGGGCTGCTGATCGCCGGCGTGATCGTTCTCGCCATCGCGGCCTTGCTGCTCTACCTGGCGTTCCGCACGCCCCGCGCACCACCGGCGCCGGCGCGTACGTCCTAGACGACGAATTCCGCGCGCCCGGCCTCGCCGCGCTCGAGGCGCTCGAGCCAGGGCGCGGCCTCCAGCCGCTCGAACGTCTCGCGGGCTTCGGCCAGGAGCGGCTCGGCGTCGTCGTCGCGTCCCTGCGCCACGAGCCACTCGCCGTGCTCGAGCTGCGTCACCGCGAGCCAGAACGCGAGCGAGTGTTCGCGGAAGATGTCCACTGCCCGGCGGAATCCGCTCTCGGCCGCCGTCGGATCGTCGGCCAGACGGGCGCGGAACCGCGCCGCCTGGGCCGTCAGGATCGGCGGCCGCTCGCCCGGGCGCAGAGCCTCGATCTCCGCGAGGACCTCCTCCAGCTTGGCCGTGTCGCCGAGCTCGTACGCGCACTCGAGCGCCTCCACGAGGCAGAGCTTGATCGTCAGGAAAGTCACCGGAAGCTCGGAGCTGGAAAGAACCGGCGCGAGCGCTTCCAGCGCCTCTCGCGGCTTCCCCTCGGCCCGCAGGACCATCGCCTCGTGGGCGGCGAAGCCCGTCCGCGCCTGAGGGTCGTCCGCGGTACGAATATCGTCGGCGCGGTCGAGCCGCGACCGTGCGTCTGCGGGCCTGCCGCGCCAGCAGTCGACCTCGACGAGATGGACTTCAAGGCCTCGCGCGGCCGCTCCGGCCATGCTCTCGGCCTCGGCCGCTCGCTCGAACGCCTCGTCCCAGCGGCCGAGTAGGACGAGGGCGCTGACCGGGCCGACCAGCGCCTGGATTTCCCACCCCCGGTCGCCGACGCGCCGTGCCATCTCGAGCATCCGGTCACTGGTCTCGAACGCCTCCACGTAGCGGTCGCTCGACTCGTACGTGACCGCAAGGTTGTTGAGTACCCGGATCGTCGCCGCCGCGACGTCGTTGGCGAGGGCGTGCCCGAGCGCCCCCTCGAGCACGATGCGGGCCTCCTCGACGCGGTTTTTGTTGATCAGCACGACCGCTTTGCTCGTCAGCGCCTCGATGAAGACCTCGGTCAGGTCGAGCGCCTCCGCGAGCTCGAGCGCAATCTCCAACTGCGCGGACGCCTCATCGCGCTGACCGCTGAGCACGAGGTAGCGGCCGAGCTGCGCCGCCACGACGGCCACGTCTTCGTCCGGCTCGTCGGACGAGAGCGTCGCGAGCGCCTGCTCCAGCCGGGCGACCGCCTCGGCCGCATGCCCTTCGCGGAAGTCGAGGTCGGCGACGCGAGCCGAGACCCGCGCGGCCCGATGCGGAAGCCCCGCGGTCTCGTACGCCGCTGCCGCCTGGTCGAAAAACGTCCTCGCCTCCGGGACTCTCCCTCTCAGCGTCGCCATCTGTGCGGCGCGATCGACGAGGCCCGCCCGGGTCAGCGGATCGTCGCCGAGCTCAGCCGCCTGCTCGAAGTAGCGCTGCGCCTCCCGCGCGGCGGCGAGCGAGGCAGCTCGCTCGCCGGCGCGGCTGAGCATCTCCCGCGCCCGGGCCTTGATCTGATCCGCGTCCTCGGCTTCCGGCACCGCCCGGTACGCGTCCAGATAGTGCGATGCCAACACCTCGACGATCTCTTCCTCCTCGTCGGGGAAGACCGTCGCCAGGTGTGAGGCGGCCGCGAGGTGGCGCGAGCGGCGCTCCCGCTTCGACAGCGTCTCGTAGGCGACGTGCCGAAGGAGGTCCTGGACGAAGCTGTACTGGCCGTGCTCGGGCGAGCGCGGGTCGGCCTGCAAGGCGAGGATCTCCTTGCGGACGAGTGAGCGAAGGAGCGGCTCCAGCTGCTCCTCGCCGAATCCCGAGAGCGTCGCAAGCGCGCGCTTGGTGAACGTCTTGCCGAGGACGGCGGCGTCCTGGAGCAACCGCCGCTCGTCGGGAGCCAGCCCGTCCAGGCGGGCGGCGATCAGCGCGTGCAGGGTCTCCGGGATCTCGAGGGTGTCGATCGGAGCGACGGGCCGGTAGATGGATCCCTCCTGGGCGAGCGCGCCGCGGTCGAGCAGCATCCGCACGGTCTCGACGGCGTAGAGCGGGATTCCCTCCGCGCGCTCGAGAATCTGCCTCCGAGCGTCCTCCGGAAGCCCGGGCACGAGTCCCGAAAGGAGCTCCTCCATCGCAGCCGGCTGCAACGGCTCGAGGTAGATCGAGGTGAAGTTCCGGCGGCCCGAGCCCCAGGTCGGACGCCGCTCCTGCAGCTCCGGTCGGGCGAGGGTGCAGACCAGGAGCGGCGAGTTCCGCGACCACTCGAGCAGGTAGTCGATGAAGTCGAGGAGCGAGTCATCGGCCCACTGCATGTCCTCGAACACCATCACCACGGGGTAGACGGCGGCGAGCCGCTCGAAAAACACGCGCCAGGCGGCGAAGAGATCGTCGCGCTCGTAGCGCGTCCCGTCCTCGATGCCGAGCAGCTGCGCCACGCGCGGCTCGACGAATCGCCGCTCGTCCTCATCGAGGACGTGCTCGGACAGGACGGCCTGCAGCTTGCCGAGCGCCGGCCCGGCCGGCTCGTCCTCGGCGATGCGGCACCGCATCCGCACCATGTCGGCGAGCGCCCAGTACGTGACGCCTTCACCGTAGGAGAGGCAACGACCTCGGTGCCAGTACGTGACCTGGGGCAGCCCGTCGAAGTACTTGTAGAACTCCCAGGCGAGACGGCTCTTGCCGATGCCCGCGATGCCGGTGATGGAGACCAGGTGCGCGGTTCCGTCGTCGGCTGAGCCGTGGAAGAGGTCCTTGATCAGCCGCAGCTCGCGCCCCCGTCCGACGAACGGCGCCTCCAAGCCCTGCGACTTCAGCGACCCGCGCGCGCCCGACACGACACGCAGGGCGCGCCAGAGCGGGTAGAGGCCGATCTTGCCCTCGAGCTCGTGCGACCCGGCGTCCTCGTACGCAATCGTCTGCTCCGTTGCGCGGTGGGTCGCTTCGCCGACATAGACGGCACCCGGCGGGGCGATCGACTGGATCCGAGAGGCGGTGTTCACCAGGTCGCCGGCCACCATCCCCTCGCCCTCCGCGCCGATCGTGACCGCGGCCTCGCCGGTGAGGACGCCGGCGCGGGCCCTGAGCTGCGGCGCTCCGACCTCGTCGCCGAGCGCCGACACTGCGGTGACGAGGTCGAGGGCGGCCCGAACGGCTCGCTCGGCGTCGTCTTCCGTCGCCGTCGGCGTCCCCCAGACGGCCATCACGGCGTCGCCGATGAACTTCTCGACCGTTCCGCCGTACAGCGAGATCAGGCGGCGCGAGCTATCGAAATAGCGCGAGAGGATCTCGCGCACCTCCTCGGCATCACGCGTCTCCGAGAGGCTCGTGAACCCGACGAGGTCGGCGAAGAGGACGGACACGAGGCGCCGCTCTGCCGCGGGAGCCTCTTGCGTTGCCGCGGGCACCGGCGCGGGCGCCGTCTGCGCCGTCGCCTGCAGCCCGTGCCCGCACTCCGCGCAGAAGAGATCGCCCGCCTGGTACGGCGTCCCGCACGAAGGGCACGCGAGCGTCAGGGCATTTCCGCAGCGGACACAGAACTTCGCCCCTTCCCGATTCTCGGCGCCGCAGTTCGGACAGTTCATGCCGCCAGAGCGTACTCTCCGCCGCTCACGCCGTTCGCGGCCGGAGCGTCGCTGTGCCGAGCGCGAGCCGGATCACTCCGCCCGTGACCGCGATGTCGCGCGCGAGGTAGCGGTCGAGCGTGTCCGTGGAGGTCACCCGCGCGAGCGCGTCGTACGCGTACATGAGCGGCATCACAGCGCGCGCTGACCGCCGGAGAGCGTCCCGACGACGCGAGCGCTGAAGGCGCCGAGCGACACGGTTTCGAGCACCCGCGCGACATCGTCGTGCCCGGCGCCCATGATCCTCGCGAAGTACGTCAGGTTCTCGTGCACGGTGATGTCGCCGTACACCGACGGGGCCTGGGTGACGTACCCGACGCTTCGGCGCAGGGACCTGGAGCCGGCCGGCTTCCCGAGGACGACGACGGACCCGGCCGAGATCACCTGGACGCCCACGATCGCGCGCATCAGCGTCGTCTTGCCCGAGCCGCTCGGCCCGAGCAGGCCGGTGACCGAGCCGCCGCCGACCGTGACCGACAGGTCGAGAAGCACCGGGTTGCCTCCGCGGACGACCCGCAGGTTCTCCACCTCGATCGCGGGCGCCTGTCCGTTTGGCTCCCGGCCAGAACGCGATTCTTTAGCACTACCCGGCCGCAAGCCGCGAGACTATCCGGGTGCGGACGATCGTGGTCGGATACGAC
>JBKPNC010000147.1:0-17008 GCA_046732435.1 Actinomycetota bacterium
GTGTCGTACTGGGTGTGGTCGACGACGAAGTTGCCGCGCAGGTACGGGGAGACGACGAGTGCCGGGATGCGCGTCCCGGGCCCCCACTCGTCGTGCGGGCCGGGCGTGCCGCCGAGGCCCGGCGGCGGGACGTGATCCCACTCGCCGCCGAACTCGTCGTACGTGACGATGATCATCGTGCTCTGCTTGCAGCGGCTGTTCTCGATCGCCTGGATGAGGTCGACGAGGTGTTCGCTGCCGAGCGGCTCGCTCGCGTAGCCCGGATGCTCGTTCTCCTGGCCGCTCGGCTTCACGAAGCTAACTGGCTCGAGCCGGCAGCCGGCCGCGGCGCGCGAGGAGTTCGCAAGGTCGATGAACTCGGCCTCGTCGCGGAGATGCGAGCGGAGCGGCCCACCTTGAGCGAAGTTGGCGTAGTAGTTGAACGGCTGGTGGTGGAACTGGAAGACCCGGTTCGGGCAGTACGGGAAGCTCGGGTTCGGGAATGAGTTCGGGTCCGCGCAGTTCGGGCCGTTGCCATTCGTCCACCCCGGTGCGCCCTGCAGGCCGGCGGCATTCGACCAGCCGCCCGAGTACCACGCCCACCCGACCCCGGCCGCGGAGAGCTCGTCACCGATCGTCGGCGCGGTCTGGAGCGGGATCTGGAACCCGCCGCCGTGCGGCTGCGACGGCGACTGGCTCGTGTTGACGGCCCAGTTGCCGCATGCGAGCCCGAGGGGCGCGGGGCACGCCGCCGTCACGGACGTGTCCCTGAGGACGTTGGCCGCGTCCGGCTGGGGTGACAGATACAGCGGCACGGGGCTCTGCGACGCCGGTGGGTACCGCGGAACCGGCATGCCGTTCTGGTCGAGCACCGAGTGGTTCGTGTCCGGCGCCGTCGGCGTGCGCGCGGCGATCAGCCACTGGTGGTTCAGGAAGGAGCCGCCGAACGCTGCCTGGAAGAAGTTGTCCAGGATCGCGTAGTGCGGGTGGCCGCCACGGTGCAGGTACCGGTAGATCGGCAGGGCGGTCGTGTCGTAGTACCCCATCACGAGCCCGGCCGCGTCGCTGCCGGTGACGTAGCGGTTCTGATGCCCGCCGTTCAGCTGGTACTGCTCCTGGTAGAAGCGGTGCACGATGTCGCGGGTGCATCCACCCGGCGAGCCGGTGCCTTTCAGCCAGCCGTTCGGCTGGGCGAACGCCTGGGCCGGCGTCGGCGGGCATGTCGTGTCGTTCGGCCCGATGAACTGGTCGATGTTGAACGGGTTGTTGTCGAAAATGCTGTGGAACGTCACGCCGTTCGCCGAGTCCTCACACGGGCCGGCGTTCGGCGACAGGTTGACGTCGTCCTGCAGCAGGCACGCGTACGGCGTCCCGTCCTGCTTGACCTGCACCGTGTGCCCGGGATCGGCATTGTTCAGCCCGTTGACTCCCTCCCACAGCCCGTACAGGTTGTCGAAGCTGTGGTTCTCCTCGTAGATGACGACGATGTGCTTGATCAGCAGGGGGTTGAGCCCTCGCTCCGCACCCGCGGCCGGCACGGATATCAGCGCGCCGATACCGATCGCGAGCGCCACGAGAAGCGTGACTCGTCGCACCATCGGCTTCCCTCCCTTCGGTCGGACCGTGAAGCCTCGCATACCCGGCGCCGCGATTCCCGTAACGACTGGAAGGCGGCGGAGACGGTAGAGGCATGAAGACGCTTCTGATTGCTTCCCTCGCGCTCGTCGTCACGTCAGCGGCCCTCGCGTTCGGCGCCGCGCCGAGCCGCGCGCGGCCGGCCGTTTCAGCCGCGGCGGCGACGGTGACCGTCCGCAGCTCGGCGTACGGCCGCGTGCTCTTCGACGGCCGTGGCAAGGCGCTCTACGCATTCACGCGCGATCCGAAGGGCGGCAAGAGCCGCTGCTACGGCGCCTGTGCGGCCGCCTGGCCCGTCTACTTCGCGAAGGGCGCACTCCGCGCCGGCAAAGGCGTGCAACGCCGACTGCTCGGGACGACTGTGCGCCGTGACGGCAAGCGCCAGGTCACCTACGCGGGACGCCCGCTTTACTACTACGTCGGCGACCGCTCAGCCGGTCAGATCCGTTGCCAGAACGTGACCGAGTTCGGCGGAACGTGGCTCGTCGTCCGCCCGAACGGGCGCCTCGTCCGCTAACCGCGGGACGGGACCCGCTCGCGCGGGTTCGGAAGCGGCGTCAGCACCGGTTCGAGCCGCGACCGCAGGTGCTCGAAGTCCGGCGGCAACGACAGGCGTTCGCCCAGGTGCTCGAGCGGCTCGTCGGTCGCGAATCCGGGGCCGATGGTGGCAATCTCGAAGAGGACGCCGCTCGGCTCACGGAAGTAGATGGAACGGAAGTAGAACCGGTCGATCACGGGCGTTGGCGAGGCGCCGGCTTCGGTCACCCGCTTCCGCCAGGCCTCGTGATCGTCCATCAGCGACGCCCAGGCGACGTGATGCACCGTGCCCGCGCCTGCGCGCCCGGGCTGGTCGGCGCGCTCGTATTCGTACGTCGAACCCCGCCGTTCGCCGCGCGCCTCGTACCGGTTCTCGCCGGCGGGCCGGAAGCCGGTGCCGTCTTCGAGGAACCGCCGGCTCGCCTCCGGGTCGGCGGTGAAGGCGCGGACTCTGTCGAACCCCTGCAGAGCGAGGGCCTCCGGGATGTCCGGATGCCGTGCGACCAGCGGCTCGTCCTCGGAGTCCGCAGCAACAAGCTCGAGCGCGAGGCCCTCCGGATCCGCGAACCGAAGGCGACCGTTCTCACGCGCCGTCTCGACCCCCTCGCCGCGGAGCCGCTCCTCCCAGAAGTCGAGCGCCTCGGCCGAGGCGACGCGCCAGACCACGGTGTGCACCATGCCGGCGCCGGCCCGACCGGGACGCGCGCCCGGGTACTCGAAGAAGGTGATGTCGGAGCCCGCGCTTCCGAGCTCGTCCGCGTAGAACAGGTGGTAGACGGTCGGATCGTCCTGGTTGACGCTCTTCTTCACCAGGCGCAGCCCGAGGACGCCGGCGTAGAACTCGACGTTGCCCGGCGCGTCGCCGGTGATACAGGTCACGTGATGGATGCCCTCCAGCCTCATCGGCTGCCTAGGGTATCCGGTTGAACCAGAGCGCCGAGAGCGTCCCCCCGGCGAGCAGCAGAACGGCCGCGGCGGCCGCGAACGCGTACGTGAGCTCGTGTCGCACCTTGACGAAGCCGACCCGCGTGCTGAGCTGGTCGTAGACCGCCCTGAGCTGCTCCTCGTTCGGCGCCTGGAAGAAACGCCCGCCGGTCTGCTCTGCGACGCGGCGCAGGGTGGCCGGGTCCGGCGGCACCGGGATCGTGCGCACGAACCCGAACTCGTCGACGCGGCGCACCGTCCCGTTCGGCGTGCCGAGCGCGATCGTGTACACGGGGGCGTGGGCCTTCTTCGCCGTGGCGGCGCCGTCGGAGGGCGCAACACCGGACGTATTGGCGCCGTCGGACAGCAGGAGGATCGAGAACGCCCGGCGGCCTCCCGGAACCCCACTCCGGGCTCCGGCGTGCTGAGCGGCGCGTCCGACGCGAACCGACTGGACGAGCGCGTCGCCGATCGCCGTCCCGCCGTTCGCGCCGAGCGAGCCGATCGCGGCGAGGACGAGGGAGCGGTCGGTCGTCGCCGGTGCCGCGACCTGCGCCGTCGTCGAGAACGAAACGACCCCGATGCGGAAGCCCTTCGGGAGCTGGCCGATGAATCTTCGCGCAGCCGCCTTGGCGGCCTCCAGCCTCGTGGGGCGAACATCCGTAGCGGACATCGAGCCCGAGACGTCGATCGCGAGGACGACCGTCGCGTGAGACCGCGGTCTGGCGTGGCTCGTCTGCGGGCGGGCCAGCCCGACCAGCAGGGCAGCGAGAGCCGCGAGCGCGAGCGCCGCGGGCAGGTGGCGGCGCCAGCCGGGCGAACGCTCGACGACGTTCGCGAGCAGGTCGAGGTTGGTAAAGCGGGCCGCGTACTTCATGCGGCGCCGCTGGATCAGCACGTAGCCGACTACCGCCAGCGGGATGACGAGGAGCGAGAGCAGCGCGAGCGGCCAGGCGAAGCTCATCGGCGCCCCGATTCGCGCTCGAGGAAGGCGGCAAAGGTGCGCAGCCAGTCGCCCGACGTGGTGAGGACGACATGACGAACGCCGAGCGTGGCGAGCTCGCGGGCCAGTGCGCGCCGCTCTTCGTCGGCGGCGGCGGCGAACCGCTCACGGAGCTTGCGCCTCGAGGTGTCGACGCGCAGCTGCCGGCCGGTTTCCGGGTCAACGAGCCAGAGCTCGCCGACGTTCGGGAGCTCCTGCTCCCGGCGGTCGCGGATCTCGACGGCGGCGACGTCGTGGCGCCCGGCCAGCTCGAGCAGCGGTGCGCGCCAGTCGCGCGGCCCGCGAAAGTCGGAGACGACGAAGATGAGCGAGCGCTGGCGGGAGATGCTGGCGGCGCGGGCGAGTGCCTCGCCGACCGACGTCGCGCCGACGGTGCCGGTCTCCGGCTCGCGCCGCAGCTCCAGCAGCATCCCGAGGAGCCCGACCCGCCCCTGCCGCGGAGGCAGAGTGCGCGGCCGGCGGTCGCCGAACGTGACGAGCCCGAGGCGGTTGCCGCGCCGCGTCGCGATGTGGCCGACGGCGAGCGCAACGCCTTCCGCGACGTCCCACTTGCGGCGGTCGGCGGTGCCGAACGTCATCGACGGCGAGGTGTCCAGCAGGAGCCACGTGGAGAGCGCGCGCTCGGCGATCTGGACGCGGACGTGGGTCTCGCCCGTCCGCGCCGTGACATTCCACTCGATCTGGCGGACGTCGTCCTGGCCGGGCTCGTATAGCCGTACCTGCGCGAGCTCGGTGCCGTTGCCCAGCGTCGCCGCGCGGTGCTCGCCGGCGAGGAGGCCTTCGATCCGCCTGCGGACGGTGAGATCGAGTGCGCGAAGCAGCGCCTCCGGAACGGGCCCGGGACCGGGCCGCGCAGGCGTGCGCTCGAGCGGGAGGACGCTCAAGCGCTGGCCTCACGCGCCAGGTCGATGCGCGGGAGCGCGACGGCCCCGAGCACGGCCTCGACGATCGCGTCCGGCGACACCTCCTCCGCGAGCGCCTGATACGTGAGGACGAGCCGGTGGCGAAGCACGTCCTTGGCGAGCTCTTGCACGTCTTGCGGGAGCACGTACTCACGTCCCCTGATCAGTGCGAGCGCCCGCGCCGCGAGCACGAGGTTGATGGGACCGCGCGGGCTCGCGCCGTACGCGACGTAGGGCTGGAGATCGGCGCGGCCCACCTGATCCAGGCGTCGCGTGGCGGTCGCGAGCGCGACGGCGTACCGGGCGACCGCGGGGTCGACGTAGATCGCGCGCGTCGCCACCTGCAGCTCGGTGAGCCGCTCGAGGTCGACCACCTGCCGGACGGCGACCGCGTCGGCGAGCGCCCGCTCAACAACGGTCATCTCGTCCTCGACCCCGGGGTAGTCGACGAGCACCTTCAGCATGAAACGGTCGACCTGCGCCTCCGGAAGCGGGTAGGTGCCTTCGGACTCGATCGGGTTCTGCGTGGCCATCACGAGGAACGGATCCGGAACCGCGAACGTCTGGCCGCCGATCGTGACCTGGTGCTCCTGCATCACCTCGAGCAGCGCCGACTGCACCTTCGCCGGCGCGCGGTTGATCTCGTCGGCCAGGAGGAAGTTGCAGAACACCGGGCCGAGCTCGACGTCGAAGCGCTCCTGACCGGGGCGGTAGATGCGCGTGCCGACCAGGTCGGCGGGCACGAGGTCCGGCGTGAACTGCACGCGGTTGAACGTCCCGCCGAGCACCGCGGCGGTCGTCTTGATCGTCAGCGTCTTCGCCAGGCCCGGGACGCCCTCGATCAGCAGGTGCCCGCCCGAGAGCAGACAGACGAGGACGCGCTCGAGCATCTCGTCCTGCCCCGCGATCACCCGCTTGATCTCGAACAGGGCCGTCTCGAGCGCCTCGTGCCCCGCCCGACCGCCGACGACGCTCAGGGTCGGCTGTTCGTCATCCACCGTCGCTCCTTCGTTTCGCTTTGATCTAAGCCTCTTAGAGAAGCAGACGACGTGTTGGCCGTGCGTTAACGCCCGGTCAAGCCGCGTCGATCATGCCCGGAACCGGCTCCTTCCGCCGCGACCCGAGCGCCGGGAGGACCGCGGCGCTCACGAGGGCCAGTCCGGCGACGACGACCAGCACCCACGTGATCGCGTCGCTCGGCGACGTGCCGTGCTGGCCCAGCTCCCGCAGGGCGCTCGCCGCGGCGGCAACGGCGAGGCCGGCGACGCCGACGACGAGGGTCAGCGTCACCCCCGACGCCTCACCGGCGCGCTCCTTGCGCACGACGGACTGTGTACCGACGCTCGCGAAGGCCCAGCCCACGCCGAGCCCGACGCCGGCGACGGCGAACATCGACAGGTACAGCACCCACGAGTCGTCCCCGAGCAGCGCGAGCCCGAGCACGCCGAGGCCGCCGACCCCGTTCGCGGCGGCCGATACCAGGCGCGGCGGCATGCGCGCACCCAGCCGCGGCGCGAGCGGCCCGCCGAGCGCTGCTCCGATCGCCGGTGCGAGGAAGACCAACCCCGCGGCGATCGGTGACAGCCCGCGGACCTCCTGGAGGTAGATGGTCGCGCTGTAGACCATGACCGCGAAGGCGATGTTGGCGACCGTGCAGCCGGCGACGACGAGGTCGAACGGCCGGTTCCGGAAGAGCGACAGCTCGACGAGCGGCCACCGCGCCCGGCGCTCGATCGCGACGAAGACGAGCAGAAGCGCGACCCCACCGCGAAGACCGCGAGCGTCTTCCCGGCGACCCAGCCCCACGTCTGGGCGCGGTCGACCGCGAACGTGACCGCCGCGACACCGAGGCTCACGGTGACGACGCCCGGCAGGTCGAGGTGTCGTGGCACGGTTTCGTCCCGGGACTCGGAGACCGAGGTCAGTACGAGGACGAACGCGACGCCGGCAAGGATCACGAGCGAGAAGAAGACCCACCGCCAGGACGACGCCTCGGTCAGGCCGCCGCCGATCAGCGGCCCGAGCGCGGAGCCGACGGCTGCGATGCCGTATGCGAAGCCGATCGCCTTTCCGCGGCGTTCCTCGGGGAACGCGTTCGAGAGCACGGAGATCACGACGGGGAAGATCAGCGCCGAGGCCGCGCCCTGCACGACGCGGAAGGCGATCACGACGCCGGCCGTGGGCGCGAGCCCGCAGACGAGCGCCGCCGCCGAGAAGACCCCGAGGCCGATCAGGAGCGCCAGCCGCCGTCCGAAGATGTCGCCGACGCGTCCGCCGAAGATCAGAAGCGACCCGACGGCGAGCATGTTGCCGCTGATCACCCACTGGAGATCGCTCGTCGCGATGTCGAAGTCGCTCGCCATGCGCGGCAAGGCGAGGTTGACGACGAAGTAATCGAGCTGGACGACGAAGAGGCTGATCGACGCCGCTGCCAGGAGGAGACGGAGCCGGCGCTCATCCATCCTGGCGAGTGATCCTAGGTCAGGATCTCGACGACGTCACCCTCTGCGAGCTCGTGTCGAGGACCGACACGCTGGCCCTCGAACCTGGCGGACGGTCCCCACACCCGTGCGCCGCGGAGGTCGCGCGCGAGCTCGTGGTGGATCGTCACCGCGACGTCGGCGACGGCGACCGGCGGACGAAGCGCGACCGGAGTCAGATCGGTGTCTCCGCGCCGCCGCAAGAAGACGCGGACGAGGCCGGTCAGCCGCCAGACCGTCTCCACGAAAGCCGCAAGGCTGTCGTCGTCGAGAACGGAGACCGGAACGATCTCGAGGTCGACGAAGGACGTACGCAGGGCTTCTATCTGTTGCGGCTCCGCCTCGTCGGCCTTCGTCGCCGCAACGATCGACGGCAGCGAGATGGACGCCTGCTCGAGCTCGGCCCGGATTGCGAGCAGCGCGTCTGGCGACGCGCTCGAGTCCTGGCAGAGGACGACGGCATCTGCGTTGCGCAACACGCCGAGTAACGCCCGTCCTCCCCCACGTCCCTCACCGGCGCCTTCGATCAGGCCGGGAAGCTCGACCAGCTGCACGAGCACGTCGTGGATCCGGGTCAGGGCCGGCACCGGTCGCGTCGTCGTGAACGCGTAGTCGCCGGTCGCGATCTGCACGTTGGACAGCGCCTGCAACAACGATGACTTCCCGGCGTTCGGCGGGCCGACGAGCGCAACCTGTGCGGCACCCTCCCGCCGCACCGCGATCGAGTCCCGGTGCACCACCCGCGCGCGCGCGCGGGTGCCGTCGATCTGCGCGTTCACCCACTTGCGGATGTCCGCGTAGGGCCCGCTGCGGTATCCGGGCAGCTCGTCGAGAATGGCGCGCAGCTCGCGGATCCGCTCGGCGCCCTCCTTGCCGACAAGGCGGCGCTTGATCACCTGCATCTGGGTCCTGTGGGGCATTGGCATCGCGACACGCTCCCTTCGATCGTGCGGGACTGTGCGCGATACCGGAGCTCTGGCCGGAGCTCAGCGTACCAGGGGCTAGACGAGGATTCGCGTCGCCAGCTCCGGCCCGCACCCGCGCCGGACGAGGTCGACGGCGACGTGCAGATCGGCATGCAGCTGCCGGGCGATGAGCTCCGCAAACGGCTGCGGATACCCGGCGCGGACGAGCACTTCGAGCCGCCACTGGCGTGTCCGCTCGCCGTCCGACGGCCTGGCGAGGTCCTCGAGGGCGGCAGTATCGTCGGGCGAACCGCCGGCCGCGAGCCATGCCCGGGCGAGCAACGCCATCTCGGCGGCGCCGCGGATCGTGCCCATGCTCGCCGGCTTGGCGAGGTAGCCCGTCGAGCCGGCCTCGCTGGTCAGCGCCTCGACGGCCTCGCGCGCGTACGCGCCCGTGAACACCAGAACCGGGACGTCCGGCACGAGCTTTCGCATCTCGCGGATCAGCCAGAACCCGGTCATGTCCGCAAAGACGGCCTCGGTAATCAGCAGGCACGGCGGATCCGTCGTGCAGCTCCGCAGTGCGACACGCGGGTCCGAGAAGCACATCACGTCGTGGCGCTCGTCGCGAAGCGCGTCGAAGACGTGCTCCCGGTCGGCTGCATTGCCGTCGGCGACGTAGATCGTCTTCATCGCCGAACCCCGTGCAGCGGCAGCGGGAAGGACTCCTTCACCGCTTCGAGTGCAGGCATCAGCGGCATGGGCTTCCCGTTGTGGCCGATGACGCTGACCTCGAAGATGTGCTCGACCTCCTGCCCGCTGACAATGGGCACCATGAGCGTCCGCGCGCTCAGGCTCGTGCCGTCGCGCCGCCGTCGCTTCGCAAAGCCGTGCCACCTGCCTCGACGAAGCGTCGCGTCGATCAGCGCCGTCGGCAGGCCCGCCGCTACGTCGGCCGGGGAGTACAGCCGGTCGATGCCCGAGCCCAGGATCTCGCCGGCCTTGTGCCCGTAGAGCTGCTCGGCCGCCTTGTTCCAGAAGACGACGGTCCCGTCCAGGCGTGCGCCGAGCACTGCATATTCATCGCGGTTCACGGACACCATCTTCGACGCGCCCGCCCCCGGAGACAATCGTCAAAGTGACGGCGCCCGCATCGCCCTTTTTGGCGATACGAGCCGGCCAAATCCGCTGCGGCTACGAAATCAGGGATTCGCGCAACGCGGTCGCCACCGCCTGCGTGCGTGTGTCGGCCTCGAGCTTCTCCATCGCCTTGCGAACATGCGTGCGAACCGTGAGCGGCGAGATCTCGAGGCTCGTCGCCACCTGCTCGTTCCGAAGCCCGTCCGCGAGCAGCCGGAGGACCTCGCGTTCGCGCTTGCTGAGGACGTGTAGCCGCTCGGTGGCCTGCGGCCCGACGAGAACGCCGGCGAGCGCCGGATCGACGTAGGTGCCGCCTGCGGCGACGAGCGTGATGGCGCGAACGAGGTCCGTTAGCGGCGCCTCCTTGCCGAGGAAGCCGCGGGCTCCCGCGTCGAGTGCTTCGAGCAGATGCGAGCGCTCGGGATACCCCGTGTAGAGGATGACGGCCGTTCGCGCGCCCGAGGAGACGAGCCGCCGCGTCGCCTCGATACCGTCGAGACGAGGCATGCGCAGGTCGAGGACGGCGACGTCCGGTACACGGCGCTCGATCAGCTCCAGCGCGCCGGAGCCGTTGCCTGCCCGGCCGACCACCTCGATCGTCTCCTCGAGCTCGAGGTAGCTGCAGACGGCCTCGACGATCGCGGGATGATCATCGGCGATGACGCACCGGATCCGTCCATCTCCCCTGGTCACGTGCCCGCAGGGTACGACCTTCGAGCGACGGTGTCACTGGGCCGATCGGGCGGCGCGATCGCCCACAGCGAGGAGCTCATCTAGCCCGAACGGTCGCGAATCGCGCGAACGGTGTCGATTGTGTCGGCCTCCGCAGCTGACTTGTCCGGGCGGTAGCCCTTGATCCGGGCGAAGCGCAAGGCGACGCCTCCCGGGTACCGCCGGCTGCGCTGCACGCCGTCGAACGCGACCTCGACGACGAGCTCCGGCCGAACGTGGACGGTGAAGCGGTCGCGGCGAGTCTCGAGCCGTTGAAGCTCTTCCGTCTGCCAGGCAAGCATCTGGTCGGTCATTCCCTTGAACGTCTTCCCGAGCATCACGAAGCCGCCGCTCTCCGGATCCCGCGCGCCGAGATGCAGGTTGCTGAGGCGGCCCTGCCGGCGCCCGTGACCCCACTCCGCGGCAAGCACGACGAGGTCGAGCGTGTGCGCGCGCTTCACCTTCAGCCAGCCCGCCCCGCGCCGGCCTGCCTCGTACGGCGAGTCCAGCGCCTTCACCATCACGCCCTCGTGGCCGCGCTCCAGCGCCTCGTCGAGGACGCGCTCCGCGTCGGACTCCTCGACGGCCTCGGAGCGGGGCACGCGGAGCTCCGCCGGGACGCGCTCGGCGAGCGCCGCGAACCGTGCCTGCGCCGGGAGATCGAGGAGATCGTCGCCGTCGAGGTGCAGGCAGTCGAAGAAGAACGGGGACAGCCAGACACGCTGACGGTGCTCGTCGACGTCGAGTCGGCTTCCGAACCGGCTCATCGTCACCTGAAACGGCTGCGGCCGGCCGTCGGCACGAAGCGCGATCGCCTCGCCGTCGAGCACGACGGCCTCGACCGGAAGCCGGCGAACCGCCTCCGCGACCTCCGGCAGCCGGTCGGTGACGTCCGCGAGGTTGCGCGTGAACGCGCGCACCTCGTCGCCGAGCCGGTGAACCTGGAGGCGGGCGCCGTCGAGCTTCCACTCGACCGCCGCCGGGCCTGCGCGTGCGAGCGCCTCCGGCAGGCCGTCGGCGGTCTGCGCGAGCATAGGCTTGATCGGGCTGAGGACGGTCAACCGGAACCGCTCGAGGCCGGCCGCCCCCTCGCCGATCGCCGCCGCAGCGACGGCGCCGAGATCGCCCGAGAGCATCAGCCCGCGGCGGACAACGGATGCCGACAGGCCGGCCGCGCGAGCGACTGCATCGACCATCACGCCCTCGAGCGCGCCCTGCCGCAACTCGCCGAGGAGAAGCCGCGTCAAGAACCGCTGCTCGGGCTCGGTGGCCCAGGCGAAGAGCTCGGCCAGCTCGGTGCGGCGTCGGCCTTGCGAGCCGCTGCCGACCTCCGTCGCCAGCCGGACGACCGCGGCGTCGACGTCGAGCAGCTGCAGCTTCGGCGGTGGCGACGCCGGCGGCGGAAGGTCGCGGAGCGAGGCCCAGCCGACCCCGACCGTTCCCTGCGGCAGCCTGCCCGACAGGTAGGCGACTCCCGTGGCCACCTCGGCTGCATCCATGCCACGCAACGTCTCGGCGAGCAGCTCGACTTTGCCCAGGCGGCTGCTCGTCCGCGCCACCTCCTCCGAGGTCAGCGCGATCCTCTCCAGGAGCACGTGCCCGCTTACGCGGTCGGTACCGGCAAGCCCTCGATGGCCTTGAGCGCGCGCTCGATCTCCTGCTCGTCGAGCGCGACGTCCTCGAGCTCCCCGGCGAAGTAGTTGTCGTACGCGGCCATGTCGAAGTGCCCGTGGCCCGAGAGGTTGAAGAGGATGGTGCGCTCCTCGCCCGCCTCGTCGGCCTGCCTGGCGGCGAGCAGCGCGGCGTGAATCGCATGCGCCGATTCCGGCGCCGGGATGATTCCCTCCGTCCCCGCGAACTGCACCGCAGACGCGAACACGTCGCTCTGGACGTACGCCTCCGCCCGCATGAGCCCATCGAGGACGAGCTGCGAGATCAGCGGCGCGACGCCGTGGTAGCGAAGTCCGCCGGCGTGGATCGGGGCGGGGACGAAGTCATGGCCGAGCGTATGCATGGGCACGAGCGGCGTCAGCTTGCTTGTGTCACCGAAGTCGTACGCGAAGAGGCCGCGCGTCAGCGTCGGACATGCCGCCGGCTCGCACGCGAGCACGTCGATGTCGCGACCTGCGATCTTCTCGCGGAGGAACGGAAAGGCGAGGCCCGCGAAGTTCGAGCCGCCGCCGACGCAGCCGATCACCACGTCCGGAAATGCGCCGGCCATCTCCATCTGGGCGAGCGCCTCCTGCCCGATGATCGTCTGGTGCATGAGCACGTGGTTGAGGACGCTCCCGAGCGAGTAGGCGGTGTCGTCCCGTCCGGCCGCGTCCTCGACGGCCTCGGAGATGGCGATGCCGAGGCTTCCCGGCGAGTCGGCGTCACGCGCGAGGATCGCGCGGCCGCTCTCGGTCTCGTCCGAGGGGCTGGCGACGATCGTCGCGCCCCAGGCCTGGATGAGCGACCGCCGGAACGGCTTCTGGTCGTAGGAGATCCTGACCATGTAGACCTTGCACTCGAGGTCGAGGAGCTTGCACGCGAAGGCGAGCGCACTTCCCCACTGCCCTGCGCCGGTCTCGGTCGCGAGCCGCGTCCGGCCCTCCCGCTTGTTGTAGTAGGCCTGCGCGACGGCGGTGTTCGGCTTGTGGCTCCCCGGCGGGCTGACGCCCTCGTACTTGTAGAAGATCCGCGAGCGCGTTCCGACCTCCCGCTCGAGCCGTCGCGCGCGGTAGAGCGGCGTCGGCCGCCAGAGGCTGTAGATGTCCAGGATCTCGTCCGGGATGGCGATCTCGGCCTCCTCGCTGACCTCCTGGAGGATCAGCTCCATCGGAAACAGCGGAACCAGGTCGTCCGGCCCGGCCGGCTCGCCGGTGCCCGGATGGAGCACCGGCTGCGCCGGGTGCGGCATGTCGGCGCGGATGTTGTACCAGCGGCGCGGGAGCTGCGACTCGTCGAGAAGGAACTTCGTGGGCTCCACGGCCCGAGCATAGTCCCTGCCGTGCCTGCCGGGCGCTACGCGTCCGCCGGCCGCTCGTCCCGCAACGCCGAGACCGCCTCGCGGAGCGCCGCCACCTCGCGCTCGAGCGACTCCACCCGCGCCAGGAGGTCCTCCGCCTGCTCCGGCGGCTCCGGGACGGGCGCTTCCGCGGCGGACGCGTCGTCGCCGAGCAGCTGGACATAGCGCTCCTCCTTCTGGCCGGGGCGTCGCTCGAGCCGACTGACCAGCTCCCGCGCGATCAGCGCCTCCAGCGTCTCGTGCACGGCGGCCAGCGAGTCGAATGGGTACAGCCGTTCCGAGCGCTGCTTGAGCTCGCCCGGCGTCTGCGGGCCGCGCAGCATCAGCACGCAGAGCACCGCCAGCTCGGACCCCGAGAGCTCGAGCGCCTCGTCGAGCAGGTGTCGGTACTTGACGGCCCGGCTGCCGGGGCCGCTGGCCAGCCTGGCCCAACGCCTGCGGCTCAGCCGGTCGAGGGCGGCGCGGATCGTCGGCTCGTCGTAGTCGACGACCGGGTCGCGATTCGTCGACTGGTTACACGCGCTCCGCAGCGCGTTCAGCGAGAGCGGGTAGACGTCGGGGGTCGTCCGCTGCTTCTCGATCAGGCACCCGAGGACCCTGAGCTCGACCGCGTCGGCGTCCACGCGCGGCAGGGTACGCATCGCGGCGCCCGTTGAACATGGGTCTTGACCTGTCCCGGCGTACCCGTTACAGATTGCGCCGATGCGCTGGGGTCTCGCATTCGCGGTCGCGCTGGCGGCGGCGATCGTGGTCGGCGCCACGTCGGCAGCACCGCCGCTGACGGCGCCGTGGGTCGACCTGAACAGCGACTACCAGGCGCGCGCGATCGGCCAGCGCGGCGTCGGGATCGGACAGGCGGTCAACGCCGGGGACGTTAACGGCGACGGCATTCCGGACGCACTCGTCTCTGCTCCCGGAAAGCGTTCGATCGCCTACGTGGTCTACGGACGGCAAGGGTGGAAGGTCACGATCCCCCTCGGCTCGCTGAGCTCGAGCCAGGGCTACCGGCTTGTCACGGACGCCGACATCAACAGCACGATGCCGGTCGCGAATGCCGGGGACGTCAACGGCGACGGGGTGCCCGACCAGCTCGTCGGCATCCCGAACGGCGCCGGCACGGTCTACGTCGTCTACGGCCAGCGCGGCACCGTGGCCGCGTCGATCAACCTCGACAAGCTGACGGCCGCCCAGGGCTACACGATCACCGGCGCGCCGGGGGACCTGGCCGGTACGGACGTCGCGGGCGCGGGTGACGTCAACGGCGACGGCGTGCCGGACCAGGTGATCGGGGCCTCGCAGGGATTCCAGCAGCCCGGTCGGGCGTACGTCGTCTACGGCCGTCGTCCGGGCGCGAACGTCGACCTGGAGAACCTCCCGGCGACGCGCGGCTACCGCATCGAGGGAGCCGGCGGGAACGAGGCGGGCAACGCGGTCGCGAACGCCGGCGACGTCAACCAGGACGGTGTCACCGACCAGCTCGTCGGAGCGATGTCCTCGGACTTCGCGTACCTCGTCTACGGCCAGCGGACGGCATCGCCGACGACGGTCGTCGTCGCGTTGCCCGGCAGCTGGGGCTACGGCATGCACGGCATACCGATCACGCTCACCGGCTCGTCCCTCGCCAACGCCGGAGACGTGAACGGGGACGGCATCCCGGACGCGCTCATCGGGGCGTCCTGCGAAGCCGACGGGCCTCGCGCGGCCAACATCTACGTCGTCTACGGCGAGCGGACGCCGCCGCAGAACTACCTGGAACTGCCGAACCTGAGCACAGCCCAGGGCTACAGCATCACGGACAGCCGCGGGCAGTGCGCCGGGACGTCCGTCGCCGGCATGCCGGACATGAACGGCGACGGCGTGCCCGACCAGCTGATCGGCGTGTTCGGCGCGAAGGTCGCGGGCGGCGACGGGGCGGCCTACCTCGTCTACGGTCAACGGACCTCGCCGCAGCGCGTCGACCTGGCAAGCCTGCAGGCGAGCCAGGGCTACGGCATCGGCGGCATCCCGCAGGCGTCCGCGGGCTGGTTCGTCGCGGACGCCGGCGACCTGGACGCGGACGGCGTCGACGAGGCCTGGATCTGGGCGCCCAACTTCAGCCCCACCACGACGTCGACCGGCGCCGACTACCTCGTCGGCACGCCCGAGCCGCGCGCGACGGCCGTCGGCTCCGCGGCCACGCTCAGACGCGGCCGCGTGACCATCCGGATCGCCTGCGGCGCGCTGCCCTCCACGCGCTGCGCCGGCACGATCACGCTGCGGAAGGCCGGACGGCGCGCCCCGGTCTACGGCAGCGCACGCTTCTCCGTCCCGGCGAACGCGACGACGGGAGTCGCCGTGACGCTCAAGCGCGGCGCCGCGCAGCGTCTCCGCAAGGTTCACCGCCTGGCGAGCGATACGGTCGTCGTCACCCGGCGCGCCGCGCCGGCGACAGCCCTCTCGCTCAGTCGGCGCGTCCAGCTGCGCAGCGGTTAAGCGAGAGGGGGCGCGCACCGGAGCCCACCAGTTCGCAAGACCCCCTCTCGCCGTCGAGCGTCGAAACGCTCGAGACCCCCATCACCCCCCTGTTCCCCGGCGCTTCGAGATGCCAAACGTCTGAGCTGGCTCGGCTGCCGGAGGCCGCTGGGTAGCATCGGGCGCCGTGGAGCACAGGCCGCTCGGCCGCACCGGCGTGATGGTCAGCCCGCTCTGCCTCGGCGCGATGATGTTCGGGGCCTGGGGCAACCGCGACCGGGACGAGTCGGTCCGGATCATTCATCGGGCGCTCGACGCGGGCATCAACTTCATCGACACGGCCGACGTCTACTCGGGCGGCGAGTCCGAGGAGATCGTCGGGCAGGCGCTGGCCGGCGGGCGACGGGACGATGTCGTGCTCGCCACGAAGTTCCACGGCTCGATGGGCGACGATCCCAACCGCCGAGGCAACTCGCGCCGGTGGATCATGGCGGAGGTCGACAACAGCCTGCGCCGGCTCGGCACCGACTGGATCGACGTGTACCAGGCGCACCGCTGGGATCCGTGGACCGATCTCGACGAGACGCTGGGCGCTCTGACGGACCTCGTCTCCGCGGGCAAGATCCGGTACCTCGGAAGCTCGACGTTCCCCGCGCACGTGATCGTCGAGGCGCAGTGGGTGGCGGAGCGGCGCGGCCGCGAGCGGTTCGCCTGCGAGCAGCCTCCGTACTCGATGCTGGCCCGCGGCGCCGAAACGGACGTGCTGCCCGTCTGCGAGCAGTTCGGGCTCGGCGTCATCTCGTGGAGCCCGCTCGCCGGCGGCTGGCTGACGGGTCGGTATCGCAAGGGCCACGAGCCGCCGCAGAGCACGCGCGCGCACCGCATCCCGCACCGTTACGACCTGTCGCTGCCCGGGAACCAGCGCAAGCTGGAGGCGGCCGACGCGCTCGCGCGGCTCGCCGACGACGCCGGCGTGACCCTGATCCACCTCGCGATCGCGTTCGTGCTCCGGCACCCGGCCGTCACGGCGGCGATCATCGGCCCGCGGACGATGGAACACCTGGAGAGCCAGCTGGGCGCCGTCGACGTGGAGCTCGACACCAGGACACTCGACCGGATCGACGAGATCGTCGCGCCCGGGACGAACCTGAACCCGGCCGATCGCGGCTGGACGCCGCCCGCGCTGGCGGACGCATCGCAGCGCCGGCGCTGACTACCCGTCCGCGGTGTCCGGCCCCGCGAGCACCGCGTGCGGCGGTGCCGCGGGAGCTGCTCGGGCACGTCGGGGGCGGGCGTACGGCTGCAGGTCCGGGCGCGCGCGCGGGGGCTGG
>JBKPNC010000148.1:0-24171 GCA_046732435.1 Actinomycetota bacterium
GCCCTGGCACCCGCGCGCTTCGGCCACGGCAGCGAGGCGCCGTACGGCTGCGCGGGATCCGCCGCGGCCAGCACGAGCGTGTCGGTGTCGCCGGCCTCGTCGCCGTCACGCGGCCGCAGCTCTCGCAGGCGCTCGACCGCGCCGCCCAGGGCGAACTGCGCACCTCCAAGGCCCTCGACGAAGTAGCCACGTCGGCAGAGACCGAGCGTCTCGAGCGCTCGTAGTTCCCCGTACACGGCGCTGTAGCCCCCGGGAACTCCCTCGCCGCGAACGCCGTCACGCGTCACGATGCCGTGGCGCTCGAGCAGGAGCTCGGCAAGCGCGCGCCGGTCGGGGCGCTCCGCGAAGAGCCGATCCGTCAGCGACCAGCGTCCCTGGGTGGCCGTCACTCCGTCGGCTCGCCGGCGGGAAAAGCGCCGCGGACGCTGGCGGAGGCTCGTAGCGGCGAATCGCCGGCGAGAGCGCAATGGCTGCCACGCGTCGTTCGTGACCTCGCCGGCCCAGACGAGATCCCAGAGTGCCGGCAGCACCTCTTCCGCCTCGAGCTCCGCAGCCGCAAGCAGATCGAACCAGAACTCGGCGCTGCGTCGAAGGACGCTTCGAATGCGGTCGTGGACCGCACCCTCGGGCCGATCGGCCGCAGGCGGCCGCCCGAGCGCCCGCGCGTCGTCGCGGTAGAAGGCCGCGACGCGGTCGAGGCCCGCACCGACCCAAATCACCTCGCCGGATGCGCACAGCTGATCGAGCTCGGCGGGGGCGTAGTTCGGTACCCGGCGCGGCAGGACGTCGGATTCCCACAGGGCGACCGGCAGCGCGAGGCCTTGGAGCGGGACGAGCGCCTCGCGCAGCGTCGCGCGCCGGTCGATGCCATGCCAACCCGGTAGGAAGCGTCCGAGCGTCCGCTGCTCCACCGGCTCCACCTCGCGGCGGAGTTGCGCGAGCGAGGCGCGCCGGAGGCGATGCAGCACCTCGGGGTCGCACCACTCTCGTTCCACGCCGCCCGGCCGCAACTCCCCCCTGACAAGTCGCTCTTCGCGTTCCAGCGTTCGCAGCTCGTGCTCGACGTCGCGCCCGAAGTGCGCGTTTGCGTCGGCGGTCGTGAACGGCCCTCGACCGCGTGCGAAGCGGAGGACGAGCGAGCGGAGTGGCTCGTCGCCGGCCTCCAGGAAGACGTCCGGCAGGCCACTCGGCGGCATGACGCCCAGTGCGTCGCGATAGCGGCCGGCGTCCTCGGCGGCGATCAGACGTTCTTCGCCGGCGATGCGTACCCGAACAGCGCGGCGGTCGTCCAGCAGCGGCTGCGCGAGCCGGTCGTCGTACTCGCCGGGGCGGAGGTCACCGCGGAGCCGCAACAGATCGTGGAGCTCGTCCGGGTTGCGCGGCTGTCCTCGGAGCTGCTCCTCGACGCGTTCGAGCGCCGACGCATCGAGAAGGTCCCGGAGCTCCTCCTGACCCAGCAGCTCGCGCAGGAGATCGCGGTCGAGCGAGAGCGCCTGAGCCCGCCGCTCCGCCGCAGGCGTGTCGTCCTCGTACATGTAGGTCGCGATGTAGTCGAAGAGCAGCGAGGCGGAGAAGGGCGACGCGGTGGGCGTCTCGACGTCGACGAGATCGAGCTGGCGCGTCCGGATGCCGTGCAGGAGCCGCCGCAGCGCGGGCAGGTCGAAGACGTCCTGGAGGCACTCGCGGTACGTCTCCAGCACAACCGGGAAGGACGGGTACTTCCGGGCGACCTGAAGGAGGCTTTGCGCCTTGAGGCGTTGCTGCCACAGCGGTGTCCGCCGGTCGGGTCGCCGGCGGGGGATCAGGAGCGCCCGGGCCGCGTTCTCGCGAAAGCGGGCACCGAAGAGCGCCGTCTGGCCCACCTCCCCAACGATGAGATCCTCGAGCTCGTCCGGGTCGAGCAGGAGGTCGTCGGTCGGGGGCGGCGCGTCGGCGTCGGGGAAGTGGAGCGCAATGCCGTCGTCGGACCAGATCGACTGCACCTCGAGGCCGAGTGCGTCGCGAATCCGGGCGGTCATCGCCATCGCCCACGGCGCGTGCACCCTGGCGCCGAAGGGGGTCAGGATGCAGAGACGCCAGTCGCCGATCTCGTCGCGGAAGCGCTCGACCACGACGACGCGGTCGGACGGAACGACCGTCGTCGCGGCCTCCTGCTCACGCAGAAACGTGAGGAGGTTGGTCGCGGCTCGAGCATCCAATCGATGCTCCTCGGTGAGGCGCTCGCGCACCTGCTCGTCGGAAAGCGCCACGAGCTCGCGCGACGCGCGGCCGATCTTCTCTCCGAGCTCGTACGGCCTCCCGATTCCTTCTCCCTTCCAGAAAGGCACCGCGCCCGGGACTCCGGGTGCCGGCGTGACGAGGACGCGGTCGCGCGTGATCTCTTCGATCCGCCACGTCGATGCGCCGAGCAGGAAGGTCTGGCCGGCGCGCGCCTCGTAGACCATCTCTTCGTCTAGCTCCCCCACACGGCCGCCACCGTCGACGAGGTGGACGCCGAAGAGCCCCCGGTCCGGGATCGTGCCGGCGTTGGTCACGGCCAGCCGTCGTGCCGCCTCGCGGCCCTTGATCGTGCCGGCGGTTCGATCCCAGACGATCCGGGCCCGCAGCTCGGCGAACTCGTCGGAGGGATAGCGGCCGGCGAGCATGTCGAGCACGTTCTCGAGCTGGGCGCGCGAGAGATCGCGGAACGGGTAGGCACGACGCACGAGATCGTGGAGATCCGCCACGGAAATCTCCTCTTGCGCAGCAATCGCCACGATCTGCTGGGCGAGCACGTCAAGGGGGTTCTTCGGCATCACCGTCTCCTCGATCTCACCGCCGAGCATCGCCTTGACCACGACCGCGGCCTCGAGGAGGTCGGAGCGGAACTTCGGGAAGATCCGGCCCTGGGAGACCGCTCCGAGCTCGTGCCCCGCTCGTCCCACGCGCTGGAGTCCGCGGGCGACCGATTTCGGCGACTCGATCTGGACGACCAGGTCGACCGCCCCCATGTCGATCCCCAGCTCGAGCGACGAGGTCGCGACGAGACAAGGAATCGCGCCCTTCTTCAGCAGCTCCTCGACCTCGGTTCGCTGCTCCCGCGCAAGGGAACCGTGGTGCGCACGTGCGATTTCCCGCTCGGCAAGGTCGTTCAGGCGCAGGGCAAGCCGCTCGGCCAGACGCCGGTTGTTCACGAACACGATCGTCGACCGGTGCTCCTCGACGAGCCGCAGAACCTCGGGGTAGATCGACGGCCAGATCGAGTACCGCGCAGGGTCGGTCCCGGCGGCGAGCCCGCTCGTATCGGTTTGCTCCGGCTGATACGGGGCTCCGACGGACGAGCCGAGGTCGCTCATGTCCTCCAGCGGCACGACCACCTGGAGATCGAGCTCCTTCGCGCGACCGGCATCGACGAGCCGGATGTGCCGGCCCCCGGAGACGAACCGCCCGATTTCCTCCATCGGCCGCTGCGTGGCCGACAGCCCGATCCGCTGCATCGGACGGCCGACGAGGCGTTCCAGCCGCTCGACGGAGACGGCCAGGTGCGCTCCACGCTTCGTGCCGGCCACGGCGTGGACCTCGTCCAGGATCAGCGTCTCGACACCCGTGAGCATCTCGCGGGCCTGCGACGTCAGGAGCAGGAACAGCGATTCCGGCGTCGTGATCAGGATGTCGGGCGGCTTCCGTGACATCGCCGCTCGCTCCTTCTGCGGTGTGTCGCCGGTCCGGACCGCGACGCTCAGCTTGCTGTCGAGTCCGGCGAGCGGGCCGCGAAGGTTTCGCTCGACGTCGTAGTTGAGAGCTTTCAACGGCGAGACGTAGAGCAGCCGTAAGCCCGCGCCCGGCGAGGAGGTGAGCCGATCGAGGCCGAAGAGGAAGGCAGCCAGCGTCTTCCCCGATCCCGTCGGCGCCTGAATCAGGGTGTGTTCGCCGCTCGCGATGGCGGGCCACCCCAGGGTCTGAGCCGGGGTCGGGACGTCGAACGTTCGCTCGAACCATTCGCGGGTTTCGGGGCGGAAGACCTCGAGGGGCTTCATGCCGGCATCGTACACATGTTCGTGTCGCGCGCGTGTGTCATTTCTCGCGCAAAAGTGTGACGCGGTCGCGCGGTTGACATTCTCGTCGTCGCTAGGGTTTCGTCGTCGTGCCCGACCGCCTGTACTTCACGAATGACGACGAAGCGAACGCGCTGATCGCGCGCGAGCCCCTCGCGCTTCTGATCGGATTCGTGCTCGATCAGCAGGTCTCCGTGCAGACGGCGTTCGTCGGTCCCCTCCGCCTCCGGCAGCGCGTCGGGACGCTCGAGGCAGCGGACATTGCGGGAATGGAGCCCGACCGGCTCGAGCAGGCGTTTCGCGAGCGGCCGGCGATCCATCGCTTCCCCGGCACGATGGCCAGGCGAGTACAGGAGCTGTGCGCGGCCGTCGCGAGCGAGTACGGCGGTGACGCAGCGGAGGTGTGGAACGGCGCGGCAACGGGCGCCGATCTCGAGCGCCGCCTTCTCGACCTGCCCGGAATCGGCGAGATGAAGGCGCGTTCGCTGATCGCGATCCTCGGCAAGCGCTACGGCATCAAACCTCCGGGATGGGAAGAGGTGGCGCCGAAGCATCCAACGCTCGGCGATGTCGACTCGATGGAGACGCTCGAGCGCTACCAGGACGCCAAGCGCGCGTACAAGGCGCAGCGTCGGGCGGCCGCCGCCAAGCCCTAGTCCGTCCGCCGCCGGAGCGCGAGCGTCCGTAGCGCGAGATGTGCTGCAGCAAAGCCGCAGAGCCCGTGGACGCCGCCGCCGGGCGGGGTGGCCGCTGAGCAGAGGAAGACCCCCGGTAGCGGTGTTCGGTACGGGATCGCGCGGGCAGCGGGCCTGAAGACGAGCTGGCCGAGGTCGAAAGACCCGCAGTTGAGGTCGCCGCCGACGATGTTGCGGTTGTGCCGTTCGAGGTCGCGAGGGCCGAGAGCGCTCCGCGCGAGAACGAGCCTGCGAAAGCCGGGGGCGAAGCGCTCCACCTGCGCCTCGATCGCGTCGCCGGCATCTACGGTCGCGCCGTTCGGGACGTGACAGTAGGCCCAAGCCGTGTGTTTCCCATCCGTGGCCCGCCGCTCGTCGAAGAGCGAGGGCTGCGACAGCAGCACGAACGGACGGCCGGCGAGGCGCCCGTCCCACGGCGCACGCTCGGACGCGGCGATCTCGTCCAGTGTCGCGCCGAGGTGAACAGTGGCGGCGCGACGGCACTCTTCGGCAGCCCATGGGATCGGAGCCGCCAGCGCCCAGTCGAGCTTGAACGCTCCCGGCCCGTGGCGGTAGCGGCGCAGCGCTCGCTCGTATCCGACCGGAAGCCGTCCGCGCGCGAGGCGGACGAGCTCCCGGGGAGCAATGTCGCAGAGCACGAGGTCGGCGCGTGGAAGCTCGTCGACGGGGCTGGAGACGTGCAGCACGCCTCCCGCGTCGCGAAGTCGCTCGACGAGCGCGTCTGCGAGCCGCTGCGACCCTCCGCGCACGATCGGCCAGCCCACGGAGTGACCGAGCGCGGCAAGGACCAGACCGACGCCCGCGCTCGGCCGCCGCTCGAGCGGAAGCATGGAGTGAGCCGCATGGCCGGCGAAAAAGGCTCGGGCGGCGTCGGTGCTGAACCGCCGACGTGAAAGACCGTCGGCCGCATCCAGTCCCGGGCGGAGCGCAGCCGTGACGCTCCGGCCCAGCGCGTGGGACCACCGCCCCGCCACGATCAGGTCGATCGCGGCCACGACCGGTGAGACAAGACGGCGGTACGCGGCCCCATCCGGGCCGAGCCAACCGGCAGTGGCCTCGAGGCTCCGCTCCAGCATCACAATGCGTCCGTCGGCGAGCGGGTGTGCGGCGGGCGCCGGAGCGTGGACGAGGTCGAGTCGAACGTCGAGCGCGCGAAACGCCGGCGACACAGCCGCGAGCGGGTGGACTCCGGAGCAAACGTCGTGCACGAAGCCGGGAAGCGTCAGCTCGGCGGAACGCAACCCGCCTCCGGCGTGTGGCTCGGCCTCGAAGACCTCGACGTCGAGGCCAGCCGCTGCGAGCACGATCGCAGCGACGAGCCCGTTCGGTCCCGATCCGACGACGACGGCGCGGCGGCTCAGAGTCGTCTTATCGCTGTAGCGCCCGCACGCGACGAACCTGCCGTCGTCCCGTCGCGACCAGGACGGCGGTGAGCAAGACCCACGCCAGCGGGACGAGCAGCAGCTCGCTGCCGCCGGTGCCGGCGAGCGCGAGGACGACCAGCGTGACGAGCAGAAACAGGCTCGCCACCGCCCAGATCGCCGCGAAGCCGGCGATATAGCCGACGACGCGGGCCGTCGCGCCTGCGCGCTCGACAACCTCGCCGAATCGAGGAAGGTCCTGGAGGGCGGTCCGGAGGTCGCCCTTCGTCCGGGCCCTGACGACGCGTTCGACGCGGCGGGCGAACTCATCGGCATCGATCCGCCCGCGCAGGTAGTGGTGACGGAGGGTGCCGACGGCGCGCTCGCGCTCCGCGTCACCGGCTCGCGTGAGCCCCGAACTCGAGACCTCTGCCGGAACTCTCACGCGGCGGCCCCCGCGCCGGCGAGCAGCGACGCGCGCGCCTCCCGGAGCATCTCGCGGACGACCACCAGCCGCTGAATCTGGTTGGTGCCCTCGTAGATCTGCGTGATCTTGGCGTCGCGCATCATTCGCTCCACCGGATACTCCTGCATGTACCCGTAGCCGCCGAGCACCTGCACCGCGTTCGTGGTCACCTCCATGGCGACGTCGGTGCAGAAGAGCTTCGCCATGGCCGAGATCTTGGTCAACTCGGGACCGTCGACACCGTCGTCGATCATCTGCCCGCACCGGTACAGGAGCCCGCGCGCCGCCTCGCACTTCGTCTCCATCTCGGCCAGCATGCCGCCGACGAGCTGGTGCTCGGCGATCGGTCGCCCGAACGATTCCCTCGTCTTCGCGTACTCGAGCGCGAAGTCCGTCGCGCCCTGCGCCAGGCCCAGGCCCTGTGCCGCGACGCCCGGCCGTGAGCGGTCGAGGATGCGCATGGCAATCGCGAAGCCCTCGCCCTCCGTGCCGAGGAGGTTGTCCGCGGGCACGACGCAGTCGTTGAAGAAGATCTCTCCGGTGGTCGACCCCTTGATTCCCATCTTCGGCTCGATCCGCCCCACCTCGAACCCCGGCGACTCGGCCTCGACGACGAAGGCGGAGATGCCCGCGTGTCCGGCGTCGGAATTCGTCTTCGCGAAGACCGTGTAGAGCTGCGCGACGCCCGCGTTCGTGATGAACCGCTTGGACCCGCTGAGGACGTATTCGTCTCCGTCGCGGCGCGCGGTCGTCCGCATCGCCGCGGAGTCCGAGCCCGAGCCCGGCTCCGTCAAGGCGTACGCAGGCAGCCACTCGCCGCTCGCGAGTCGCGGGAGGTAGCGCTCCTTCTGCTCGTCCGATCCGGCGAGCTTCAGGCCGAGCGAGCCGAGCTCCTGGACGGCGAGAATCAGCCCCGTCGTCGCGCAGACCTTGGAGATCTCCTCCACGGCGACGAGCACCATGAGCGCGCCGGTTCCGGTGCCTCCGAACTCGTCGTCGAAGGGAAGGCCGAACAGCTCGTGCTCGCGGAGCAGGTCGACCATGTCCCACGGGAACTCCGCCGACTTGTCGATGTCCGCCGCCCGCGGGGCAATTCGCTCACGCGCGAGCGTGCGAACCAGGTCGCGGATTTCCGCTTGCTCGCCGGTCAGCGGTTCCGTGAGCACAGCCTTGATTGTACGGGCGTGGTGGCGCCGTCCTGTGCGGCGCCTCCACGCCAGGTGGTCAGCAGAGCCCGGGCGGGACGCTCGTGCCGCAGGTGTTCGGCGACAGCGTGTTGCTGCCGCTCCCGTCCCACAGGATGTCCGGGTCGTTACCGGTGATCACGTTGCCCGTGGCGATGTTGCCCTCCGGCGCGGTGCCGAGGTCGCCGGTGGCGACGATGAGCCCGCCGGAGATGAACGTGTCGCCGCCCGGCAGGTTGTCCGTGATCTGGTTGCCGTGCAGGACGTTGTCCTGGCCACCGAGGATCGCGATGCCGATCCCGGAGAACGCTCCCGGATTGTCTTCGGTCTGAGGACAGGCCTTCGAGTTGCCCTGGACCCTGTTGCCGAGGAAGCGGAAGAATCCTGCAGGCCCGGGGTTGTCGGCGAGCACGAGCACGCCGGCGCAATTGGCCTGCGAGACGTTGTTGAACATCGTCCCGTGCATCGCGTCGCGCACGAAGATCCCGAGCCCGTTGTCCATGGTCACGTTGCTCGCCACCGTCGCGTCGGCATTCGGGGAGTCGCCGATGTAGATCCCCGCCTCGTCCGAGCCGCGCGTGATGTTGCCCATGATGTGCGTGCCCGTCGAGAAGAACGCTGCGATGCCGTACTCGCCGTTGTCGATCGCCTGGTTTTTCGTGAAGTGCGCGTTCTGCGCGCCGAACGCCAGGATGCCGCTGTCGTCGTAGCCCACGAGCTTGAAGCCCGAGATGGACACGTCGCTCACGTACGCGTTGACGACGGGGAACTCCCCGCTGAAGTCCACGTCCCCGAGGACGCAGAACCCCTCAGGGCCGCAGAGGCTGTCGGCACCGGGCGTCATGGTCGCTCCGACGCCGACCAGCTTCAGCGCGTCGGTCTGGATGAGAACGTCCTCGCTGTGATTGCCGAAGACGAAGATCGTGTCGCCGGGGTTCGCCGCGTCGACCGCAGCCTGAATCGAATCGCCCGGGCCGACGAACCACGTGGCCGCCTGAGCCGAACCGACCCAGCCGAGCAACATCACGGCGACGAGCGCCGGCAGAACGATCAAGCGTCGTGCACCTCGCATGAAGGTAGCCCCTTTCGTTGTTGACGGATACCGCCGGAGACCCCCTTGATCCGACGTGCAGCCTCAACCCTAGCGGGGAGCGTCAGAGGAGCCAAGTGTTGGTGCGGAGCCCTAGCCGCCCAGGCCGGCCTCGCCGAGCGGCCTGCGAGCCCATGCGAAGCGCTGGCGGTACCAGCCCGCGACCGGCGCGAGGGCGACACCCTGACCGGACGACTGGATCAGCCAGCCGTTGCCGACGTACACCGCCGCGTGGTTCACCTCTGACGCCCGTGACTTCGACCCGTGGGCGGCGAAGAACATGACGTCACCGGGCTCGAGCGCTGCGTAGCGAATCCGGAGCGACCTGGGAACCTCTCCGGCCATGTCCGCCGCGCCGCGACCCCGGAAGACGCCTGCGAGGCCACGCGCGCCCGGGTAGGACTGCAGCTTGTACACGCGCCAGACGAAGCCAGAGCAGTCGAAGCCCCCTCGTGACGTGACGCCGAAGAGCGTCTGCCGCGACTCGCTCGTGCCGCCCCAGACGTACGGGTAGCCGATGAAATGCGCGGCGGTCGCGAGGACGCGCCGCTGCCACGGACCCAGCGCCGGCAGTGTGAATGCCGCCTCGGCCTGCTCGACCGCGCCCACCTCGTCGCCCGAGAACGCAAGGATCCGGGCCGCCGAGTACGCCGCCTCCGCCCGCGTGGCCGTGTCGCCGGGCCTGAGCTCCAGGCCGTCCTGCGCGGCGGGATGGTCGATCCGGAGCGAGAGCAACCGCGCCGCGACCTCGGTTCCGAACCGGATCGGCGGCTTCAGACCGGCCGCGCGAGCGCTGCGCGTGAAGCCGATGGCGGTGCGACCGAGGCCGAGCGCTCGCACGAGCCGCGCGTCGAGTTGCGCCATCGTCACCGTCGCGCCTGGAACGGGAACGTCGGCGACCTCACGGCCCGTGAGCCCTGCGACGAGCCGGGCGAGCGCGCCGCTCGTGAGTGCGGCATTCGGCCGGAACTTCGCTGGGTTCCCTCCCATGAGCCCGTGCGAGGTGACCGTTCGAATCGCCGCGTCGGCCCACGAATGCGGCGCAGAGATCGCCCGACCGGCGCCGGCGGCTGCCCAGGTCGAGGCCGCCGCCAGGGCGACCATCAACGCGGTTGTGAGCAGGCGGCGGCGCACGAGAGACTCGGGAGGTCGCGATACTGCGCCGGACGGTACCGCCTGCGGCGGCCGTCGAACCGACCCGGAGGGGTGGTTCGCACCCACCCACGCGGCGTGACCGGGCGCTCTTACGTTCTTGCGACGTATGGTTCTCCATCGGCCCGGGATCCCCTGTGGGCGCGTACATTGCGCGACGGTGATTCTCGACGGCGGCGTCATCCGTACGCTCGATCCGGCCATCCCGCTAGCCGCCGGCCTGGCCGTCGCCGGCGATCGCATCGTCGGCGGCGTTGCGACGCACGAGACGGCCATTCCAGGCCCCGAGCGGGTCGACCTCGGCGGTCGCTGCGTCGTCCCGGGGTTCACGGACTCGCACGTCCACTTCCCGACCTGGGCGCTCGCGCGACGCGAGCTCCGCCTGGAGGGAACGCGCTCGCTCGATGAGGCGCTGGCACGGGTCGGCGCCGCGATGGCCGGCGTGCGCCCGGGCGGTTGGCTCAGAGGCCGCGGGTGGCGGAGCGGCGACTGGTCGCCGGTCGCCGAGCCGACGAAGGAGCAACTCGATGCCGTGACGGGACCTGTCCCCGCGGCGCTGATCGCCCGGGACGGGCACTCGCTGTGGCTCAACTCCGCGGCACTGGCGAGCGCCGACGGCGACCTCCGCGTCCCCGGCGGCGTCGTCGAGGTCGACCTGCACGGCGACCCGACCGGCGTCCTCCGGGAAGAATCCGCATGGCGGTACCGCGACACCTATGTCGTCCCTGCGGACGACGAGTACGTCGATGCGATGGAGGACGGAGTGCGAGTAGCCGCCGCGCGCGGCGTCGTGGCCGTCCACGACAAGGATGGCCCCGTCGGCGCGCTTCGCTTCTGGCAGCGGCTGCGGGAGCGAGGCGTGCGTACGCTTCGCGTGTGGCAGTCGCTCCCCCATGAGCGGCTTGCCGATCTCGAGGGCACCGGGGTCGAGTCCGGCTTCGGGGACGATTTCCTGCGGCTTGGCTACCTGAAGGTGTTCATGGACGGCACGCTCGGTTCCCAGACGGCGTTGATGCTGTCCGGTTCCGGCGTCCAGATCACGAGCGCCGACGAGCTAGCTGAGATTGTGCGGCGAGGTGCCCGCGCCGGATGGCCTGTCGCCGTGCACGCGATCGGCGACCGCGCCAACCGCGATGCGCTCGATGCCTTCGAGCGGACGCAGGACGAATGGGGCCCCCAGGGTCTCCGCCCGCGGATCGAGCACGCGCAGCTGCTCGCCCGCGAGGACGTCGGACGCTTCGGCTCCCTGGGCGTGGCCGCATCCGTGCAGTTCAGTCACGCCCCGTCCGACCGAGACCTGGCAGACCGCTACTGGGCCGACCTCGTCGAGGGCGCGTACGCGTTTCGTTCGCTCTGGGACAGCGGTGCACTGGTACTGAACGGGTCGGACGCACCGGTCGAGGAGCTCGACCCGCTTCTGGGTATACGGGCAGGCGTCCAGCGGTCGCTGGACGACCGCCCGCCGTGGCACGGGGAGCAGCGTCTGACCGTCGAGGAGGCCCTTATAGCCACGTGCAGGAACCCACCGTTTCTCGAGCACGCCGAGCGGCGCCGGGGCATGCTCCGGCCCGGGTTCCTCGCCGACCTCGTCGTGCTCGATCGCGACCCGGTGGATTGCCCGCCCGACCAGCTCGCCGATGTGCACGTCGTGGCCACAATGGTCGGCGGCCGCTGGGTTCATAACCCGCCGCCCTGGGATTAGGCCCCGCGCCGGGCGAGACATCCGCCGGGCGCCCAAGCGCGCGAACTCGGCACGAACTCGGCACAGACCAGGCACCAACTCGCGGGTAGCATCGGGAGCCGGGAGGCGGGACGGCCTAGTACCCCACCCCTGATGGGTGGGGCTGTGCCTTGAGCCTGTCGCTGCCCCGCCGAGCGCCCGACGGTCGCTCCGCAACACTCGCCGCCGCCGTCGCCGCACGCCGAACGAACCGATGGGTCGGAAGGTCGTCGCGGACATCGCGGTACAATCGGTGTAGCGATGCGCACTATGAGACCGGTTCACGACGAGTGGTGCTCGGTCGCCGCGTGCGCCGAGATCATCGGGGCGAAATGGACGGCGCTTCTCGTTCACGACATGTCGGAAGGGCCGCGCCGCTTCTCGGAGCTCGAGCACTCGTGCTCGGGGATCAGCCCGCGCACGCTGTCCGACCGCCTCCGGTCGCTCGAGAACGAGGGCGTCGTCGTCCGGCGCAGCCGCTCGGCCCCGCCTCGCGTCGAGTACGAGCTGACTGCGAAGGGCGAGGCGCTGTTGCCCATCATCAGCGAGATGCGGCGGTTCGGACGGGCCTGGCTCCGCCGCGAGGAAGCGGCGGCCACCCTCTAGCCGGAACGCCGCCGGGGTTCTATCACCCCACGTTCGCGAGCGCTCGGTAGAGCGCCGACGCAACCTCCATCCCCTTGGCGAGATACTCGACCGGGAGGCGCTCATTCGGCGCGTGAATGTTGCTGTCCGGCAGCGCGATCCCGCTGAGCACGGTCGGAATGCCCCGCGCCGCGAGCGCGGGCACGATCGGAAGCGTCCCGCCTGAGCGGACGAGCAGGGGCCGGACGCCGAACGCCGCCTCGAACGCGCCGAGCGCGAGCCCGACGGCCGGATGGTCGGGCGACACGAGGCTCGGTTTCGCAGACGACAACCGCTCGAGCTCGAGGTCGACGGTTTCCGGCGCCGCCGCGCGTAGGAGGCGCTCGAAGGCGTCCGCCACGACCTCGGGGTCCTGCCCGGGCGCGAGCCGAATGGACACGTTCGCCTCGGCGATCGCTGGAATGGCGGTCTTGACGACGTTGGGCTCGCCGCTGCCGACGCCGTTGATATCGAGGGACGGCTCCGACCAGGTGCGAACGTAAAACTCTTCCGCGGCCCGTGGATCCGCTTCGCGTGCTCCCTGCATCGAGAGCTCCCCGGCACCCGCGGGTAGGGCAGACCAGCTGTCGAGCTCTTCCCTTGTCGGCGAGGCGACGCCGGCGCGGAGCGGCTCGGGCAGCCGTCCGCCGTGCGGCAGCACTGCAGACAGCGCCTGCACGAGCGCGTGCGCTGCGTTGAGCGCGGCCCCGCCGTACAGCCCCGAGTGGAGGTCGCGCGAGGCGCCCGTGACGCGCAGGTGCCAGTAGACGAGGCCCCGCGTCCCGACGGTGATGGACGGCACGCCGGGCCCGACCATCGGCGTGTCGAAGATGACGGCCACGTCGGCTCCGCGTTCGTCGGCCGCAAGGAAGTCGACGATGGAGTGACCGCCGATCTCCTCCTCCCCGTCGCAGGCGACGCGGACGTTGACCGGCAACTCGCCCCGAGCCGCAAGGTCGCCGGCGGCCCGGAGCAGTGCATAGAGCTGGCCCTTGTCGTCCGCCACGCCACGCGCGTAGAGCCAGCCGTCACGGATGGTTGCTTCGAAGGGGGGCGAATCCCACAGGTCGAGAGGCGCCGGCGGTTGGACGTCGAAGTGTCCGTAGACGAGGACGGTCGGAGCCCGATCGCTGTTCACTGACGCACGCAGCTCGCCGATCGCCAGTGGACGTCCGTGCCAGTCGACGAGCTCGCACGTCCCGCCGAAGCGCCGGGTGAGCTCGCAGACCCACTCTGCCGCGCGCCGCACGTCGTCCGCGTGCGCCGCCTCTGCGCTGATGCTCGGAATGCGAAGGAACTCCCCGAGGTCGGCGAGGAGCGCGTCGTCCGGAACGGACACGGCGGGCGAGTCTACCGACCCGTGTCGCTCAGAGGATCGGCCGCCCGAAGAAGCGGCGGGCGAGGCTGCCGAGGGCGTCGAGGCGGAGCCAGCCGTTCACATGCTTTCCGGAGGTCGACGCAGGGAGCTTCCACGTGCAGGACACTCGCCCGGAGCGAAAGCCGGCACGAACGCGAACGAGGGGCTTGCTCCCCACGCGCGCCGAACAGGTCACCTTCCCGCTCCGGACAACCGCGCCCGAATCCCGGCGGGTGACGCGCATGTTCGCCGTGAAGCTCCGCCCACCCCGCGGCGTGTCAGGAACGACCACGACCCGAGAGGTCGCGAGGCGAATGCTTCCAGCGCCGGCAGCCGCCGCAACGACGGCGAGCAACGCGACGACAACCAGCACGACCCGCATTAACAGGACGGTATCGCGAATATCGCCGCCGGTACCGGCTTTGCCGGTGCCGGTGTGTATAGCGTCAACTGAAAGCGACCGAGCCGAAGGCGACAGGAGCTGCCCGCGGAGCGGGCAGCGGATTTTCCGCGGCTACGCGACTTCGCGGAGCTTCTGCGCTTCCGCCAGCGCCCGCAGCTTCTTGAGCGTCTGGTTCTCGATCTGACGGATGCGCTCACGGGTGACGTTGAACGCCCGTCCAACCTCGTCGAGGGTGCGCGGCCGCTCGCCGTTCAGGCCGTAACGAAGCTCGAGGACGAGCCGCTCGCGCGGCGCGAGCGTGGACAGGATCTTCCGCAACGTCTCGGTGCGGAGGGTGGTGTCGACGGCCTCGTCGGGAAGGGGCTCGGTGTCGTCGGTGAGGAAGTGACCGAACTCGGACTCTTCCTCATCGCCGACGGGCTTCGAGAGCGAGACAGGCGTCTGAGCGCTCCGGCGGATCTGGAGCACCTCCTCGACGCCGAGATCGAGGTCGGCGGCGATCTCGGACGCGACCGGCTCACGGCCGAGCTCGGCGCGAAGCTTGCGCTCCGACCGTCCGATCCGGTTCAGCTTCTCGACGACGTGGACGGGCATGCGGATCGTTCGGCCCTTGTCCGCGAGCGCGCGGGCCACGGCCTGCCTGATCCACCAGGTGGCATAGGTCGAGAACTTGAATCCCTTGCGGTAGTCGAACTTCTCGGCGGCACGAACGAGGCCGATCGTGCCCTCCTGAATCAGGTCGAGAAACGGCAGCCCCTGGTTGCGGTACTTCTTGGCGATCGAAACGACGAGGCGGAGGTTGGCCTCGACCATCTCCTGCTTCGCGCCGTGGTCGCCCCGTTCGATGCGCTTCGCCAGCTCGACCTCCTGGGCGGCGGTCAGCAGGTCGACCTTCCCGATGTCCTTCAGGAAGAGTTGGAGGGCATCCGTGGAGAATTCGCGGCTGTCCGCATCGAGGTCGAGCTCATCGCCGTCCGCGGCCGCCGGGCCGCGACCGTCAACGACTTCGATCTGCAGCTCGTCGAGCGCGTGGTAGAAGTCGTCGAGCTGAGAGGGATCGACGTCCAGCTCGTCCAGGGCGAGCGTGATCTCCTCGGTGCTGAGCGAGCCGTTCTCCCGACCCGCCTCGAGCAGACCGCGCGCCTCGTCGGTGTCGAGGAGGTCGATGATGGGCGTGGAAGGCTGGCCGTTATCGCTCACGCTTGCTCCGTGCGGAACTCTTGCAGTTACCACGGACGGAGCGCCATAGGCCGAACGGCTCATTTTGTCGGTCTCCTGGTCCTACCTCTGGTGAGCTACTGAGTCCTACGCTCACAGGACGGGCGAGCCCGCTCGTCCCTTCCCGACAGGATTCGGCGCCGGCGCGCTACGGAGACGAGGAGCATGTCGCCGGGCTCGAGAGGCAGGTCAGAAACCGCTTCGCCTCCGTGCCCATGACGGACTGCGGCTCCAGCCGTTCGGCACGCCTGAACTCGATGCTCGCCTGCCGGACCTCCCCGAGCCAGAGAAGCAGTAGGCCGAGATGGAACCGCACGGTCGCCGCCCGCGGAAACTGCCGCGCCAGCGGACCGAGGCGGGAAAAGGCCGCCGCAGGGCGATTCTTGTCGAAGCGACCGACGGCGGCGGCGACCTGCGCCTCGGCATCGCCCGGGGCGCGCGCGGCGGCTGCGGCGAACTGGTGCTCAGCCGACCGCTGGCGACCGAGCTTCTGGAGCGCGGAGCCATACAGGAGCTTGGCCCGGACATCGCGGCGGCGCGCGCGCGCCGCCAGCGCACGCAGCTGGCGCTCCGGCAGCAGCGAGGCCAGCCCGGGCGGGTACGGAAAGCTCGGGACGAAGGCCGGGATTCCGGGGATCGGATACCGCGGATTGAGCAGATCGGCCGCGCGGATGCCGATCGGAGAGTCGGGCGCCAGCCGCTCGACCGTCCGCCAGAGGCCCCGCGCCTCGTCGGGCCGCCGGTCGCAGAAGAGCGCGTTCCCGAGGTTCAGCTCGACGGTCGCGTTGCGCGGATGCTCTGCCGCCAGCGCCTCGAGATCGGCAAGGGTATCGGTCGGCCAGGCGGCGATCGCCGCGCCGACCCGCGCCTCGACCGACTGGTACCGCTCGAAGATCTCGCGCGCGCCTCGAGCGTCATCCCGGGCGAGACGATTCTGGGCGCGGCGCAGGGCGGCCGCCTCCGAATCCGTGCGAACGCCGAGATCGAGCTGGAGCGGCGGGCCGGCGGGACAAACCGCTGCCCGCTTCGGCTCGGGCTTGCTCGTGAGCGCGGTCACGCCGACCGTCGCACCTGCGGCGGCGACCGCGGCGACGGCGACGAGCACGAGCACGCGTGTTTTCGCCTGCACGAGGCGACCTTAGCCGCGCGGAGCGCGGGCCGGCATCCCAGCAACCACGGCTATACTTTTGGTAGTGCCCGGGTACCGAGAGCTACTGGCGGAGGTCAAGCGCGAGATCGAGGAGATCGACGCGCCGGCGGCGCGAGCGCTGCTCGAGTCCTCGGATCCGCCGGTCCTCCTGGACGTGCGAGAGCGCGACGAGTGGGAGGAAGGACACCTCCCCGGCGCCCTGCACATCCCCCGTGGCTCGCTGGAATCGCGGGTCGAGTCGAGGCTACCCGACCGCGGCCACGACATCGTCGTCTACTGCGCCGTGGGCGCGCGTTCGGCGTTCGCCGCGAAGACGCTGGAGGAGCTGGGCTACGAGCGGGTGCGTTCGCTCGCCGGCGGCTTCACCGATTGGAAGCGAAACGGGTTCCCGACCGAGCTACCGACCGTCCTCCCGAACGAGCAGCGCCAGCGCTACAGCCGCCACCTGCTCATCCCCGAGGTGGGCGAGGAGGGCCAGCTGCGCCTGCTCCAGTCGCGCGCCCTGCTCATCGGCGCCGGCGGGCTCGGCTCGCCTGCGTCCCTCTACCTCGCAGCCGCCGGCGTGGGCCGGCTCGGCATCGTGGACGACGACGTCGTCGACGCCACGAACCTGCAGCGCCAGATCGTGCATTCGACGACCCGGCTCGGCGAGCCCAAGGCGGAGTCGGCCCGGCGCACGCTGACCGAGCTCAACCCGGACGTCGAGGTGGTCACGTACCGCGAGCGCCTGACGTCCGAGAACGTCGACCGGATCCTCGGCGACGGCTGGGACGTTATCGTCGACGGAGCCGACAACTTCCCCACTCGCTATCTCGTCAACGACGCCTCCGTCTGGCACGACCTTCCCGTCGTTCACGGTTCGATCTTCCGCTTCGAGGGCCAGGTGACGGTCTTCAAGCCGCACGACGGCCCGTGCTACCGCTGCCTCTTCCCGCAGCCTCCGCCTCCGGAGCTCGCCCCGAGCTGCGCCGAAGGCGGTGTCCTGGGCGTGCTGCCGGGCATCATCGGCTCGCTGCAGGCGAACGAGGCGCTCAAGCTCGCGCTGGGCAAGGGCGAGCCGCTCGTAGGCCGGCTGCTGCTGTTCGACGCGCTGTCAGCCACCTTCACGGAGGTTGCGCTTCGCCGCGACCCGAACTGCCCCGTCTGCGGCGAGAGCCCGACGATCACGGAGTACATCGATTACGTGGAGTTCTGCAACGCCGGTCGCGGAGTGGCGACATGAGCATCGTCCGCATCCCCCCAACGCTCCGCGCCGAGACCGGGGGCGAGAAGCAGGTCGTCGCGGACGGCGGCACCGTGCGCGAGGTGATCGTCGACCTCGCGGACCGCTTCCCGGGTCTACGGCCCCAGATCCTGGAGGACGGCGACCTGGCCTCGTTCGTCAACGTCTACGTCGGCGGCGAAGACGTCCGCACATTGGACGGCCTCGACACCGAGGTCGACGACGCGGCCACGGTCATTCTCCTGCCCGCGATGGCAGGCGGCTCGTCCGGCTGAGCCTTGAGCCGAGTCCGAACGGCTCCTTCGCTTCTCCACCTGATCGGCGATACGCCGCTCGTCGAGCTCGAGCGGCTTCGCCCGGACGGCGGCGCCCGCATAGTCGCCAAGCTGGAGGGACAGAGCCCGACGGGCTCGATCAAAGACCGCGTGGCCGTCGCGATGATCGAGGCGGCCGAGGCGTCCGGCGAGCTCCAGCCGGGACGGGAGCTGCTCGAGCCGACCAGCGGCAACACCGGCATTTCGCTGGCGCTCGTGGCCAAGCTCAAGGGCTATCCGCTCACATGCGTCCTGCCCGAGAACGCGACCGTGGAGCGCCGGCGGCTGCTGACGCTGTTCGGGGCGGGGATCATCGAGTCGCCGGGTTCCGAAGGATCGAACGGCGCCGTCCGCGTGGCGCTCGAGCTCGCCGAGCGGGAGCCGCGGTACTTCATGCCTTTCCAGTACGCGAACGAGGCCAACCCCCGAGCGCACTACGAGGGCACCGGCGCGGAGATCGCGGAAGCGCTCGACCGCGTCGACGTTTTCGTCGCCGGTCTCGGCACGGGCGGCACGCTGATGGGTGCGGGCGCCCGGCTTCGCGAGTCGTTTCCCGACGTGATCGTCGCCGCCGCCGAGCCGCTGCCCGGCGACCCCGTGATCGGGCTGCGTTCGCTCGACGACGGGTACGTCCCGCCGATTCTCGACGTCTCGAAGCTCGACCGGAAGGTCCTGGTGTCGAACGAGGAATCCGTCGTCGCGTTGCGGCGGCTGCTCGACCGCGAGGGGATCTTCGCGGGCGTCTCGGCCGGTGCGGTGCTCCACGTCGCTCTCCGCCTGGCAAGCGAGCTCGACGAGAGCGCCGTCGTCGCCTGCGTGCTCGCCGACGGCGGCTGGAAGTACCTCTCGGCGGGATTCTGGGAGGCGCCCGAGGAGCACATCGAGGAGTCGATGGAGCGAACCGTCTGGTGGTGATCCCGGAGCGCGTCCGGCACGAGCTTGAGGCCCACGCGCGGTCCGAGGCGCCGAACGAGGCATGCGGCCTCGTCGTCCTGCGCGACGGCGTGGCAGAGCGCTACGTCCCCGGGACGAACCGGGCCGCGTCCCCGTATCGCTTCGAGCTCGAGGTCGAGCCCGAAACCTGGTTCCTCGAGGACGAGGGCTACGAGCTGGCGGTGTTCCACTCGCACGTGTCGGCGCCGCCGCGGCCGTCGCGGACGGACGTCGAGAACGTCGGTCTCTGGGTCGACCGGCCCTACGTGATTCTCAGTCTCGGCTCGCGCGAGCTCGCCGCCTGGCGGATCCGAGACGGCGAGATCGCGGAGCTTCGGCTAGAGCACTAGCGACCGCAGTCGAGCCGGACGACGGCTACGAGACCGTGAACGAGTGGTGCATCAGCGCGAAGTGGGGATCGCAGTCGTAGGTGTACTTCCCCTTCTTCAGGGTCACCTTGATCGTCTTCGTCCCGGAGAACCCGACGCTCGTGATCTGCTTGTTCATCCCCGGGCCCTTGAGCCGGAAGTTGTGGCTGGCCGCCTTGTCGTGGACGACGATCGTGTACTTGCCGGGCTTCAGCTTCTTCACCATCTTGCCGCCCTGCTTGAGCGTGATCGTGAAGCCGGGCCCGACGGTTCCGACGAGCTTCTTCGACGCCGACGACGCGCCGGCGGCCAGGACGAGGCCGGCGACGGCGACGACGGCGATGACAATCGACAAACGGCGCATGCAGAGACTCCCTTCGGTTCTTCCCCGGTTTGTACGAGGATGTTACTTAGTCCCGTGTTTGCCGGGGATTAAGAGCTGTTAGCTCACTGCGGCCTCGGCCGCGGGGGGCCGCGGGGCGAACTCGACCTCGAGCTTCTCGATACGGGTCCCCTCGAGGTCGAGGACGCGGAAGCGGACGCCGTCGTACTCCACCTCGTCACCGGGCTCGGGCGCGCGCCCCAGCTGGCCGAAGACGAATCCGGCGACGGTGTGGTAATCCTCGATCGGCATCTGCTGCCCGAACTGCTCGTTGAAGTCGTCGATCGGGAAGGTGCCGTGGATGCGCACGTGGGTGTCGTCCACCTGCTCGACCGACTCGTCGGGAAGGTCGAACTCGTCCTCGATCTCGCCGACGATCTCCTCGAGCAGATCCTCGAGCGTGACGATCCCCTCCATCGCGCCGTATTCGTCGACGACGACGGCCATGTGGTTCTTGGTGCGCCGGAAGTCGGCGAGGAGCGACGCGAGATCCTTCGTCTCCGGCACGAACTGGGCGTCGCGTAGGAGCTCCTCGACGCGAACGTCCTCGATCGGCCGCGTGTTCAGCGCCGCGAACAGGTCGCGGATGTGCAGGATGCCCGCGATCTCGTCGAGGGACTCTCGGTATGCGGGGTAGCGCGTGTGCGGCGAATCCATGACGGCTTGCAGACACTCCTGCGGCGAGAGCTGGGCAGAGATCGCGATCACGTCGGGTCGCGGCACCATGACGTCGCTGACCTCCTTGTCGGCGAAGTCGAAGACCTTGTAGACCATCTCCTGCTCCTGCGGCTCGATCTCGCCGTGCTCGCGAGAGCGGCGGAGCAGCATGCGGAGCTCGGGCTCCGACAACACGTCGATCTCCGAGCCGGGCACGGGTACTCGCAGGAGCCGAAGGACGAACTCGGTCGACACCTGCAGCACCCGGATCAGCGGCCAGAAGACGATGAAGAAGCCGCGCACGGGCGTCGACACGGCGAGCGCCGTCCGCTCCGAGTAGCTGAGCGCGACCGCCTTCGGCACCAGCTCGCCGATGACGACGTGGAGGAACGTGATCACGAAAAACGCGAGCGCGATCGCCAGCGCGGTCGCCAGCCACGGATCGAGCGCGTTCGAGAGCACCGGCTCGCCGACGGCGCCGATACCCAGGCTCGTGAGCGTCACCCCGAGCTGCATGGCGGCGATGAAGCGCGGCGGCTGTTCGGTGATGCGCAGCACTGCACGCGCACGCCGGTTTCCCTCCTCGGCGAGCTCCGTGACCTTCGTCGGCCTCGCGGTCACGAGCCCGTACTCGGCCGCCACGAAGAACGCGTTCAGCAGGATCAGACCCGCGAGGGCGAGGAGTTCGAGGGCGAGAGTCACGTCCGGTGCCCGGCCGGACGTCTGGGAATCGGGTCGTCGTCCAAGACCTTACGATCCAGTATAGGAGAAGCCCTGGTCGGACTCGTGCTTCCGAGCCCTTCCGTTCGTGACGAGGTGCTCGAGGTGCGAGAGCGTCTCGGCGACGGCAAAGCGGCGCTGGCTGGGCGTGAGGTCCTCGTCGAAGAGCGCCAGCGAGACCTCGTAGCCGGTCTGCGGGCCCTGCCCGAGCGCGGCGGCTGCTCGGTCGAGGCGGTCGGCGTGGTGCGCCACCAGTTCGCGTGCCCGTGCCGCGGGATCCGCAATCGGGTCGCCGTGCCCGGGGAGAGCGAGCGTCGCGCCGAGCGCGATCGTCCGCTCGAGCGAGCGGAGGTAGTCGCCGAGCGGGTCCGGGCGTCCCCCCGGATAGAGCCCGACGGCGGGTGTGATGTCCGGCAGCAGGTGGTCTCCCGACACGAGGACGCCGTCGCGCAGGAAGCAGATGTGACCGTCGGCGTGACCCGGCGTCGCGATCACCTCCCACGCGCCGACACGATTGCCCTCGTTCACACGATCCGGGTTCACCGCGTAGCGGATCAGCGGTCGAGCGGCCTCACCCTCGGCGTGCAGGTCGTCGGCGATCGTCAGCGGAACGCCGTTCTCGTGGAACCACGCGGCGATCCGGCCCGGCCAGTCTTCGGTCCCCCAGACCTGCTCGCACTGCGCGTAGTCGAGCTCACCCTGGTGGACGGGTGCGCCGGTCGCCTCCGCCGCGGGGGCCGCTCCGCCGACGTGATCCGGATGAAAGTGCGTGACGGCGATGCGCGCGACCTCGACGCCGGCGAGCGACTCCGGGAGGCCGGGCAGCGCAAGGCCGGTGTCGACCAGCGTCCAGCCATCCGGTTCCGACAGGAGGTAGCAGTGGACGTGCTTCGGCCCGACCGGCAGGGGCAGTGTCAGCCGGCGGATGCCTGGTTGCACCTCCGTCAGGGCGAACATGCGTTCTATACTAGGCAGGGTGCAGGTCGAGTACCGCGAGCAACCCTGCCGCAGCGCGCTGAACCGGGTCCGCGGGATGCCGTTCCACTGGTCGCTCAACCCGTACATGGGCTGCGCGCATCAGTGCACGTTCTGCTACGTCCGCGCGTACGAACTGCGTGCGGATCGCCCGTTCGACGACCGCTACGGGCAGTCGATCCGCGTGAAGACGAACATCGTCGAGGTGCTCCGGCGTGAGCTGGCGAGGCCGACCTGGGTTCCGGAGCAGGTCGCGGTCGGGGCCGCGACCGACCCGTACCAGCCCGCCGAGGGCCGCTATCGGCTGACGCGCGGCTGCCTCGAGGCGTTCGCTGCCGCGCGAAACCCGTTCAGCCTGCTGACCCGGAACCCGATGATCGTGCGCGACGTCGACGTGCTCGTCGACGCAGCGCGGGTCGCCGATGTCTCGATCAACTTCTCGGTTCCGACGCTCGACGAGGAGGTGTGGCGGAAGACGGAGCCGGGGACGCCCCCGCCGCAGCGGCGGCTGGAGGCGCTGAGTCGCCTCGTCGACGCCGGCATCAAGGCAGGGGTCGGCATGGCGCCGATCCTTCCCGGCCTCTCCGACCGGCCCGAGCAGCTGGCGGAGGTGATCCGAGCCGCCCGCGCGGCCGGCGCGACGCACCTCTGGGGAAACGTCCTCCACCTCCGGCCGGGAACGCGCGAGCACTTCCTGGAGCACCTCGCCCGGGACTGGCCCGAGCAGCTCGAGCGCTACGAGGAGCTCTACTCGCGCGGCGCCTACCTGCGCGGCGACGCGGGCAAGGCGGTCCGAAGCCGGATCGAGGAGCTCCGTCGCCGGTACGCGATCGCCGACCGCAGGCCCGTGCGGCTCGAGCCCGCGGAAACGGCCGAGGCGGAGCCCGAGCAGCTGCAGCTCGCCGTTTAGCGGTCGTTACGATGCTGTCCGCGTGGACGGACAGCACGACAGCTCGCCGCGGTACCTGGTCTTCGTCTGGAAGCCGACCGGATACGAGCTGAGCGAGCGGCAGGGTGAGCCGCCGGGCGTCGGCGCGGAGCTCAGCGAAGGCGACCTGCGCCTGCGTGTGTACAAGGTCGGCCCTTCGCCGCTCCCGGCGGACAGCCGGACCTGTGTCTACGCGAACCCGATCCGCTAGTCAGCCGCCGACGGCTTCCTCCGCGGCGGCGATTCCGAGAACGAGCGCGGCTGCGAGGCCGCTCGCGTAGCCGCCCGTCGAGATGCCGCCTGCGTCCGCGCCGGCGGCATAGAGGCCGTCGATCGCTGAACCGTCGTCGCCCAGGACGCGCGCCCGGTCGTCGACCCGCAGGCCGCCGACGGTGTGCGTAATGGCGGCCTGGACATGGACGGCGTACCGGTAGGCGCCCGGGACTTCGAAGGTCAGCTCCCCCGGCAGGAGCACGGTTCCGCCCGCGTCCCGCGCACACTGAATCATGTCGGCGACGCTGCGCTCGCGGATGCGCAGATCGAGCGCCGCTTCGTCGACGAGGTACCACGCGCGCGCGTCCGGCCGGCGCGCGATCGCCTGCACGAGGTCGGTCTCGGCCCAGGAGATCTCGTCGAGGGAGACCTCGTCTCCGGCCTCGTCGACGACGAGTGCGTAGCGTCCGTAGAGCTGGGCGAGCGGAACGAAGCCGTCCTCTCCGATGCGGGCCGGCGGCGCCGGCATCGCCCGGCCGTAGAACTCGTCGAGGCCGCTTGAAAGCGCTGCACCGCGTTCGACGCCGAACGCGAGCCCGTCGCCGGCGCTCCACGGATTCGCCCGCACGAGCAGGTCGCCCCCGGGCCGGATAAAGCGGCGGACGAGCTCCCTCGCTCCCTGAAAGCCGCCGGTCGCGAGCAGCATCGGCGGCTCGGGGCTCTCGGCGAGCGGAGTGTCGAGGCGTACGTCGCCCGCCGCACGCACAAGCGTGTCCGTGAGCCCGCGCGGATCGAACCGCCAACCGACCGTCCTCGGATTCCCCGTCCCGCGCTCGACGACCGGCGCGCCGATGGACTCGAGCCAATCGAGCGCGTCGTCGACCCGCTCCCAGACGAGCCGCTGGAGGCGCTCGTCTCCGGTCGGGCACTCCCGCCGGAAGTCGTCCCACTCGCGGTAGCGCCAGACCACGCAGCTCGAGAGGAGCATCGAGCCGCCGGGCCGCG
>JBKPNC010000149.1:0-8067 GCA_046732435.1 Actinomycetota bacterium
CCCTTCTTAAGCAGCAGACGCGCTTCCCGCCCAGTGCCTCCCGCCCGGCAAAGCCAGGCTCCGGCCGCGGAGCCGCACGACACCTTCGGCGGACCTAGGCGGCCGCTACAGCGGCGGCGGCTGCCTCGCCCAGCCGGCCCAGGTACGGCGTCCAGCCGGCCGGGATCGAGTGGGCCGCGAGCTTGATGAAGAGCGCGGGAGTCGGCGCCTTCGGCGGCCTGTGGAGGACCATGCTGGCCTCGTCCAGGAGGCGGTCACCCTTGCGGAGGTTGCAGGGCGCACAGGCGGTGACGACGTTCTCCCAGATCGACTCGCCGCCGCGGCTGCGCGGGACGACGTGGTCGAGTGTCAGCCGTCCGCCCGACGTTCCGCAGTAGACGCACGCCCAGCCGTCACGAGCGAACAACGCGCGCCGGGAGATCTTCCGCTGCACCGTCCGCGGGACGCGGACGTACTGGACGAGCCGGATGACGTGTGGCCACGGGAACGTCGCCGTGGCCGAGCTGAGTGGTCGGTCGAGTTCTTCGATCACCTCGGCCTTCCCCTTGAAGACGAGCACGTACGCGCGCCGAACTGTCGTCACGTTCAGCGGCTCGTAGCTCGCGTTCAGGACGAGAACCTGCTGCACTCCGGGAAGAATTTAGCGGTCCTGGCGGCACACAACCGACACGATCTCGTCAGGCAAGAACGTCTACGATGGCCGGGTGGACTCGCGCCCTCGCTGGACGGATGGCAGGCTCGACGACCTCGCCGCCGAGGTCCACACAGGCTTCCATGACGTTCGCGAGGACATCCGCGAGCTGCGCCGCGAGACGCACGAGGAAGTCCGTGATCTGCGGCGGGACCTGCGCGAGGGCCACCGCTGGCTGATGGGCTTGCAGCTGACGACGCTCCTCGCCCTCGTCGCCGTCGCCGTTCAGGTGGCGACGCACTAAGGCGCTCAGGACGCCATCGCCCGCTCGACGGCCTCCTGCTCCTCGGGCGACAGGGCAACCGGGGCGCGGCCGCGATCGAGCTCTTTGAGGTAAATCCGCGCGTAGTCCCGTCCCTGGATCGCGCTCAGCACGAGGCCGCTACGGCTCGCATCGAGGAAGGCCACCGACGCCGATTGCTGACCGCCGGCGTCCTTGACGGCGTCGTAGCGGACGATCGACGTTTTCGCGAGCGTCAAGTCGACGCGGCGGTCGACACGAGCGAGCCCGGCGGCGACCTCGTCGACGGCGCGGTGCAGGTCGTCAATGCGAGCCTGAAGCGAGACTGCGAAGTCGACGAGGTCGTCCTTACCGCTTCCGAGCAGCACCTTCTGCGCCTCGCGGACGCGGCGCAGCTTGCTCCATGCCAACAGCGCGACGAGGACGGCTGCCAGTGCGACCGCCGCCGCGCCGATCGCAATCCACGCGGCCGTGCTACTCGACAGGCTCACCGCGTGCTCATCCTAGATCCCGCGTCGATTACAGCGAGAAGATGACGGGGTAGGAGGCCTGGTTGTTCGACGTGTTCGTCTCGCCGGGAACCGGCTTCACGTCGACCTTGATCGTCGTCGACTGGACGAGCGGCGGCTGACCCAGATTCTTGAACTCAACGACCTTCTGCTCGCTCGGATTGATGAGGTCGATCGTCTCCGTCTTCGAGATCGGGGCCGGGTGGTTCTTGGTGCCCTGGATGGTCAGCGTCACGACGACCGACGTCTCCGGCGACTCGCCCGAGTTCTCGACCGTCACCTCGAACGCGAGGTCGCTCGAAGCGGTGATCGTCGTCTCCGTGTCCCTCGACAGCGTCTTGTTCCCGGGATTCACGACCGTGGAGACGATGCCGTCGCCGTGCGTCCCGCCGGGCGTGCCGCCGGTCTTGGCGCCGTGGAGGCGCTGCCAGATCGGTTTCAGTGTCGCGGCGCTGACGAGCTCCGGATTGATCAGGAACTGCGAGTTCGGAACGGTGACGCCCGTCACGCCCTGGGCGACGAGCTCCGCCCGCGAGGGATCGCGGAACCGATCGGTCCAGACGACGTCGCTCGCGAGCAGCCGCTGGGCCGGGACCGACAGGTCCTGCGCTGCCTTGTCCGCGTCGGTGGAGCTCGCCGTCCGGTGGAAGACGTCCTGGAGACCACGGACGCCCGAGACCCGGAACTGGAAGGCCTCGAGGACGGCGTCCTGCTCGTCCGAGAGCCGTCCAGGCGTCTTGAACCCTTCCGCCGTCGCCAGCAGCTGCTGCTGGCGCTGCGCGAGCCCGCTCAGCCGGCGCTCCATGTCGCTCTGCGTGACGCCCGGCTCGGTGAGCAGCGTGTTCAGCTCCCGACCGATCGTCTCCGATTCGTGGGCAACTCCGGAGACGTTGTCCATGTAGTCGCGGTATGCGCCCTCCTTGCCGGATGCGCGGCAGCCCTTGATGACGAAGACGAGGACGACGACTGCGACGATCGCGAATGCGATCAGCCCGACGAGGCGCAGGAGCGGCGTGACGCCGGAGGGCGGCCGGACCGGCGGCCGCGGCGGGCCCGGTCGCCGCAGCACCCGACCGCCGACCGCAGTCTCCTGCGTCGAAGGCTCCTCGTCGAAGAAGTCGAAGTCGAAGTCGTCGTCGCGTTGTGACATGGGCTTTTTGCCACCTGCGGGCGAGGTCACTGTAGCGTCCGTGGCGGCCGGGCTATGGTGATCGCGTGCGGATCTCGGACGACCTGGTCGCGACCCCGGTCGAGCGCGACGACGTTCAGGTGATGTTCCTTCAGACCGCCGACGACGTTCCAGCAATGCGGCGCGGCTGGGAACGGCTCGAGGCAGTGGTCGGGCTTCGCGGCCGCTCGTTCTTCGGGGCGTTCTATCCATCCACGCGCGAGTACCGGGTATGTGCTCAGGTGAAAGAGGGCGACGACCCGGCGGCGTTGGGGCTGGAAGCGGGCACGCTCCCGGGCGGCCGCTACCTGCGAGCGCGCCTACGCGGCGAGCCCCCACAGGTCTACGACCGGATCGGCCCAACCTTCCAAGCGCTCATCGAAGCGGCGGCGCCAGACGAGAGCCGCCCAAGCATCGAGCACTACCGCCGCCGCGACGAAATCGACCTCCTTCTCCCTGTAAGCACTTAGCTCGTTCCGCCGAAGGCGGGCTCTGCCCGCTGTAGGCACAACGCGCGAAGTCGCGTCTGCCTTTAGGAAGGGGGTCCGTGGGGGAAACCTGGTTTCCCCCGCGAGGGAAATCCGACGCTCGCGCGAACATCTGAGCGGTGGCCGCCCCCGCCAAAGTCGACGCGCTCGCTGGTCTGGTCCTCGGCCGGTACCGCGCGGTGCGCCCGCTCGGCAGCGGCGGCTCCGGGTCGGTCTGGCTCGCCGTGGACGAGCGGAGCGGGATGGAGGTCGCGCTCAAGGTCGTCAGCCGCGAGGGAAACGGCGGGGCACGAGCCGAGCGTGAGGCGCTCGTTGCGCGCCGGCTGCGCCACGAGCGTTGCCAACGGACATATCAGCTCGCCTCCGACGAGCACCATGTCTACATCGCCTACGAGTACGTGCCCGGGCGGAACCTCCGCCAGGCGATTCGGGCGGGCGGCGTGGACGACCGGACGGCGATCGAGGCGGCCGCGCAGGTGCTCGATGCGCTGGCCTACGCGCACTCGCGCGGCATCGTGCACCGCGACGTGAAACCCGCCAACGTCCTTCTGGTCGAGGACGAGGACGTGTCGGTGCGGCTGCTCGACTTCGGCCTGGCGCAGCTCCAGGGCGCGGACCCGCTGACCGAGCACGGCGACGTTCCAGGAACGCTCGCCTACATCTCCCCGGAGCGCCTCCGCGGCGAGAACGGCGGGCCCGCGAGCGACGTCTGGTCGGTCGGAGTCATGCTCTGGGAGGCGCTCGCGGGCTGGCATCCCTTCTGGGGCCCGTCGCTACCGGCCACGGCCAAGAAGATCAAGGCCGGAGCACCGCCGCTCGAGTCGGCACGGCCCGATCTGCCGCGCGGCCTGCTCGCTGTCGTCGAACGTGCCCTCGAGCGCGACCCGGCCGACCGCCCGGCAGCGGACGAGCTCGCGGAGCGGCTGCGGCGGGCGGGCGAGCTCCGGCGCGCGCGCCGCCCGAGCGTCAGTCCCGCGCGCAGAGGCCCGGCCTTCGTCCGCCGCCTCGCACCTCGCGTACTGCCGGCGCTGTTCGCGGCACTCCTGGCCGGCTGGTCGGTGTCGACGTTTCCGTTCTTCCCTGCGGGCTGGGCGCTTGGTCTCGCGTTCGCCGCGGCCGCGCTGACGCTCTGCCACGAGCGCGGAGGGCTTGCCCTCGCACTCGTCACGCCCGTCTTCCCGCTCGGGAACCTCTCGAGCGGCCTCGCGTACCTCTACGTGATCGGCGCAGCGGCCTGGCTCGCGATCCACTGGCGCCGGCCGCGATGGGCCCTGCTCGCCGTGTGGGGGCCGTTGCTCGCGCCGATCGGGGCCCTGGGATTCGTCCCGCTCCTGGTCCAGCCCGCTCGGGGCGCCGCCCGAAGGGCGATCCAGGGCGGAACGGCGGTCCTTGCCGCCGCCGTCGTCGCAGGCGTGGAAGGCTGGCGCCTGCCGCTCGCGGGTGTGCAACCGCCCCTCGACCTCGCCAACGTCGGAAGCGCCGTCGCCGCCGCGAAAGTGCTCGCGGCCGCGTTCGCGAACCACCCACGGCTCCCGGCGCTCGCTGCGCTGCTCGCCGCGGCAGCGGCATTCCTCCCGCTGGCGCGAAAGCATGGCCCGCGAGGTCTCGGCGCCCACGCAGGTGGCTTCCTCGTCGTCGCCGTCCTGCTCTTCCCGGAGCCGATGGTCGTCCCGCTCGTCGCCTGTGTCGTCGCCACCGGCGCAGGCCTCGCGCTCTACGACCGGCGCCGGGCGGGGTGACGGTCTGCCGGCGGCTGCGAAAGACCGCAGGCCCCGGAACCGCGCAAGGGACCGGTTTCGCCTGCATGCGGCTGGTCTACACTCGCCGGACGAGGGAAGAACCTCGGCTATGGCGGTCCTGCGCAGCATCGAAACCAAGATCGAAGGCCTCTTCGAAGGCGTGTTCGGCCGCGCCTTTCGAACGCATGTCCAGCCGGTAGAGCTCGCCCGCAAGCTCGCAAAGGAGATGGACGACCACAAGACGGTCTCCGTCTCGCGTGTCTACGTCCCGAACGAGTACACGCTCTACCTCTCGCCCGACGATCGAGCCCAGTTCGAGCCGTACGAGCGGTCGCTTCTCGGCGAGCTGCAGCAGTATCTCGTCGAGCATGCCCGCCGCGAGGGGTACGCGCTCCTCTCGACCCCGAAGGTGCTGATGGAGACGGACGCCGACCTTGCGATGGGCGAGTTCGGCATCGCCACTCGCCTCGAGCAGCCGGCCGACGCACCGGCCGTGGCGGACGCGCCCGCGCTCGTCCCCGACGTAGCGCCGGGCCAGACGATGGTCTACCGGCCGAAGCCCCCGCCGACCGAGGGAGTCGAGCCCGAGGAACTCGGCATGGAGCGCGAGATCGTCACGCTCACGGTGAATGGCGAGCGCCACGAGATCGACAAGCGCCGCGTCGTCATCGGCCGCTCGCGCGACTGCGACGTCCAGGTGCCGGATGCCAACGTGTCACGCCGTCACGCGGAGCTGCGCCAGGAGGGAGCCACGTACTGGATCGTCGACCTCGAGTCGACGAACGGCGTCGCGATCAACGGGCGGCGCCAGTCCCGGGCGAAGCTCGAGAGCGGGGATACGATCACGCTCGGCGCCACCGATGTCGTGTTCGAGCGCTCGGTTCCGTGATCGGGGCCTCGTCCGTCGACGTCGAGGAACTCCTCCTCGCGCTGAAGATCGCCTTCCTCGTGCTCCTCTACCTGTTCATCTGGCGCATCGTCCGCACGGCAAGCCGTGACCTCCGGCTGCCGCAGGAGAGCTTCATCCTCACGCCGCAGCGGAGCTCGGAGCGCGAGGTGCTGCCGCTCGGCGGCCGGCTGATCGTCCTGCGCAGCCCCGCCCTGCCGCCGGGGCAGGAGCACGTCCTCGATTCGGCGCCGATCACCCTCGGGCGCTCGGGGCAGAACGACATCGCGATTCCCGAGGACGAGTTCGCCTCCTCGGCGCACGCGCGCATCGAGCCGCGGCGCGACGGGGTGTGGATCGAGGACATCGGATCGACGAACGGGACGTTCGTGAACGGCGAGCGCGTCGAGCGCGCCCGCCGGCTGCAGGCGGGTGACGTCGTCAGGATCGGCGAAACCGACCTACGCTTCGACGGATGAGTATCGGCCGGATCGCCAGCACGACCCATCCGGGGCGCAAGCGCCGCCGGAACGAAGACTCGTACGTCTGTGATCCGCCGCTCTTCGCGATCGCGGACGGGATGGGCGGCGCTCAGGCGGGTGCGCTCGCGTCGCAGCTCGCGGCGGGCGCCCTGCGCGACCGGGGTGACGCCGACGGCGCCGCTCCCGAGGAGCGCGTCGTCGCGCTGATCCAGGAAGCGAATAAGCGCGTCTACGAACGCGCCAGCGAGGACGAGGACGCGACCGGCATGGGAACGACGATGACGGTCGCGCTCGTCGCAGGCAACCGCGTCGTCATTGGCCACGTCGGCGACTCGCGCGCCTACATCGTGCGCGGCGACGAGCTGGAGCAGCTCACCGACGACCACTCCCTGGTCGCCGAGCTCGTCCGCAGCGGCAAGCTCTCCCCCGAGGAGGCCGAGACCCATCCCCAGCGCTCGGTGATCACGAGAGCCCTCGGCCCGGACCCGAGCGTCGACGTCGACACGTTCTCGGTCGACGTCCGGCCCGGCGACCTGTTCCTGCTCTGCTCGGACGGTCTCAGCTCGATGATCGGCGACGAGGGGATCATCGAGGTCGTTCGCGAGAAGCGGGACGATCTCGACGCTCTCGCGAGCGCGCTCGTCCAGGCGGCGAACGCGGCGGGAGGCGAGGACAACATCACGGTGATCTGCTTCGAGATCGCGCCGGAAGGGGCCGAGCCCGTCGTCCACACCGGGCCCACCGTCGTCACAGGCGCGCCGAGCAGCGAAGAGGAGGACACGCTCGACGAGCTGGAGGGCGTCCCGGCTGCTTCGATCACGACGATCAGGCCGGCCCCGGTGCTGCCGCCCGAGCTCGAGGCGGAACCGAGCCCGGAACCCGCGGCGCCGCGTCCCCGCCGTCGGCGATCCCGCGCGCCGTACTACTTCGTCGGGGTGCTCCTCGTTCTCGCCCTGCTCGTGATCGCAGGTCTCTGGGGCCTCTCGCGCGCCCACTTCGTCGGCGCACAGAAGGACGGCCACGTCGCGGTCTACCAGGGCCTCCCGTACGACATCGTCGACGGTGTTCACCTCTACCGCGCCGTCTACGTCAGCCCGGTGCTGGCGGCGCAGCTGACGCAACCGGAGCGGAAGCGGATCTTCGACCACGACCTCGAGAGCAAGAGCTCGGCGATGGTCACCGTCAAGCAACTCGAGCAGCGACTCGGGATCCAGCCGTGAGCCTCCGTACAGCCTCCGGCTTCAGCAACATGCCCGGTTGCGCAGCGGCGGGTCGGGCGCCTCTGCAGTTCCCGGAGAGTCCGCGGTGAGCCTCCGCAATCGCGAGCTGCTGAACCTGATCGCGGTCGGGATCCTGACCTGCGTCGGGTTCGCGAGCGTCTACATCGCCCGGCAAGACGAGATCTCGAGCACGTCGCTGACGTACGCGGCGTACTTCTTCGCGCTCTACCTGATTGCCCACCTGATCGCTCGAGTGACGGTGCCGTACGCGGATCCCTACCTGCTGCCGATCGTGGGTCTGCTCACCGCCGTCGGGCTCACGGAGATCTACCGCCTGCAGCCGGACGACGCTCGGCGCCAGGCTGGCTGGATCGTGGTCGGAGTCGCGCTGTTCGCGATCACGCTCTGGTTCCTGCGCTTCGACTACCGCGTGCTCGAGAACTACCGCTACATCTTCGGGATCGGCGCGGTCGGCCTGCTGCTGCTGCCTGCGCTGCCGATCATCGGCCAGGAGATCAACGGGGCCCGGCTGTGGGTGAAGTTCGGGCCGATCCAGTTCCAGCCTGGCGAGCTCGCAAAGATCCTGCTGATTCTGTTCCTGGCGGGCTACCTGCGCGAGAAACGGGAGGTGCTGGCACAGGGA
>JBKPNC010000150.1:0-25930 GCA_046732435.1 Actinomycetota bacterium
GTCGGAGCCGGCGCGGGTGGGGGCGACGGGGAGGCGGCCGCCGCTGCGGCCGCGGCCGACCGCCGCTCGGCCGCGCGCGCCTGGTCGTCGAGCGACGAGATCTGCCGGTCGTCCAGGCGCTTCTGCGCAGAGAGATTCCGGACGTACGTCGCGCGCTGCGCCCGTGAGGACTCGAGCGCGGCTGCGGCGGCCTCGGCCTGCGAGCGAAGGGCTTCGAGGCGGGACTCGCGGCGCGCGAGCGTTCGCGACAGCGTGCCGAGGCGCCGGCGGGCCGTCATCGCCTGCGCCGCGACCTGCCGGTCGAGCTCGGCGATGCTGTTCACCCGGTCGAGGCGCGTAACCGCGTCCTCGAAGGAGGCCGCCCCCAGAATCACCGCCAGCGGATCGGCCTCGTCACCCGCCTCGTAGAGCGCCCGCAGCCGCTCCTCGACGTTCCGCTCGGCGGAGGCATACGACCGGCGCGCAAGCCGGAGGCGGAACCGGACGGCGGCACGCTCGCCCCGGACGGCCGCCTGCTGCGCCACCAGCGTCGAGACCTGTGAGCGGGCTCTCGCCAGCTCGCTCTCGAGCGCATAGAGCTGCAGCAGCGCGGAGTGCGACTCCGCCGCGAGCTGCGACGACTCGCTCCGAAGCTGCTCGGCGCGCGCCCGCAACTCCGACGCGCGATCCGCACCGCCGACGCCCGCGGCTACGCCGGCCGAAACGACAGTGAGAATGGCGACGAGAATTCGCGCCGCGCGGGTGGGCCTGTCCGCGCGCACGTGCGGGACGCTACCAAATAACTCTCGTTTGTGCTTTGTAATCTTTTTTTAAATTTGGCTTAGATTCGTCGGCGAATGTCACTTGCGCCCGTCCGACGTGCTTGCTAGGGTGCCGCGCTTGTGACGCACCGGAGCCTGCTCCGGCGCCCGTCCCGACAACGTCGAACCGGGAAGAAGTGGCGGGCGTCGATCCTCGTACTCGCGCTGCCGAGCGTTCTGCTCGGAGCGTCCCAGACGCATGCCGAATCGGCCGCAGTCCAGGCCAAACAGGCGCAGGTCCAAAGCGTTCTCGGCCAGATTCAGCAGCTGGACGGAAACCTGGAAGTCGCAATTCAGGCGTACGATTCGGCGACCGCGCGACTGCAGCAGGTGCGCACGGAGCTGCAGGTGAATACGCGGCACCTGCATATCGCGAAGGCGGCTCTGCACCGCTCGCAGCAGACGCTCCGACAGCGCTTGGTGACCCTGTACACGTCGACCGACGACCAGTCGACACTGGGCGTGCTGCTCGGGTCGACGAGCCTCGACGACCTGATCAACCGCCTGGAGACCGTCAACCGCGTTTCGGACGAAGACTCGACGGTTCTCAAGCAGGTCACGACGGCCCGCAACGAGGTGCAGCACCGCCAGATGCTCCTCCGTCGCGCCCGGGCGCGTGCCCAGCAGCTCGTAGCCGAGCGAGCGGCGCAGAAGCAGTCGATCGAGCAGCAGCTCGCCGAGCGTCGTCAGCTCGTCGCCTCGATCCGCAGTGAGATCCAGCGTATGAAGGTCGAGGAAGCAAGGCGCCAGGCCGAGCTCGCACGGGAGGCGCGGGAGCGCGCGGCCGCAGCCGCAACCGCATCGGCGTTTGCGGCGCGGACGGAGAGCAGCTCATCCGCGGGCTCGAGCTCGTCCTCGTCGTCCAGCTCGAGCAGCAGCTCGAGCGTGAGCTCGGGCTCTTCCAGCGCCCCTGCGGGAGTCACAGCCCCCAGCCGGAGCTCGGTAGTCGCGATCGCGATGCGCTACCTGGGAGTCCCGTACGTCTGGGGTGGAGCGAGCCCGTCGGGCTTCGACTGCTCGGGATTCGTCATGTACGTGTTCTCGCAAGTCGGCGTGTCCCTGCCGCACGGATCCGTCGCGCAGTACGGCTACGGCGTCCCGGTTTCACGCAGCAATCTGCAGCCCGGCGACCTCGTCTTCTTCTACAGCCTCGGGCACGTCGGCATCTACGTCGGCGGCGGTCAATTCATCCACGCCCCGCACACGGGCGACGTCGTGAAGATCTCGTCGCTGTCCGGCTACTACGACTCCGTCTACGTCGGCGCCAGGCGAATCTGACGCCGCGATCTCCCTAGAACGAAACGCCCCGAATCGAGCCGGTTCGCAATGCGAATTCGGGCGCAAAGCGCGACTTTGTAACAAACAGTCTTTTTGCTCGTCGTATAGTTTCGCAGCCCGTGGAAACCACCTGTGTGTTCTGTGACATTGTCATCGGACGGGGCGGGCAGGAAATCGTCTATGCAGACGAGACGGTGGTGGCGTTTCTCTGCGAGCCTCCCGCGACCTGGGGACACGTGCTGGTCGTTCCGCGCGAGCACCGCGTCGACATCTGGTCGATCGACGAGCGCGAAGCGACCGCCGCGATGGCCGCTGCTCATCGGATCGCCGCCGCCCAGCGAGCCGAGCTCGGCGCCGTCGGGGTGAACCTGCGGCAGAACTCCGGGCACCGTGCCGGCCAGGACGTGGACCACTTCCACCTGCACGTCGTCCCGCGGTACGAGGACGACACGGTGCTCCCGGGATGCGTGTGGGGCGTCCCGCCGTGGCGGCCGCCCGAAGGAGGCGACGCGGAGCGCCGGAGGGTCGCAGACGCGCTCCGCCGCGGCCTCGACTACCCGTAGAGCTCGTCGATCTCGGCGGCGAAGTGCTCCTCGATCACGCGCCGCCTGAGCTTCATCGTCGGCGTCAGCTCGTCGTGATCGAGCGAGAAGTCGCGCCGGAGCACCGCGAAACGTTTGACCTGCTCGAATCGGGCCAGCTCGCTGTTCAGCTCGTCGATTGCCCGTTGCAGCTCTGTCTGGAGGCGCCCGTCCTGGAATGCCTCCTGCGCCGTCACGTCGCGCTCGGCCGCCCAGCGCTCCGTCTCGGCTTCGTCCAGGGTCAACAGCGCGACGAGGTAGGGGCGACGGTCGCCGACGATGACCGCATGCGAGACGAGCTTCGTGCGCTTGAGCCCCGCCTCGAGGTTCTGCGGCGAGACCTTCTTGCCGCCGGCGGTGACGATGATGTCCTTCTTGCGGTCGGTGATGGTGAGAAAGCCGTCCTCGTCGAGGTGGCCGACGTCGCCCGAGTGCAGCCAGCCCTCGTCGTCGACGATCGCACGGGTCGCCTCCTCGTCCTTGAGGTACCCGGCGAAGATGGTCGGACTTCGGATCAGGATCTCGCCGTCGTCGGCGATGCGCAGCTCGACGCCCGGAAGCGCGGGGCCGACCGTGCCGAACTTCACGCGACCCGGGCGGTTGACGGAGCACGCCGTCGTGCACTCGGTCAGGCCGTACCCCTCGAGAATGAGGATGTCGAGGGCGTGGAAAAACTCGGCGATGTCCGCGCCGAGCGGCGCGGCTCCGGAGATCGCGAACCGCAGCCGTCCGCCCAGGCGCTCCTTCACCTTCGAATAGACGAGGCGGTCGGCGAGCCGGTGCTGCCAGGCGAGCCGCGCGGGCACGGGCCTGTTCGCCCGTCGGAGCGCGCCGACGCGGTAGCCGACGCCGAGAGCCCAGTTGACGATCCTGCGCTTCGACCCGGTCGCGGCGTCGAACTGCGTCTTCACCGCGGCGTGCACCTTCTCGAAGAGCCGCGGCGAGCTCGGAAGGATCGTCGGGCGAACGTCCGGGAGTACGTCCCCGACCGCGTACGGATCGGGACAGAAGGCGACTGTGAAACCGACGTGCGGCCCCAGCAGGCTCATCAGCCGCCCGAAGTTGTGGGCGAGCGGCAACCAGAGCAGCATGACGTCGTCAGTCGTGACGAACTGCTCGAGCCGGTCGACGGCCGCAGCCATGTCGTAGTAGTTGCGGTGGCGGATGACGCAAGCCTTGGGCGGCCCGGTCGTCCCGGACGTGTAGATGTACGTGAACGGGTCGTCTTCACGCACGGCCGCCTCTGCCGACGCGAGCGCATCCGGGTGAGCGCTCCGGTGCTCCTGTCCTCGCGCCTCGAGGTCGGCGATCTCCGCGAACGTGGCCAGGTGACGAAGCCGCGGCAGCGACCCGCATCCCTGGACGCGCTCGCGGAGCTCTTCGTCCTCGACGAACGCCGCGACCGCCTCCGCGTGGTCGAGCAGGTACCGGCACTCCTGGCCGCTGCTCGTCGGGTAGATCGCCGCGGAGACCGCGCCGACCATCGCGAGCGCAAAGTCGAGCAGCGTCCACTCGAGCTGCGTGCGCCCGATGATCGCGACGACCTCGCCGTGGCGGATCCCGGCCGCGAGCAGGCCGTGCGCGACATCCTCCACGCGCCGCGCCGCGTCGTCCCACGAGACGCTCTGCCAACCGGCCTCGGTCTCGACCAGGTAGGCGGGAGTCGGGCGCCCGGCTGCGTGCGCGTCACGCCACAGGCGGCCGATCGTACGGGGCCCGTACGCGGGCTCCGCGGCCCGCTCCGGCGCGGACGCGACCTCGGTCACGCCGGAAGCTTATCCCCGCAGGTGCCCGCGTCCTCCCAGGACGGCGAAGGGAACGCGCGCCGCACGTGGAACTTGGGTGGTCCCGGTAGGCTTGCTTTCGCGGCAATGCGGACGATCTGGAACGGATCCATCAGCTTCGGCCTGGTCAGCATCCCGGTCGGGCTTGCGCCTGCGACGAAACCGAAGGCGCGGCAGTCGGACGTCTCCTTCAGGACGCTCCACCGCGAGTGCAAGACGCCGATCAAGCAGAAGCGCTGGTGCCCGACGCACGAGCGGGAGGTCGGGCCGGACGAGATCGTCAAGGGCTGGGAGGTCGCGAAGGGCCAGTTCGTGATCGTCGAAGACGCCGATCTCGAGGCGATCGAGCGGCAGAGCGATTCCCGTTCGATCGAGATCACCCAGTTCGTGAACCTCGCCGAGGTCGATCCCGTCTTCTTCGATCGCACGTACTTCCTCGTTCCGGGCGCAGCTCCGGCGCAGCGCCGGCCGTACGTGCTGCTCCTCGACGCCATGCGAGACATGGATGTCGCCGCCCTCGGCCGGATGGTCATCCGCGGGAGCGAGTACATCTGCCTGATTCGCCCCAAAGACGACGCCCTCGCGCTGGAGACGCTGTTCGTCTCCGAGGACGTGTACTCGCAAGCGGAGATCGGCGAGGCGGTTGGGGAGACGGACGTCCAGGAGCCCGAGCTCGAGCTCGCGCGGCAGGTGATCGAGAGTCTCGTCGCCGAGTTCGACGGTCAGGCGCTGACGAGCCAGTACCGACAGGATCTGCGCCGGATGCTCGAGGCGAAGCTCGCCGGCGAGGAGATCGCGCAGCCGGAGCCCGTGGAGGAGGCGCCCGTCATCGACCTCATGGAAGCGCTGCGGGCGAGCGTTGCCGACGCGCAGAGCCGGGGTCCGTCAGCCGACGAGGCGAAGCCGAAGCGCCCGGCCCGCCGCCGCAAGGCCGCCGCCAAATAGGCTACGTCGCCTTCTGCGCCGGCGCTCGCAGCGCCTGGAGCTGCGCCTCGAAGAGCGTCTTGTCGATCTTGCCCTGGTAGATAGGGACGCCCTCCTCGATACAGACGCGAATCACTTCCTGACGGTCGATCCCGAGCTCCTTGGACAGCTCCTCAGGCGTCAGGTGGTTCGCCATGATGCTCCCTTCGATCGTCGTCGCCAACGAAAAAGCCCGCCGGCACGACGCGCGACGGGCTCACCAGATTCGGCTGTCTCTTGCGAGAACCAATGCGAGTTCATGATAGTCCACGCGAGCTTCTCCGGGCAACGCGCATCGCGGGGCTCGAGGAGCGCTACGCCGACGTCAAGGGCGTCAGGCTCCGCTACTTCGTCTCGGCCGGCGCCGGAGCGCCGCTCATCCTCGTGCACGGCCTCGGCGGGGCCGCGTGCAACTGGACGGCTGTCGCCGAGCGCCTGGAGGCCGGCCGCCCGCTGCTCGTGCCCGAGCTACCCGGCCACGGCGGCTCGTCGCCGCTTCCGGCCTGCCCGACGCTCGACCCGATCGCCGAACGCGTGCTGTTGCTCGCCCAGCGGGAGGGTCTCGGTCCGGCGGTGCTCGCCGGCCACTCGCTCGGGGCGCTTGTGGCGCTGCGCGTTGCCCGCCGGTCGCCCTCCAGCGCCCTGGGCGTGGTGCTCGCCGGCGCAGCCGGCATCTCGTCGGCGAGCAACCGGGCGAAGAAGGCGCTCGCGATCACCTCGTTCGCACAGCCGGGTCGCCGCCTCGCGCCCTATCGTCAAGCGGTCGCCCGCCGGCCCCGGCTCCGGCGTGCGGTCCTCTTCTGGGGATCGCCGCATACCGATGCGCTCGAGCCCCGTGCGGCCGAGCGGTTCCTGATCGGCCCGGCGCTCCACTGCGACACGGCGTCCGCCGCGCGGGCGCTCGTCGCCGACGATGTGCGAGAGCATCTCGACGGCGTCCGGTGCCCATGCCTCGTCCTCTGGGGGGCCCGAGACAGCCAGGTCGGGATCGCCGACGCGATCGACTACGCACGCCGGCTGCGCGCGCCGCTGCGCACGATCGCCGACTGCGGTCACCTGCTGATCGGAGAGCGGCCGGACATCTGTTCCGCGGCGATCGAGGCGTTCGCGGCGTCCGTGTCGCCGTCGACCGCCGGGCTTGCGCCGAACCGCGCCAGACCGGAAAATCCCTGAGGGGAGAGAAAAGTGAATGGGCCGCAAACGTCGGAGGAGGCGCTCCGCGAGAGCGAGGAGCGCTTCCGTGGCGCGTTCCAATACTCGCCCGTCGGAATGGGGATCGTGGCTCTGGACGGCCGGTTCGTCCGCGTCAACCCCGCGCTCTGCCGTATCGGCGGCTACAGCCAGGACGAGCTCCTGAGCCGGCGGTTCCAGGACGTCGTCCCGGTCGACGAGCTCGAGATCCACCGCGACGAAGTACGGAAGCTCCTTCGCGGCGAGACCGAGAGCTACGAGCGCGAGGTGCGCTACCGGCACAAGCTCGGCCACGACGTGTGGGTCCGCTTCACGGTCTCGCCGATCCGCGGGCCGGACGGCGAGGTCGTCCACCTTCTCGGCCAGGCGGAGGACATCTCCGCCCGTCGCGAGGCCGAGCATCGGCTCCGGCAGGCCGAGAGGCTCGAGGCCGTGGGCAGGCTGGCGGGCGGGATCGCCCACGAGTTCAACAACCTGCTCGCCGTCATCGGCGGCTTTGCGAGGCACGCGCTCGAGGCGACAACCGCGCAGCCGCTCCGGCGGGACCTGACGGAGATCGTCGACGCGACCGACCGCGCGGTGGAGATTGCCGGTCAGTTGCTCGCGTTCAGCCGGGAAGAGACCTCACGTCCGACCGTGCTCGACGTCAACGGCGTCGTCCGCGGCGTCGAGCCGATGCTACGCACGCTCATCCGCGAGGACATCGAGCTCGTTGCCTCGATAGCCGACGAGCCATGCGTGGTTCGCGTCGACCGGACGCAGCTGGAACGCGTGATCGTCAACCTGGTGGTCAACGCGCGCGACGCGATTCGCGGCCCCGGTCGCATCGAGATCGCCGCGCGCGTGCTGGGGCCGGAGGCGGCCGAGGCGCTCGAGCCGCAGCTCCCCGCCGGCGCCTGCGTCGCGCTCTCCGTTTCGGACACGGGCGCCGGCATCCCGCCCGACGCGCGAGAGCGCCTCTTCGACCCTTTCTTCACGACGAAGGCGCAGGGGGAGGGGACCGGCCTCGGCCTTTCGATCGTGTACGGCATCGTCGAGCAGTTCGGGGGCGCCGTCGACGTCCAGAGCGAGCCGGGAGAGGGCGCGACGTTCACGGTTTACCTGCCGTGCGTCTCGGAGGAGCCAGAGCATCCCGCCGAAACGGGTCGAGACCGTGACGGTCCGGCGCCGCCCCCGGGCGGAACCGAGACGGTGCTCGTCGTCGAGGACGAGGAGGCGCTTCGCTCGCTGGTGGAGCTGATCCTCACGGAGGCGGGGTATCGCGTCCTCGCCGCGGCGAACGGCGAGGAGGCGCTGGCGCTGCTCGCGGAGCACCGCACCGTCGATCTCGTCCTCACGGACTCGGTTATGCCGCGTGTCTCCGGGTCGGAGCTCATCCAGCGCCTGCAGAGCATCCGGCCGCAGGCACGCGTGATCCAGATGACCGGGTACAGCGATCTCGGCCGGGAGGACGAGGACGTGATCGCGAAGCCGTTCGAGCCCGAGGCGCTGCTGCAACGGGTTCGCCTCGTCCTCGATCGGCCGACCCCCGGCGCCGATGCGTCGACCTGACGCGCGAGCCGCTACGCTTGAGCACACCGCCGGGGTGTGGCGCAGCCTGGTAGCGCGCTCCGTTCGGGTCGGAGAGGTCCCCAGTTCAAATCTGGGCACCCCGACAGGACCGTGGGGGAACCCAGGGTTCCCCCACGGACCCTCCTTAACCAGTTCACGCGCGTCTCGCGCTGTGGCTACGGCGGGCGGAGCCCGCCTTCGCCGGTAAATACTCCCACTCGTGCGCCCTCCCTCACCGGATTTGGTTCGCGAGCTGGAAGCGGTGGTGGAGGGGGAGGTCCGGTTCGATCCTGGAAGCCGGGCGCTGTACGCGCACGACCTCTCGATCTACCGGCAGGTTCCGATCGGCGTGGTGGTGCCAAGGACGGTCGACGACGTCGTCGCGACGGTGAACCTCTGCCGGGGCTATGAAGCTCCAGTCCTGCCCCGGGGCGGCGGCACGAGCCTCGTCGGGCAGTGCACGAACGTCGCCGTCGTCGTCGACTGCTCGAAGTACCTGAACCGAATCGTCGAGCTGGACCCGGAACGAAAGCTCGCGATCGTCGAGCCGGGGGTCGTCTGCGACCGGCTGCGCGACGCCGCCGAGCCGCACGGGCTGACGTACGGGCCGGACCCCGCCACGCACGCCTGGTGCACGATCGGCGGGATGATCGGCAACAACTCCTGCGGCGTCCACTCGGTCCTCACCGAGCTCTACGGACAGGGGCCGCGCACATCGGACCAGGTCGAGGAGCTGGACATCCTTACGTACGAAGGTCACCGCTTCGCGGCCGGCGCGACGCCCGAGGACGAGCTGGAGGAGACGATCGCCGCGGGCGGGCCGAAAGGCGAGATCTACGGCCGGCTGCGCGGCATCCGCGACCGCTACGACGAACGCGTCCGCGAGCGGTTCCCGGACATTCCGCGGCGGGTCTCCGGCTACAGCCTCGACGAGCTTCTTCCCGAGCGCGACTTCAACATCGCCCGCGCGCTCGTCGGCACGGAAGGGACCTGCGCCTTCGTGCTAGGGGCCTCCGTCCGGCTTGTCGAGAGTCCGCCGGCCCGCGCGCTCGCCGTCGTCGGCTATCCGGACCACTTCTTCGCGGCGGACGACGTCATCGACATCCTCGACCACCGGCCTATCGGCCTCGAAGGCTTCGACGCCAGCGCGACGGACACGATGGAAGGGCTCGGGCTGCTGCATCGCGAGCGGTCCCGGCTGCCCGACGGCGGTGCCTGGCTGCTGGCCGAGTTCGGCGGCGCAGACGCCGACCACGCGCGCGAGCAGGCGGAGCGGCTCCTCGAGCGTTGCCGCAACCGGCCCGGGATCACCGGCGCCCGGGTGTTCACCGACGCGGGCGAACAGGCGGCGGTGTGGCTCGTGCGCGAGTCGGCGCTCGGGGCAAGCCGCATCCCGCGCACGTTCGAGACCTGGCCGTCGTTCGAGGACGCGGCCGTTCACCCGGCCAAACTCGGCGCCTACCTGCGCGACTTTGCCGCGCTGCTCGACCGCCACGGCTACCGGTGCGTCTACTTCGGTCACTACGGCCAGGGCTGCGTCCACTGCCGCATCAACTTCGACCTGCGCACGCGCGACGGGCTCGAGGTGTTCAAGCGCTTCCTCGACGAGGCCTCGGAGCTCGTCGTCGCCTACGGCGGCTCGCTGTCCGGCGAGCACGGCGACGGTCAGGCCCACGCGCACCACCTCGCGACGATGTACGGCGACGACCTCGTGCAGGGCTTCCGCGAGTTCAAGGCGGCGTGGGACCCCGCGAACAAGATGAATCCCGGCAAGGTGATCGACGCCGACCCGGTGGACGCGAACCTCCGGCTCGGACCGGATCAACCGCGCAAGAGTGTCCGCACGTACTTCCGTTTCCACGAGGACGCGGGCAGCTTCGCGGCGGCGACCGAGCGGTGCTTCGGCATGGGGCGGTGCCGCCGTACCGAGAGCGGAACGATGTGCCCGAGCTACATGGTCACGCGCGAGGAGCAGCACTCGACGCGAGGGCGAGCGCACCTGCTCTTCGAGCTTATGCGCGGCGAGATGATCGGTCGCAACGGCTGGCGCGACGAGTCCGTCAAGGAGGCGCTCGACCTGTGCCTGGCCTGCAAGGGCTGTAAGGCGGAGTGCCCCGTCCACGTGGACGTCGCGACCTACAAGGCCGAGTTCCTCGCCCACTACTACGAGCGGCGGCTCCGGCCGCCGGCCGCCTACGCGCTCGGGCTCGTGCACTGGTGGAGCCGCGCGGGCAACGGGACGCGGACGCTCGCGAACGCGCTCACGCGGACGGCGGGCGTGGCCGGCGCCGCGAAGTCCCTGCTCGGCCTCGCCCCCGAACGGGCGCTGCCGCGCTTCTCCGAGCAGACGTTCCGCGACTGGTTCCGCGGTCGGTCACGGCGGAGTGAGGGCCCGCCGGTGCTGCTCTGGCCGGACACGTTCACGAACCTCTTCCGGCCGGAGGTCGGGATCGCGGCGGTGGAGCTCCTCGAAGCGGCCGGGTTCGACGTCCGGCTCCCCGAGCGGCAGCTCTGCTGCGGCCGGCCGCTCTACGACTTCGGGATGCTGAAGCTCGCCCGCCGGCAGCTCCGGGCCGTCCTCGACGGCCTCGCCGTCGAACTGCGAGCAGGCACACCCGTCCTCGCGCTCGAGCCGAGCTGCCTGGCCGTCTTCAAGGACGAGCTCCTCAGCCTCGTCGGCGGCGACGAGCGCGCCCGCCGGCTCTCCGGGCAGAGCTTCCTGCTCACCGACTTCCTCGAGCGCGAGGCGCCTGCCTTCGTCGAGCGACTCAACGGCGAGGGAACGGCCATGATCCACGGCCACTGTCACCAGAAGGCCCTCCTCGGCATGGAATCTGAGGTGCGAACGCTGAAGCAGCTTGGATTCGACGTCCAGCTCCTCGATGCCGGCTGCTGCGGCCTGGCGGGCTCGTTCGGCTATGAGGCCGACCACTACGACGTCTCGATGGCGTGCGGCGAGCGCGTCCTGTTCCCGGCCGTTCGGGCCGCCGACCGCCGAACGGTCGTCGTTGCGGACGGCTACAGCTGCCGCGAGCAGATCACGCACGGCACCGGTCGTGGGCCACAGGACCGGGGCCAGGGGGGGCGGCGCGCCCTCTGACCACCCCGCGCGGGGCTATCCTCAGGATCGGTGTCCGACCGTCTTCGCGTCGCCTGCGTCCAGATGACGAGCCGGGCGGACAAGGCCGCGAATCTCGAGCAGGCCGACCGGCTCGTCGCGCGCGCCGCCTCCGGCGGCGCCGACGTGGTCGTGCTCCCGGAGAAGTGGAATGCGATCGGCGGCGCGGAGGCGCTGCACGCCGCGGCCGAGCAGCTGGACGGAGGAGAGTCGGTGGAGGCGATGGGGTCGTGGGCGCGGACGCACGGCATCACCCTGGTTGGCGGCTCGATCACCGAGCGCCGCGACGGGCGCGAAAAGCTCTCGAACACGTGCGTCGTCCTCGATCCGGAGGGCTCGACGCTGGCCGTGTACCGGAAGATCCACCTGTTCGACGTCGACGTCGGCGGCCTGGTCTACCGGGAGTCGGAGGCGGAAGAGGCCGGAGACGAGCCCGTCTGCGTGGAAGCGGAGGGGTGGCAGCTGGGGCTCTCGATCTGTTACGACCTCCGCTTCCCCGAGCTCTACCGGATTCTCGCGCTCGAGGGCGCCGAGCTGCTGACGGTTCCGGCGAACTTCACCCTCTACACCGGCAAGGACCACTGGCACGTGCTCCTCCGCGCACGCGCGGTCGAGAACCAGTCCTACGTTGCGGCGGCCGCCCAGATCGGCGAGACGCGGCCCGGAAGGCCGAGCTACGGACGGTCGCTGATCGCCGACCCATGGGGCATCGTCGTCGCCGAGGCGCCTGACGAGACCACCGTGATCGCGGCCGAAATCGACCGCGGCCGGCTGCGCGATGTCAGAGCGCGCCTGCCCTCCCTCGCGAGCCGGCAGCCGAACGCCTACCGCTGGCCAGCACCGGCGTGACCCTGAAAGCCGTCCTCTTCGACGTCGACTTCACCCTGGTCCGGCCCGGGCCTGAGCTAGGGCCCGAGGGGTACGTTCGGCTTGCGCGGCGCCATGGTCTCGAGCTCGACGCGTCGAGGTACGCCGAGGCGCGGGCGAAGGCGCTCGAGACGTTGCGGCGGCATCCCGAACTCCAGCACGACGAGGAGATCTGGATCGCGTTCAGCGAGCGGATCGTGCACGGCATGGGCGGCAATTCCGACGCCGCCCGACAGATCGCCGTCGAGATCGAGCGTGCGTGGGAGGTGTCCGAGAACTTCGACCTCTACGAGGACGTCGTGCCCGTGCTTGACGAGCTCCGCCGAAACGGGCTCAAGATCGGCCTCGTCTCCAACGGCGCGCGCGACATCGACGAGTTCGTCCGCCATCACCGGCTCACGGTCGACGCCGCCGTCGGCTCGCGCGCGCACGGGAAGGTGAAGCCCGATCCCTCGATCTTCCTGGCGGCACTCGAGCGCCTGGGCGTCGCCGCCGAGGAGACGATCATGGTTGGCGACACGCTGGAGGACGACATCGAGGGCGCCCGTGCGGTCGGGATCCGGGCGATCCTTCTCGACCGCGAAGGGCAGCACCCAGATCTGGACGGACGCCTGACCGACCTGTACGCGCTCCCCGACGCCCTGGGGCTGCAAGCGTGACGGCGCTTCGCTCCGCCCGGACGCTCCTGCCGATGCCGACCGGGCGAGGGGTGCTCTTCTGGTGGCTCGGCCTCGGCGCCTTCGGCCTGGCGTTCTCGATCACGACCACCGCCGCCTACTTGCCGCCGCTGCTCGGGCGCTTCACCGACTCGACCTCACTGATCGCCGCGGTGCTCGCGGCGGAAGGGATCTTCGCCATCGCCTTGCCGCTCGTGATCGGGCCCTGGAGCGACACCTTCCAGACGCCGATCGGGCGCCGCCGGCCGTTCATGGCCGCCGCGCTGCCGCCGATGGCGTTCTGCCTGCTGCTGATGGCGTTCATGCCCAACTTCTGGCTGACGGCGCTGGTCGTGTTCGCGTTCTTCTTCGCGTACTACCTGTACGAGCCGCCGTACCGAGGTCTCTACCCGGACCTGCTGCCGCAGTGGACCTACGGTCGGGCGCAGAGCGTCCAGCACGCCCTTCGCGGACTGGCGCTCGGCGGCGCGCTCGTCGGCGGCGGGTTCCTGTTTCACGTCTGGCGGCCGTCGCCGTTCCTGCTCGCCTCCGCGATGACGACGCTCTCGTGCGGGAGCTGTGTCCTCTTCGTGCGCGAGCGCGGTGGCGCCACGCGCGTGTTCAGGGGTGTACGCACGTACCTGTCGTCCAACCTCGCAATCGTTCGGAACGAGGCCGACGTCCGTCGGTTCCTGATCGCCAACGCCGCCTGGGAAGGGAGCTTCGCTGCGGCACGGACGTTCGTCGTCCTCTACATCACACGTGGCCTGAATCAGTCCGCGGACGTGGCCGCAACCGTGCTCACGCTGGTCGCCGCCGGGTACCTCGTCGCGGCACTCGGCTCCGGGCCGCTCGGCGACCGATTCGGCCTTGCGCGGGTGATAGCACTCGCCTCGATCGTCTACGGAGGCGGATACGTCGCCGCGGGGGTTGCCCAGCAGTGGCACGACTGGTACTACGCCGTCATCTTCCCCGTCGCGGCCGCGGGTGGAACGGTGATGACGCTGGCGTGGGGGCTCCTGTTCAAGCTGATGCCGGCCCAGCAGCGGGGCGCGATCGCCGGGCTGGCGACGACGACCAAGGGCTTCGGCCTCATCGTCGGCCCGCTCGCGGCAGGGATCGCCATCGACGTCCTCGCCCCGTACCTGCAGGCAACCGACGGCTACGAGGTGCTGTGGCCGATCTGCGGCGTGCCGATCCTGCTGGCGATTCCGCTCGTCCGCAGACTCATCCAGGTGGAACCGGTCGGCAAACGCGAGCCGGAGCCGGTTCTCCCCTAGCCGTAGCCCGTCGCGGTTCGATAGTCTCCCGGAGACTATGGTTCTCGCAGCGGGACTCCTTGCAGCTGCGATCGGCTTGCCGGCCGCGGTGGCGGCCCCACCGGCGCCGCCCGCGCAGCGGTGCGGGACGCCCGACCGGGCGGCGAAGGTCCTCACGCTTCGCACGGCCGACGGTGTCCGCCTCGACGCGGCCGAGGTCGGAGCGGGCGCAAGAGGCGTCGTCCTCGTCCACGAGTCCGGCGGCAAGGCGCTGTGCGGCTGGTGGCCGTTCGCCGTTCGACTCGCGGACGAGGGCTTCCACGTCCTGCTCTTCGACCTTCGCTGCTACGGCTTCTCGGGCTGCCCACGGGGGTCGAAGGCGTCGGATTACGTGTCGGACGTCGCCGCCGCGACGGCCAGGCTCCGCGCGCTCGGCGCTGCGTCCGTCGAGGTCGTCGGCGCGTCGATGGGCGGCTCGATCGCGCTCGTCTCCGGCGTCCGCGTGGCGACGCTCGCCGCGGTAGCCGACCTCTCGGGCGACGAGCTGTCGACCCCGTTCGGCCGCAAGGGCCACCGCCTCACGGCGAACCAGGCGGCACGTCGCATCCGGCTCCCGGTACTTTTCGCCGTTGCCAGGGGTGACCCGTACGTACGGGTGTCCGCGGTGCGCTCGCTCTACCGTCATGTCCGCGCGCGCGGCAAGGCGCTGACCGTCCTCCCGGTGACCGAGGGACACGGTTGGGATCTGTTGCAGCGTCCGGACGGCTCGTGGTCGGCGTTCGCCGGGACCCTGATCCGTTTCCTCCAGGCGCACGTCCGCCTCCCGTCGCTCGACGGATGCGTCCGGGCCGGCGCCGACATCCGCATCGTCCGGTTCGCCGTCAGCCGCAACGATTCGCTTCGCGCCGCCGTCCTCGGAGACGGAACCGCCGGCATCGTGCTGTCGAACCAGAGCGACCGCAACCTCTGCTCGTGGCTCCCGTTCGCCCGCACGCTGACCGCCGCCGGCTACCGCGTCCTGGTCTACGACTACGGCCGCGCCCGCGCCGACGCGGAGGCGGCGGCCGCGGCCGTCGAGCTACGCCGCCTCGGCGCGCGCTCGGTCAGTCTCGTGGGTGCATCCGAAGGCGCCAAGGCGTCGATCATCGCCGCTGCGCGGCCGGCCACGCCGATCGCGGGCGTGGTCAGCCTGTCGGCGGAGCGCTATCTCGGCGGAACGGACGTGCTGCCGTCAGCGCGGAAGCTCTCCCGGCCCGCGCTCTTCGTCACCGCACGGGGCGACCCCTACTCGCAGAGCGATACGCCCGAGCTCTACGCCGCCTGCCCCGCGGCGCAGAAACGGCTCCTGCTGGTACCGGGCGATGCGCACGGCGTCGACCTCCTGGTCGGCCCGACGGCCGATCAGGTTCGCGCGGCGATCCTTTCGTTTCTCGCGGCGCGCGCTTGACCGTCGACGAGCTTTCCACCTCCGACTTCGCCGTGCTCGGGCTGCTCGCATACTCGGAGGGGAAGGAGCGCTCCGGCTACGACCTGTGGCGGCTCGCCGACCGAAGCGTCGGTCTGATCTGGGCCCCCGCGCGGAGCCAGATCTACAAGGTGCTCACACGACTCGCGGCGCTGGGTCTCACGAGCACGAGGACCGTGGAGCAGGCGGAGCGTCCGGACAAGCAGCTGCACCGGCTGACTCCGCAAGGCCGTCGGGCGCTCGAGCGCTGGCTCGGCGAGGTGGCGGCGGACGACGAGCCCGACGTCTACCTCCTCAAGATCTTCTTCGGCCGCTACGCGCCTCCTGGCGCCACGCAGGCTGCCGCGGATGCGTACCGCGCACGCTACGCGGCAGACCACGAGCGCTACCGGGAGCTCGATCGGACGATCTCGCGCTCGGAACGGAACCGATTCCCGCGGCAGGTGCTCGAGCTCGGGCTGCGACGGACCGATGCCGCGATCGACTGGGCCGACGAGCTTCGCGCTCAACTCCAGGACCGCGCAGTAAAGTCCCGCCGATGACGATTCCGGCTTGGAGCCTGCGCGGCACGATCATGATCGCGTGCAACTGCGACTACGGCTGTCCGTGCAACTTCAACGCGCTCCCGACGCAGGGCCACTGCGAGGGCGGGTGGACGTGGAGCGTCGACGACGGCAGCTTCGGCGAGATCCCGCTCGCGGGGCTCACGTTCACGGTCATGGTGAAGTGGCCCGGCGCGATTCACCAGGGCAACGGCCACGCGCTCATCCTGGTCGACGAGCGCGCCGACGACGCGCAGCGGGCCGCGATCGAGACGCTCGTCGGCGGCGGGGCGGGCGGGCCGTGGGGCGTGCTCGCCTGGACGTGGCCGACGATCGACGGGCCGCACGCCGTTGCGTACGACATCGATCATGACGGTGTCGGATTCCGTATCCGGGCCGGGGACTACGTCGAAGTCGATTCGGAGCCGATCAAGAACCCGGTCACCGGTGCGGAGGTCACTCCCGGCGCCGTTCTGCCGCAGGGCATCGTCACGAAGCGCGCGGATTTCGGCTCCTCGAAGCGCTTCCGGGTGTCGAACGGCATCAGCATCGAGCACCAGGGCCGGTACACGGCGATCGGTCCGTTCGAGTACTCCGGCCCGGCCTAGCGCGCCGGCACGGGCGGCTCGCCGCGGGCGAGCAGCGCGGGCCCCCACGCCGCGAGCGGAGAGATGTCGCCGTCGCGTCCGTTCAGGCGCCGGAAGCCGAGCGCGTGCTCGGCCTGCATAAGCTTGTGGATCTGCGTCGTGCCCTCGTAGATGATCGGCGCCCGGGCGTTGCGGAAGTAGCGCTCGATTCCGTACTCGGCGGAGTAGCCGTACGCGCCGTGAACCTGGATCGCCAGGTGGGCGGCGCGGAAGGCCGACTCGGTCGCGTGCCACTTCGCCAGTGACGTCTCGCGGGTGTTGCGCCGGCCCTCGTCCTTCATCCAGGCCGCCTGCATGACAAGCAGCTTTGACGTCTCATAGCCGAGCACCATCTCCGCGATCATGTCCTGGACGAACTGGTAGCGCCCGATCGCCTGCCCGAACGTCTCCCGTTCGCGCGCGTATTCGACCGAGCGTTCGAGGCACGCGCGAGCGACGCCGCACGCGCCGGCCGCCACGGTGAACCGCCCCTGGTCGAGGCCGTACATGGCGATCTCGAAGCCCTGCCCCTCCTCGCCGATCAGGTTCTCGGCGGGCACCTCGACGTTCTCGAAGAAGAGCTCACCTGTCGACCCTGCCCAGATGCCCAGCTTGTTCTCCGTCTCGGCGGCGCTGAAGCCCGGCATTCCCTTCTCGAGGACGAAGGCCGAGATGCCCTTGTGGCGCGCCTCGGGATCCGTCTTCGCGAACACGAGGGCGTGGTCGGCGACGGTGGCGTACGAGATCCAGTTCTTCTGGCCGTTGAGGACGTAGACGTCGCCCTCGCGGCGTGCGTTCGAGCGCATGGACGCCACGTCCGATCCTGCGCCCGGCTCCGTCAGCCCGAAGCAGGCGATCTTCTCGCCTTTCGCCTGCGGCGCGAGCCAGCGCTGCTTCTGCTCTTCGGTGGCGTACCTCAGCAGCGAAAGAGAGTTCAGTCCCACGTGGACCGAGATCAACGTGCGGAAGGCGGCTTCGCCGCGCTCGATCTCCTCGCAGGCGAGCGCCTCGGAGACGAAGTCGAGCCCCGATCCGCCGTACTGCTCGGGAACCACGATTCCGAGCAGCCCGAGCTCCGTCATCCCTTCGATCACGCCGAGGTCGAGGCGGTGCTCGATGTCGTTCTCGATCGCGTTCGGAAGCACGCGATCCTCGACGAAGGAGCGCACGGTGTCCTGGATCAGCCGCTGCTCGTCGGTGAGCTCGAGGTCCATGCCGAAGAGCCTACAGACTCCCTGTTCGTGCTCTTTCTGTGCGCGATCACCCTCGATTCCGCGCTCGCTTCGCGCGATCGGGAGTATTCTTGACTGACTGGTCAGTCAACGCCGAGAGGTACAGCATGACCGCGATCCACGAGGCAGTCGGCGGGATCTCGTTCGAGCTCACCGCCGAGCAGAAGTCGCTGCGCGAGCTGGCGCACGACTTCGCCGAGAAGGAGATCAGGCCGAAGGCGGCCGAGTACGACGAGCACTCCACCCACCCCGCCGACGTCATCGCGAAGGCCCACGACGTCGGGCTGATGAACGTCCACATTCCGGAGGAGTACGGCGGCCTCGGACTGAGTGTCTTCGACGGCATCCTCGCCGGGGAGGAGCTCGCGTGGGGTTGCTCCGGCATCACGGTCTCGATCATCGCGAACACGCTCGGCGCGGCTCCCGTGATCCTCGCCGGCACCGAGGAGCAAAAGCGCCGCTGGCTGCCGCCGCTGATCGACGAGCCGATCCTCTGCTCGTTCGCGCTCACAGAGCCCAACGCCGGGTCGGACGTCTCGGGCATCCAGACGACGGCCGTCCGCGTCGGTGACGACTACGTCCTCAACGGCTCCAAGATGTTCATCACCAATGCCGGTCATGCCGCGTGGACGGTCGTCTTCGCCTCCACCGACCGCAGCCGGGGCCACCGCGGGCTCTCCGCCTTCATCGTCCCGATGGATGCCGAGGGCGTCGTGGTTGAGCGGCACCTCGACAAGATGGGCCAGCGGGCCACGGACACGTCGGCGATCGCCTTCCAGGACGTCCGGGTTCCGGCCGACCACCGGCTGGGCGAGGAGAGCGAGGGGTTCAAGATCGCGATGCGGACGCTCGACTTCACGCGCCCGGGAACGGCGGCGGGGGCGGTGGGCGTCGCGCGGGCCGCCTACGAGCACGCGGTCGAGTACGCGCGCGAGCGAACGCAGTTCGACCAGCCCATCGCGATGAACCAGGGCGTGAGCTTCCCCATCGCGGACATGGCCGCGGAGATCGAGGCGGCGCGCCTTCTGTGCTGGCAGGCCGCGTGGCTGCTCGACCAGGGCCGGCGCTCGACGCTGCAGTCGTCGTTCGCGAAGCGCTTCGCCGCGGACACGGCGATGAAGGTGACGACCGACGCCGTGCAGGTCTTCGGCGGCTATGGCTACATCAAGGAGTTCCCCGTCGAGAAGCTCATGCGCGACGCGAAGCTCTTCCAGATCTACGAGGGGACGTCGCAGATCCAGCGGCTCGTGATCGCGCGCGAGATCTTCATCCCGCGAGACTGACTCGCGGCTCAGCCGCGCGGCCGCAGGGTCACCCAGACCCCGTCGTCGGCCACGGCGACCCCCCACGGCGCGTACCGAAGCGGGATTCGCCGCTGCCGGCCCGTCCTCGGGTTGATGCGCCACAGAGAGTGATCCTCGGGGAGTGTCGCCCAGACGAAGCCGTCGCCGGCGGCGATGCCCGTGACCCCCGCGGGATGCCTGTGCACACGCAACCGAATGTGGCGCGGTGGTCCCGATCCGACGGCGGGCAGGCGCACCACGTCCGCGATGTCCCAGTCTCCGACCCAGACGGCATCCCCCTGTACCACGAGGACGCCCGGGTAGTGGGCCACCGACTCGTGTGTCTTCGTCACCGCCCGGGTCCCCGCGTCCATGCGCGAGACGCTCCCGCCCTCGAAGTCGTCCATCCAGAGGTCGCCGTAGCCCTCCGACCACGCCAGCACCGCCGGAGGATGCTCGAGGCGGATCGCCCGCCGCGCACACGTCGAGGGGTCAAACTCGGTGAGCCTGCGAGTTCCGGCGGGGCCGCTCAACCAGAGTGAGCCGCCACCATATGCCATCCCCCTGAAGTAACCCGGACCCGTCGGAGCCGCACACGTCGGCCCGAACTCCAGCGTCCTCGCATGGACGCGCTGGACGTTGGCCGGGCCGGACGCGTAGCAGTTGGCCACCCAGACGTCCCCCGACGGGTCCGCCGTCAGGCCGCAGGGGGCAAGTTCGCCCACCGCGCTCGTGTCGCCGGTCTCCGGGTCGACGCGGGTGAGCGTCCGGTCGCCGGCATTGCGAAGGCCTTCACCGTTGTTCGTGTGGCGGATGATGCCGTGCGTGATCCAGAGATATCCGCCGGCGGCGACAGCGAAGTCGGCTCTCGGCCCGACGGGAATCACCTTCGTCGGCTCGAGTGTCTCGGGATCGAGCCGGACGAGGCTGCTCGGCAGCAGCTCGGGTGGGGCGCCGTCGCCGCGCGTGAAGCCGAGCGCCGCGACTGCGGTTCCCACGACGAGGACGAGGAGCACAACCGCGGCCGCGGCCCGGCGGTGCGTAACTCGACGGCGGCCCGCCGCGGGATGTCCGTCGGCCGGACCCGGTCCCTCGGGCTGCGCGGGAGACGCCAGCCGCGGGTCGTGGCGGACCATGTCGCCGGAGAGCCGCTGCAGCTCGGCGCTCGGCTGGAGGCCGAGGTCGCGGTCGAGCGTCCGGCGGGCGCGCTCGTAGAGGTCGAGTGCCTCGGCGGGTCGGCCCGAGCGATAAAGGGCCAGCATGAGTTGCGCGACGAAGCGCTCGCGGTACGGGTGCTCGTCGACGAGCGGCCGAATGAGCGCGAGCACATCGTCGTTCCTGCCGAGTGCGAGCTCTGCGTCGGCCAGCCGCTCGACCACGCGCAGCCGGAGCTCGTCGAGCTCCTCCGCTTCCGCGCGGCCCGCGCCGTGCAGCGGCGCGTCTCGTAGCGCACCGCCGCGCCACAGGAGTAACGCCTCGCGCGCCAGCGCGGCGGCCGCGTCGCCGTCGCCCGACTTCGAGGCGTCGTCGGCCGAGCGCAGAAGGTCGCGGGCGGCCTGGGCGTCCAGCCGGGCGCCATCGAGGTCGAGCCGGTACCCATCTCCTTCGCGGACGATCGATGGGCCCTCGGGCTCGATCGCACGCCTCAGTCGCGAGACATACCCCTCCACGGTGTGACGAGCGGAACGCGGAGGTTCCTCGCCCCACACCTCGTCCACGATTCGATCGACCGAAACGACTTGGTTCGGGTGAAGCAGGAGGAGCGCCATGACGGCTCTCTGCTTTGCGCCGCCGAGTGCAATCGACCGCCCGTCGACGCGGACCTCGAGTGGGCCGAGCAGGAGGAACTCGACGGCGCCGGCGCCGGGCATCTGGCCGAAGCGTAAACCGGTTCTTCCCAAACGAGAAGCCGCGGTTCGAGCGATTTGCAAGCGGCGTGCGAGCGCCTCGCGAGCGCCTCGCGCGACGGTCGCCGGGCGATGAAGCGACCGGGAGGAGTAGTCATGAAAGGAAGGACGATGCGTCAACGTGTCACCGTCGCCCTCGTAATGCTGGCGTGCATCGCCATTGCGGGGACGGCGAGCGCCGCGCACTTCTCGGACTGGTCTGCGGCGCAGAAGATCGACGCGGTCGGCGGGAACAGCTCCGAGCTGAACACCGCGTTCCTCGACGGCTGTCCCATCCAGTCGCCAGACGGGCTGAGCATCTACATGGCGTCCAACCGTCCGGGCGGATCCGGCCTGCTCGACATCTGGGTGGCATCGCGACCGACGGTCGACGCGGGGTTCGGCGCGCCTCAGCCCCTTCCGGCGCCGGTCAACTCGGCGGCGGACGACTTCTGCCCGACGCCCGTTCGAGGCGGCGGTCTCTTCTTCGTGAGCCGCCGGGCGGCGGCCGGAAGCTGCGGGCTGGGGGACATCTACTTCACGCGGCACAACCGAATGCACGGATGGAGTGAGCCGGTGCACCTCGCCTGTGCGCCTGCGGGCCCAAACAGCGCCCTCGACGAGCAGGGGCCATCGTACGTCGAGGCCGACGGAACGGGGCTCCTGTACTTCTCGCGTAGCTTCGCGGTCGTGCCGGGCGACATCTACGTCAGCCAGTCGCTCGGCCAGGCGTCGTTCGGCCCGGCCGCGGCCGTGGACGAGCTGAACAGCAGCGCGAACGACATTCAGCCGAACGTGCGCAAGGACGGGCTCGAGGTGGTCTTCTCGTCGAACCGCCCGGGAACCGTCGGCGGACAGGACGTGTGGGCTTCGTCTCGGAGCAGCGTCGACGACGCGTGGTCTGCGCCAGTGAACGTCGGCGGCGGCGTCAACACCGCCGCGAGCGAGACCCGGCCCTCCCTCTCGTGGGACGCCGAGCAGCTGCTCTTCGGCCGCGCACCGGGGCCCGAGGGAATGTCCGACGTCTACGTGGCGACTCGAGCGAGGGTGAAATGAGCGGACAACGCGTTCTCGTGGTCGCGGCGGTCACGGCGGCGGTGATCGGGTTCACGGTCGCTCAGTCCGCTCAGGCATTCGACCGAGGGCTTCACGGCGCGCGTGGGTGCGGGCGCGCCGACGTGCTCAAGACGGTGTTTCCCACCGCTCGATCAGCCTGGTTCAGTACCCGCTCGCCGAGCCAATGGTCGCCGGAGCGGGCGCCGTACTTCCCGGGAAGGTGCGGTGCCTGGCGTAGGACCTACAGCGGCTATCTCGGCCCCGGCGTCTCCACCGAAGACCTGTTCTTCCGTCAACCCTCGACGGACGTCTCGGTCACGCTCTACAAGACGCGGCGCGAGGCGCTGACGGCAGCGTTCACTGAAGGCGGCGGTCCGATACGGGTGCTTGCGAACGGCGTGCGCATGCGATCGAGCGTAGGGGTTGGGTACATCGAAGACGAGGTCGTTTCCTGGACTTGGGCCATTTCGGTCGTCCGAAATGTCGTCGTCAGCTCAACCGGCACCTGGCCGCACGGCGTCTATTCGGCCAGTCAGGAAGAAGGCGCCGCAATGCGAATCCATCGTCTCATCCACGTAGCCGTCCTTCGGCGGCGGTCGTGAGCCGGCCGGGCGCGGCGTTCGCCGCCATACCGGCGTTCGTCGTGGCGCTGGCGCTCCCCGCTTGCGGGTCGACCAGCGCCCACCCAGCGGCCGACGCTGACGCCTCCGCTCCCGAACCGACGTTCATCGTTCGTTCGTCGGGAGGCCCGCTTCGCGCGAAGCAACGCGCGCGCGGCAAGACGGACATCGGTCGGGCGATCGTGCTGTACGGCGAGGACCACGCGCTCGCGCTCCGCGTCCGGCTGCTCGACTTCGTCGACTCCGCAGTCCCGAAGGAGGGCTGGCTACGGCCCGAGCGGTATCGCTACGCGGCCGTCAAGCTCGCTGTCGTCAACGTCGGATCGATCGTCTTCAGGGGCACGCTCTGGGACAGCGCGCTGCTGGTCGGCGCGCATGGAGCGTCGATGGCACACGAATCGTCGCTGTTCGTGCCCGGGGTATCACGGCTCGTGCTCAAGCAGGGAGCACGACGCGTTGGTTACCTGACGTTCTCGCTGGGCAGGCGCGAGCGCGTCACGACGCTGTTGATCACGCTCCTCGGCAGGAGCGAGGCGGGCGAGTGGCGGCTACGCGCGAGCGGCAGGGACGATCGGCGATGAAGAGCCAAGGCGCGACGAGCCGGTGAACGACGCCGCCCCAGCGCTGCGAACGTTCCTGATCGCGGACGTGCGCGGCTACACGCGCTTCACCGAGTACCACGGCGACGAGGAGGGCGCACGGGTGGCGCAGCGCTTCGCCGCCGTCGCACGCAGGGGCATCACCGAGCACGGAGGCGAGCTGGTCGAGCTTCGGGGCGATGAAGCGCTCGGCGCCTTCGGATCGGTGAGGGATGCCCTCCGCGCCGCGGTCGAGCTGCAGCGCCTGTTCCGCACGAGCGGCGACGGCCGGCCCGCGCTTCCGCTCGGAGTCGGGATCGGCGTCGACGCGGGTGAGGCGGTAGCCGTGGAAGGCGGATATCGCGGCGGCGCGCTCAACGTCGCTGCGCGTCTCTGCAGCCGCGCACGAGGCGGCGAGATCCTCGCCAGCGAGACCGTCGTCTCGCTCGCGCGCCAGGTCGGAGGTATCCGCTTCGAGCACCGAGGCCCCGAACGGCTCAAGGGAATCGACGACGGGGTGAAGGTCGTCGAGGTCGTGCCGCTCGTGCCGCTGCCGCCCCTACCGGCGGTGCGCCTGGCCTGGCTACGCCGCTTTCGGCGCAGGCATCTGACCAGGCGTAACGTGGCCGCAGTGGCGCTCGTCGCCGTGGTCGTCGCGTCCACGGGCGTCGTTCTGGCTGCCGGCGCCTTTTCGGGCGCCGGCCGGGCCGTCGCGACCCGCGCGGCAAGGGCGAAGCGTGTCGCGCTCGTGCTGCCACGCGAGCCGAGTACCAGCGAGGACGTCTTCGCGCCCTATGTGGATGGGCTCCTGGAGGCCAAGCGGCTTTACGGCCTCGAAACGACGACGCTCGTGATCGACCCTTCACGCCGCACGCTGTCCGGCCCCGTGCGCCGGCGCCTCCGCGGCGTCGACCTTGTGCTCCTCGCGGGCCCGGCGGTCCACGACATGTTCGTCCCGGAGATCGCGCGGCATCCAGACACGGCGTTCGTCTTCGTCGACCCGACCCCGAGGTGGGACGCCACGAGGATCCACCGGTACCCGAACGCGGCCGACATCTTCTTCATCGAGGGGCCGGCGAGCTACCTCGCCGGGTACATGGGCGCGCTGATGGAGAAACGGCGCGGGCCCAAGCGTGCCGTGGTGTCGGTCGTCGCCGGCGACCCGGCCGTCGACGTGAACCTTGTGGACGGATTCAGGATCGGCGTCCACGAAGCGATGCCGGCCGCGAAGGTCCTCGTGCACTACGCGGGCCCATTTTCACGCGCCTCGGTTTGCGAGGCGTTAGCCAACCGGCAAATCGACCGCGGCTCGCGAATCGTCTTCGCTCCGGCCGCAGCGTGCAGTCTAGGCGCGCTCTCTGCTGCATCAATGCGCGGCGTGTGGGCGATCGGCAGCGACGTCGACCGCTCCTACCTGGGCTCCCACGTTCTCGTCTCGGTCGTCAAGCGTTTCGACCGAGCGGTGGAGTTCGCGGTCCGGTCCTACCTCGACGGGAAGCTCGACGGCGGGAGCTTCGAAATCGGGATCGAGCGCGAAGCGGTCGGGATCGTCGGCGTCAACGCCGAAGTTCCAGCTGGCATTCGCAAGAAGGTCGCCGAGCTGGCGCAGCGGCACCGCGAGGAGTGGGCGTCGTGGTCGAAGCCCTAACCATGTGGGCACGCGCGGCCACGCCGGCCATAGTGGTTGCGCTCGCCCTCGCGCTCTCCGCGTGCGGTGGCTCGGCCGCGCGCGAGTCGGCGCCGCTCGGGCAGGGACGTCAGCAGCTCCAGCCGGGGACCCATGTGCTCGATCTAACGGCCCGTGATCGCAGGGGCGCGCGCGCCGCGCGAGTGCCGAAGATCGCGATCACGCTGCCCGCGGGCTGGTTCAACTACGACGGATGGGCGATCGGGAAGGGCGCGAGGCTGCCGTTCACCGTCGCCCTGGGATTCTGGGATGTCGGCGCCGTGTATTCGACGCCGTGCCGTTGGGCAGGCAAGCCAATGGTCGCACCGGGTCGGACCGTGGACGCGCTGGCGTCGGCGCTCGCACACCAGCCGCTCCGAAGCGCTGCGACTCCGACCGACGTTTCCTTGGCGGGCTATGGCGGTGAGTATGTCGAGCTCTCCGTCCCGACGAATATCGATTTCGCCGACTGCGACGAGGGCGTGTTCGAGAGCTGGACGGCCGAGGGCTGGGCGAGCGACCGCTACCAGCAGGCGCCCGGCCAGGTCGATCGGCTCTGGATCCTCGACGTGGACGGCCAGCGGCTGGTCGTCGACGCGACCTATCTCGCCGACGCGACAACCCGCGAGCGCGGCGAGCTCGACCACGTCGTGCATTCGATTCGGTTTCTCGACTGACCGCATCTGCGAGAGTTGCCGCGTGGCGCTCGAGATCGACCTGTCCGGCCGCGTGGCGGTTGTAACGGGCGGGTCGCGCGGGCTCGGGCGCGCGGACGCGCTGGCGCTGGCCGCGGCCGGAGCCGACGTGGCGCTCGTCGACGTCCTGGCCGCGGACGTGACCGCGGGCGAGGTCGAGGCGCTCGGGCGGCGCGCGATCGCGCTGCGCAGCGACGTCAGCGCCCGGGCCGAGGTCGAGCGCGCCTTCGAGC
>JBKPNC010000151.1:0-10428 GCA_046732435.1 Actinomycetota bacterium
GCGCCGATCAACTGGTGATGCAAAACGACGGCTCGCAGTGCGCTCGGGGAGGCGGTTGCCAGCGTCTCCGCGGCCCGACGAAGCTGCGCTCGGCTGAGGCCGCCGGACTGGTGCCGCCACGGCCGTACGGAGTTGAGGCCGGCCACCAGCAATGTGTCAGAGCGATACACGGGCTGGGAGGTCTGCCACTCACGCTCGAACGCGTCGAACGTGTGGAAGAACCGCGCCGGAATCGTGTGGGGGATGTCGTGATTCCCCGGGACCGCGAGAACCGGCGTGCCGAACGAGCGCAGCAGCTCGGCTGCTCGCTCGTGTTGGTCCGGCCGGCCGCGATGCGTGAGGTCGCCGCTCGCGACGAGCAACTCTGGCCGATGCTGCTCGACAAGGGCGAGGAAAGCGGCCAAGACCGCCGAATCTTCCGCCGTGCCCACGTGGAGATCCGAGACGTGGAGGAGGCGGGTCGGCACGACCGGAGGAGGCTATAGTCTGGCCGTGGTCGACGAGCCCGCCGAGATCTTCGACGACCTCTACCTCGGGCTCCGTGCGGGGGGCGCTCTGCGCAAGAAGCGACGCGGCGAGCCGCTGACGACCGAGGAGCGCGAGGCGCTCGGTCGGTGGCAGCGACTGTCCCCGTGGCGAAAAGCGGTCGCGCTCGGAGCTTTCTCGGTCGGAACGTTCGGGCTCGGCTTCACCCTGGGCGGCCTGATCTTCGGCCGCTGGCGTCGCGCCTGACCCCCTCAACCTCTCGTGCTCTCGACGTCCTTTGCAGGAAAGAGGACTGTGGGCGTCTCCTCTTCGGCCGGATTCACGTTGAGCAGGATGACCTGTACAAGGGTTGCGACCACCGCCGCCAGCGGTATCGCAAGCAGCACGGCGAACCCCCCGAACAGCGTCGCCGCTCCGGCGACTGCAAGGAGCACCAGCAGCGGTGACAGTCCTACGGCGTCGCCAAGCACGCGTGGAATGACGACATAGTCCTCGAGCAGCCGAACCGTGAGCACGATCAGGCCCGCGTAGAGCGCGGTCTGCCACGACTGCGTCAGGCCGACGCCGACTGCGAGCGAGCCCGCGGCCAGAGGCCCGATCACCGGGATGATCTCCACGAGCCCCGCGAAGGCTCCGACGAGGAGCCAGAACGGTAGTCCGATCGCGGAGAACGAGATTGAAAGGACGGTTGCGACCGCGAGAATGAGAATGCCCTGACCCCGGACATAGGCCCCCAGCTTGAGATCGATCAGGCGCCAGGTGTCCCGGACCACCTTACGTCGGTTTCTGGGTAAGAGTGAGGTGACGAGGTCGACAGCGCGGTCGCGCTCGAAGATCCAGTAGGCAGCGCTCGCGAGTGTGAAGAAGATGCCCACGACGATCTCCAAGCTCAGACGAGTGGCTTCGAGCGCAGGGTGCACGAGCTGTGACCCCGAGGGCAGCTTGTCGAGACGATCTTCGAGCGCCTTCAGGATCACGTGCTTGATCCCAGTCGAGTGCGCGGCTCGCTTGCGCACCTCCGCCTTCGAGGTAGGAATGCTGCCGCCGAGGGCTTGCTGGACCTGATCGATCGCGCGCGGGACAGCCGCCCAGAGGAGAAGGCCGACGAGTGCCGCAAGCCCGAGGTAGTGGAGGAGGATGCCGAGGCCGCGCGGTATGCGGTGGCGGTGCAGTGCGTCGACGCCGGGCCGCATTGCGGCGGCGATGATGAACGCCAGGAAGAGCAGGGCAATGATCACCCGCAACTTCCAGAGCGCCAAGGCCACGGCGATGACGCCGACGATGACAACGGCAACGACGAAGGCACGGCGAGCCGTCTCGCGCATGTGGTGCGGATTGTCGCAGGAAACCCGAAGCCGCCGGAGAACGCGGCCAGGTGCGGCTTCGCCATGGAGAAGAGCTCTGTTTCCAGTCGCGACGGCACGGCATCGTCCTGATGCGGCCCTTCCTGAAGGCGTTCGCATTTGGGGGCCTCGGGGCCGTCTTGCTGGTAGGTGGAACCGTCGCGCTGGCGCTGGGCGCCGCCGCGTTGGTCGTCGCGGCCACGGTCGCGTTCCGGGCCGTCTGGCGGTGGGAGCGCACTCATGTCGTAGTCACGACCGAGAAGCTGGCGATCGTTCGCCGCACAGCGCGTCAGCGCGCGGCGGCGGTCCCGCTCCGGCGTGTCGACCAACTGCAGCTTGAACAGTCGCTGCCAGGCCGGATCTTCGGTTATGGAACGGTCGTGGCCGGTCCACTCGCGATCGACGGAGTCTCCCGGCCGCGAGAGATCTGCAGGCTGCTCGCCAGGCTCGCCGCCTAACGCTGTTCGTCGAAGGTTGCGTCTTTTGAGGCCGTCGGCCCACGGTCCGTGCCGCGACGGCGACCGCTGAGGGCCCGACGATCGGGCCCGTCAGTCGACGGGCGGTCAGACCCGCGGACGCGCCCGCTCGTAGCCGAGGGGGCCAGACCCACGCTTCCGGCCCCGCGGATGGCCCTTCGTCGCTGAGACGACCGAGCGGCAAGGGCGACGCCTTTTCACGGCAGACAGGAGTCGCCGCGACCTGGGGGCAAGGCCGAGGGTCAGACCCTGGTCGTATAGACGAAAAGCCACGTCGCGGTAGGTCATGCCGATGCATGCCCGACGTGTGCCGGATGTGTTGCGACTTTTCGCAACGTGCCGGCTCGGCGCGGTGGCGCCGCTAGCGTCAACGCTGATGGCGCGAGCGCTCCGTAACAACCTCCCCGACGGCGTTTATCACGTCACGGGTCGCGCAGTCCACGAGGGCTGGCTTTTCACCTGCGACGACGATCGCCGGCACTTCGTCCGCCTCCTCACGCAGGTGGGCGTGCGCTTCGGGTGGCGCGTCCACGCGTTCTGCCTCATGGGCACGCATTACCACCTGATCGTCGAAACGACGCGAGTGAGGCTGTCGGCGGGTTTCCACCGCCTGAACGGGAGGTACGCGCAGGCGTTCAACCGACGTTATGAGCGGAAGGGGCACCTGTTTGGTGACCGGTTCGCGGCCCGGGTGATTGACACCGACGAGCACTTCGTCGCGGCGGTCGAATACGTACTTCAGAACCCCGTCAGGGCCGGCCTGTGCCGTTCGGTCGACGAGTGGCCATGGGCCGTGAACCGAACGTCAGTTCGACTGGATAGACTGCGCGCTGATGGCGAGCGACCAGCTGATCGTCCACGGAGCGCGCGAACACAACCTCAAGAACGTCACGGTCCGCCTGCCGAGAAACCGCCTCGTATGCATCACGGGGCTCTCCGGCTCGGGAAAGTCCTCTCTCGCCTTCGACACAATCTACGCCGAGGGGCAGCGGCGCTACGTCGAGTCGCTTTCCGCCTACGCACGGCAGTTCCTGCAGATGATGGAAAAACCCGACGTCGACTCGATCGACGGCCTCAGCCCGGCGATCTCCATCGACCAAAAGACCACGTCTCGAAACCCCCGATCGACGGTCGGCACGGTGACGGAGATCTACGACTACCTTCGTCTTCTCTACGCGCGCGTCGGTCGCCCGCACTGCCCGATCTGCGGCCGTCCGATCGCCGGGCAGAGCCTCGAGTCGATCGTCGACCAGATCCTGCAGTTGCCGGAAGGGACACGTTTCACGGTCAACGCGCCGGTTGTCCGCGACCGCAAGGGGGAGTTCCGGGACCTCTTCGACGAGCTCCGCCGTGACGGGTTCAGCCGCGTCAAGGTCGACGGAGAGCAACACTTGCTCGAGGAGCCTGAGCCGATTGCGCTGGACAAGAAGTTCAAGCACACGATCGAGGTGATTGTCGACCGGCTCCGCATGAAGCCCGACCTTCGTGCGAGGCTCGCGCAATCGGTCGAGACAGCCGCAGCACTTGCGGATGGGCTCGTGGCCATCGACATCGTTGACGAGGACCGGGCGCTGTTGTTCTCGGAAAAGTTCGCCTGTCCGGATCACGGGGTGTCGCTTCCCGAACTCCAGCCGCGCATCTTCTCGTTCAACTCGCCGCACGGCGCCTGCCCCCGCTGCACCGGGCTCGGTGCGCAGCAGGAAATCGACCCTGATCTGCTCGTGCCGGACCCGACCCTTTCGCTGGCGGAGGGAGCGCTCGTGCCGTGGTCGGTCGGAAACTCGACGTTTTACGAATCAGTGATCCAGGCGATCGCGGACCGGTACGAGATCGACCTGGATGCGCCCTGGGAGGAGCTCTCGGAGCCGCATCGCAACCTCTTCCTCTACGGCACCGACGGCGACCGTGTGTACGTCCAGTACCGCAACCGAATGGGCCGTAGGCGCTCGTACATGCTCGCGTTCGAAGGGATCGTCCCGAGCCTCGAGCGCCGCTACCGCGAGACGGACTCCTCGCAGCAGCGCGAACGAATCGAGGAGTACATGAGCTTCCGGCCCTGCCCGGTCTGCCACGGTGCGCGGCTCAAGCCCGAAGTGTTGGCCGTCACGGTGGGAGAGAAGAACATCCACGAGTTCACGCAGATGTCGGTCACACGCGCAATCGAGTTTCTGGACGAGCTGCAGCTAAGCGAGACCGAGCAGTTGATCGGTGCCCGGATCATCAAGGAAATCCGAGAGCGACTCACCTTTCTGGACAACGTCGGGGTCGGGTATCTGCAGCTGGATCGCGCTTCGGCAACGCTCTCGGGTGGCGAGGCGCAGCGCCTGCGGTTGGCGACCCAGATTGGCTCGCAGCTTGTCGGCGTCCTCTACATCCTGGACGAGCCGTCGATCGGCCTCCACCAACGCGACAACGGCAAGCTGATCGGCACACTCGAGCGGCTGCGCGACCTCGGGAACACCGTGCTCGTCGTCGAGCACGACGAGCAGATGATGCGAGCTGCGGACCACCTCGTCGACATGGGGCCAGGGGCCGGCGAGCACGGCGGCCACGTCGTCGCCGATGGTCCAGCCGAAGACGTCGAGCGGAACCCGGCATCGCTGACCGGCAAGTACCTCAGCGGAGAGCGCGAGATTGCCGTTCCCGCACGGCGGACGGGCGACAGCGGCGGGTTCACCGTCCGCGGGGCGACGATGCACAACCTGAAGGACATCGACATCGAGTTCCCGGTAGGCAAGTTCATCTGCGTAACGGGGGTTTCCGGGTCCGGGAAGTCGACGCTCGTCAACGAGATCGTCTACAAGTCGCTCGCGAACCGGCTGCACCGCGTCCGCCTCAAACCGGGTGACCACGAAGGAGTCGACGGCATCGAGTGCTTCGACAAGGTCATCGACATCGACCAGAGCCCGATCGGCCGCACGCCTCGATCGAACCCGGCGACGTACACGAAGCTCTTCGACCATATCCGTGAGCTGTACTCGCTGACGCCGGAGGCGAAGGTCCGGGGCTACAAGCCCGGGCGGTTCTCATTCAACGTTCGCGGTGGTCGCTGCGAAACGTGCAAGGGCGACGGTCAGATCAAGATCGAGATGCATTTCCTCCCGGACGTCTACGTCCCGTGCGAGACCTGCCATGGGAAGCGCTACAACCGGGAGACGCTCGAGGTCCGGTTCAAGGGCAAGTCCATCGCCGATGTCCTCGACATGCCTGTCGAGGAGGCGCTTCGCTTCTTCGCCAAGATCCCGAAGCTGCGTCGGCGGCTGCAGACCCTCCATGACGTCGGCCTTGACTACGTCAAGCTCGGTCAGCCCGCAACCACGCTCTCCGGCGGCGAGGCCCAGCGCGTGAAGCTCGCCGCAGAGCTTTCGAAGGTGGCGACAGGTCGGACGCTCTACATCCTGGACGAGCCGACGACTGGCCTCCACTTCGCGGACATCGAGAAGCTACTCGACGTCCTCCAGCGGCTCGTCGACGCCGGTAACACCGTGCTCGTGATTGAGCACAACCTCGACGTGATCAAACAGGCCGACTGGCTGATCGACCTCGGGCCCGAAGGCGGCGAGGCCGGTGGCGAGCTGATCGCAGCCGGGACGCCGGAGCAGGTCGCCGACGTCGAGGACAGCTATACCGGCCAGTTCCTCCGGCGCATCTTGCCAGGCGTCGCCGCGGCCGCCGCGTAAGGAGCCGGCGCCACAACATCGACCTCGATTACGCGGCGACGCCGACGTTTCGACGCGCCCTCGAGCCAGGGTCTGACCCCGAGCCGGTCGAGGGCGCAATCGCGACCGAGCTACATACCGGCGGGTCTGACCCCAGGGTCGGGCCGCAGAACGTCGCCTCCCCCGGGACAGAGTGGAGGTGGACGTCTGGGCAGACCGCGGCGGCCGGGAGCCGGCGTCTGGGGCGGGGCCGGCCCGGCCGGCGCGTCGACGCGCGCGAGCGACGCCCGCATTCCCCGCGATTTCCGACCGGGTCTGTTCTCGGAGCCGCAGTTGGGACAGAACACGGTGCACAGGAGCGTTTCCCCGCATATCGAACCGGACAACCGTTCGGTGCGAATAGGCTGTTAGAGCATTGACGGTCACGTCCAGATCGGACAAGCGGGAGTTGTTGCTCGGCGCCGCCGTGCGCGTCTTCGCGCGGAAGGGGTACCACACGTGCCGCGTCGGCGACATCGCCGAAGAGGCGGGCGTCGCACACGGCCTCCTCTACCACTACTTCGGCTCGAAGGAGGAGGTCCTCCAGACGATCTTCCGCGACACCTGGACGCTGATGCTGGCGACGATCGAGAGCGTCCAGGAGCCCGACGAGCCTGCGCGCGAGAGCCTGCGTAAGGTGGCCGCCATCGTGCTCCGCACGTGGAGGAACGACCCCGACCTCGTCCGCGTGCTCGTCCGTGAGGTGACGCGCAGCCCGCAGATCCAGCGGGAGATCGAGGAGGTCGAGCAGGCGTTTGCCCAGCTGCGCGGCATCATCGAGCGCGGACAGGAGAGCGGCGAGTTTCGCGCTGACCTCGATCCGCGGTTCGCGGCGACGAGCTTCTACGGCGCGCTCGAGGAGATCCTCACCGGCTGGGTGATGGGGCAGCTTCCTGACGACGAGGACGACGTCGCCCGCGCCGAGCGGACGGTCGTCGAGCTCGTCTGCGGCGGGCTCGAGCAGCGCGCGTAGCCTTCACCGCATGAACGCCGTCGCACGTCGTCGCGCGGCGCCGCAGGTCGACCAGAGCGAGCGGGCCTGGTGGTTGCGCACCCTCGCGGTTCTGCAAAGCCCGCAGCCCGTGTTCGCCGCCCTCCGCGACGATTCGGTCGAGGCGGCGGCGTCGCGACAGGAGCCCGTGCTTGCCCTTGTCCTCCTGGCCGGGGTCGGAGCGGTTCTGGCGTCGCCGGCAAACGGCACCCTGATGGACGACTTCGCCATCGACGGCCTGACGGCGGCAGTCATCGTCTTCCTGCAGGGTTGCGTCTACGGGACGCTCGTGTACTGGCTAGCCGGCGGGGCGCTCTACTTCGTGTCCGAGTACCTGGGAAGTCGCGGCTCCTACCGCCGGAGCCGGCATGTGCTCGCGTATGCGTCCGTCCCGCTCGTGCTCTCGCTCCTGGTGATCTGGCCGGTACGCCTCGCGCTCTACGGCGAGGACGTCTTCCGCTCGGGCGGACGCGACGCCGGACTCGGCGACCACGTATTCACCGGGCTCGAGCTGGTGTTCGTCGCGTGGTCTGTCGGACTCCTCGTGGTCGGCGTGCGTGCTGTGCACGGCTGGAGCTGGGGTCGGGCCCTGGCGGCCTGCACCCTTGCCGTCGCACTAACGGCCGGGTTGCTTGCCCTGCTCCGCCTGATCCTCCAAGGCGCCTAGCGCGGCGCTAAAGACCTCGAGCTCCTCGTCGGGAATCGAGTACGTGTGCTCCTCGCCGGGGAAGGCGCCCGCGCGCACCTCGTCGGCGTACGTCTCGAGCGCGCGCTCGATCTCGCCCGCGATGTCGGCGTACTGCTTGACGAAGCGAGGAGTCCGGCCGGCATAGAGACCGAGCAGATCGTGGTAGACGAGCACCTGTCCGTCGCAGCCGGCGCCCGCCCCGATCCCGATCGTCGGGATCGTCAGAGCGGCCGTGATCCGCGCTGCGACCGGTGCCGGCACGGCCTCCAGGACGAGCGCGAAGCACCCGGCCGCCTCGAGGGCCAGCGCGTCCTGGAAGAGGCGGAGCGCCTTCTCGGCCGTCCGCCCCTGCGCCTTGAAGCCGCCGAGCATCGTGGCGGATTGCGGGGTCAGGCCGATGTGGCCCATGACCGGCACGCCGGCGCCGACGATCGCGCTGACGCGCGAGAGCGACGGGCCTGCGCCCTCGAGCTTGACGACGTCGGCTCCACCTTCTTTGAGGAAGCGAACGGCGTTCCGAACGGCATCCTCGTCGGAGACCTGGTACGAGCCGAAGGGCATGTCGCCGATCACGAGCGGACGTTTCGCTCCACGCGAGACGGCGCGGGTCATGAACAGCATCTCCTCCATCGTCACGGGGACGGTCGTCGACTCGTGGCCGAGGACGACCATCGCCGCCGTGTCGCCGACGAGGATCAGGTCGATGCCGGCCGCGTCGGCGAGCCGGCCGCTCGCGGCGTCGTACGCGGTCACCATCACGATCGGCTGCCGGCGGCGCTTGAGCTCGGCGAGCTCGGTCAGCGGCAGCTTTCCCGGCGCGGGAATGCTGGGCGCGGGAGTCCGTGGGCGCAGGCTCATCTCGACTCTCCTTCCAGAAGGACGTTGTCGATCAGGCGCGTGTTTCCGATCCGGACGGCGCCCGCGAGGACGGGCGGATCGAAGTCGGCGACCTCGACATAGTCGACGTCCATCCCCTCGAGTGCCGCGAGAGCGCGCTTACGATCGCGCGTGGCGAGGGCGCGGGGGAGCGCGAGCGCGCGCTGTCGCTCCTCCGGCGAGAGGTAGGCGTTGCGGGACGAGATGGCCAGGCCGTCGGGGTCGCGCACCGTCGGCAGCACCCGCAGGTCGAGGTCGACGTTGAGGTCGCGGAGCATCCGCTCGAGCACCGCCACCTGCTGGGCATCCTTCTGCCCGAAGTACGCGCGGTCCGGGCGCACGAGGTTGAAGAGCTTCAGGCAGACGGTGGCGACGCCGCGGAAGTGGCCCGGGCGCACCGATCCTTCGAGGATGCGTCCGAGCTCCTCGACGTCCACCCAGGTCTGATAGCCGGGCGGGTACATCTCCTCGGGCGACGGCGCGAAGAGGAGATCGACCCCTTCTTCCTCGGCGAGGCGAACATCTCGTGCCTCGTCGCGCGGGTAGCGGGAGAGATCGTCGTTGACGCCGAACTGCGACGGGTTGACGAAGAGGCTCACGGCGACGAGGTCGCATTCCGAGCGCGCGGCGCGGAAGAGGGACAGGTGCCCTTCGTGGAACGCGCCCATGGTCGGGACGAGGCCGACAGAGCCGGTGCCGCGGCGGCGTCCGAGCTCGTCGCGCAGCTCGCGCACGGTGCGAACGACCTTCGTCGGTTGCCGCTCCGGCGCCGCCCCGTTCGCGAGCGTGAGGGTCGCGTCGGCGAGAACGCGATACGGCGCTTCGAGTTCGGGGGTTCTCGAGCTGATCGCCGCCAGGTGGCGATCGACGGTCTCCCAGTCGCCGCGCGCGATGGGACCGGTCAGCTGGAAGCCGTTCTCGATCGTTCGGCGCAGGAGCGGCTCGATCGCGGTCGGTGGGGCTCCGGCCTCCTCCACGAGTTTCGCCGCCGCCCGTTGCAGCGTGACCAGGTAGTTGGACGCGATCGCGGCCCCCGCGTGGTAGAGCGTGCGGTGTTCGTCGTCGAGCTCGAAGGGCCGCAGGCCGAGCAGCTCGGCCAGCTCGAAGCCGACGGCGAGCGCGTCCGTCGTCTCCCCCGTGACCGCTGCCCACGCGCCGTCCAGCTGCTCGGGGCCGCCCGCCTGCGTGAAGGTCTGCAGCGGATGCATGCTGAATCGCCGCTCATGCGGCGCGAGCGCCGCGAGTGGGGTCGCTCCGCTGACATGCGCGACCCAGGGGCCGGGATCGACCGTGCCGGCCACGTCGGCAATGGCGTTGTCCGGGACGCAGAGGAGCACGACCGCCGCGCCGTCCTCGCGCACCTCGACCCCGCGCTCCTCCAGGCGCGCTGAGACGGCCGAGCCGACGCGGCCGGAGCCGATGACACGGACGCTGCTGATCATTCCGAGCTCCAGTTCCTGAGCGGATACCGGGCACGGCAAGTGTAACGACGCGCGAAGTTCTTACAGAAGCTTCAAGCTCTCCTGTGCGGCCGTTCCACGATCCGAACGACCTCAATCGCGGCGGCCCGCACGGCCAGGCGAACGCGACCGCCGACATCGACGGCGGCAAGATGGACGGGTTCGTCGCGCAGGCCGAGCGCGGCCGGAAAGGGTGCAAGAACCCGAACAACCCGGAGTGCTCGTCGTCGGCGCCCGTCGACGTGATGGGCTACCACGACGGTCGCGAGATCCCGAACTACTGGGCGTACGCGCGGAACTTCGTGCTCCAGGACCATATGTTCGAGCCGAACGCGTCCTGGAGCCTGCCGGCGCACCTGTTCATGATGTCCGAGTGGTCGGCGAAGTGCGCGAACGACGATCCGTTTAGC
>JBKPNC010000152.1:0-9258 GCA_046732435.1 Actinomycetota bacterium
ACCCACGCGCGGTCGGCCTCGGCGAGCGGCCGGATGTCCATTGCCCCTAGAGCTCGGTGTCGATCTGCGCGCGCTGCAGCTTGCCCGAGTAGTCGACGTAGATCGACTTCCACTCGGTGAAGACGTCGAGCGCCGCCTGACCGGCCTCGCGATGGCCGTTGCCGGTGTCCTTCGTGCCGCCGAACGGCTGGTGCACCTCGGCGCCGATCGTGCCGGCGTTGATGTACGTGATGCCTGCTTCGAGGTCGCGCATCGCGCGGAACGCGCTGTTCACGTCCCTCGTGAAGATCGACGACGAGAGTCCGAACTGGACGCCGTTCGCGACCCGGACGGCCTCGTCGAGATCGCGCACGCGGATCAGCGCCGTCGTCGGGCCGAAGATCTCCTCCTGCGCGATTCGCATCCCCGGATCGACGTCGCCGAAGACCGTCGGCGTATAGAAGTACCCACGATCGAGCCCGTTCCCCCTCGCCACCTCCCCGCCGGTGAGTAGCTGGGCGCCCTCGTCGCGACCGATCCCGGTATACGAGTGGATCTTCTCGAGCGCCGCCTTGTTGATGACGGGCCCGACGTCGGTGTCCGGCTCCCAGCCGGGGCCGAGCCGCATGCGCTCGGCGCGCTCGACGAGCCGCCGCGCGAGCTCGTCGTAGACGCCGCCCTGAACGATCACCCGGCTGGCCGCGGTGCAGCGCTGCCCGGACGTCCCGAACGCCGACCAGACGATCCCATCGACGGCGAGCTCCAGATCGGCGTCGTCGAGAACGATGATCGGGTTCTTGCCGCCGAGCTCGAGGTGGACGTGCTTGAGATTGTCCGCCGCCGAACGCAGGACGGCGACGCCGGTCTCGCGGGAGCCGGTGAGCGTGATCAGCGGGACGTCCGGGTGCTTGACGAGCGCCTCGCCGACCGCTCCACCGCCGCCGTGGACGACGTTGACGACGCCCGGCGGCAGCCCGGCCTCGACAAGCAGCTCGACGAAGCGCTCCCCCAGTCGCGGCGTGTCGGTCGCCGGCTTGAAGACGACGGTGTCGCCGCACACGATCGCCGGCACGATCTTCCACGACGGGATCGCGATCGGGAAGTTCCACGGGGTGATGACGCCCGCGACGCCGACCGGCATCCGGACGCTCATGTTGAACTTGTCCTGCAGCTCGGACGGCGTCGTGTGGCCGAAGAGGCGGCGCCCCTCACCGGCCATGTAGAAGCTGATGTCGATCGCCTCCTGGACGTCGCCGCGCGCTTCGGCGATCACCTTGCCCATCTCGCGCGTCATCAGCTGTGCCAGCTCTTCTTTCTCGTCGGTCAGCAGCTGCGCGAAGCGGAAAAGGAACTCGCCGCGCTTCGGCGCCGGCACGAGGCGCCATTTCTCGTAGGCGGCGAGGGCGGCCTCGACCGCGCGTTCGACGTCGGCAGGCCCGGACTTCGGGAAGACGCCGATGGTCTCGCCGGTCGCCGGGCTCGTGCTTTCGAACGTCTCGCCGGTCTGGGCGTCGATCCACTCGCCGGCGATGAAGTTCTTGAACGTGTCGGTGCCTGCCGCCGTCACGACCGGTCCTACAGCCGCTCGATCCTCGGCACGAGTCGGCCGTCACGCTCGACGCGCGCGTTCCAGACCTTGAACGAGTCGTCGAGGTCTAGGAGCTCGAAGCCGCGTTCCTCGAGGCGCACGGGCTGCCCCGAGTCGACGGCCACGCGATACTGGTACCAGGAGAGCTCCCACACGATCGTGACGACGACCTCCGGGTTGACGCCCGACAGCGGGACGATGCTCGCCTTCGGCGCGCCGAGGCTCTTTGCGATACCGGCGATAGTGCGCCGGAACGCGCTTGCGTTGAAGAGATCGGCCGCCTCGACCATCGCCAGCTCCGGCGGCGAGAGGCGGCGCAGGATCGGCTCGGACGCGACCGGCTCCTCTGCCGGTTGGGGACGAGCGCGCTCGAAGATCGACGCGAGCCGCCGCCGCGGCCGTCCAGTCGGAACGACCGGCGTCGTCGGACTCCCCTCCTTGAGCCAGCCCTGCTCGACCGCGATCTCCTGGCAGAGGGGACAGACGTCGACGAACTCGTCGCCGTCCGGCGCGTACCGCGTGGCGCGCTCGCCCATGAGCAATGAGCGCCCGCAGACGCCACAGGTCCGCGTGTCGACGTAGCCGGTGATGCGCATGCCGGGCGCTGACTATAGCCCAGGCAGGCCGGGCCGAAACACTCGTCGCCGTGGCACAGTACGTTACATGTGTAAAATACATATGCGATGCGACACCGACGTCCGCCAGGGTTCCACGGCCCGCGCTCCCGGCGCCGGATCGGCCCGGGTCGCTGGCATGTTCGCGCCCGCGTCGAGCGCATGGTCGAGCCCGCCGTCCTCCTCCTCCTGCGCGAGGGGCCGCTGCACGGGTACGAGCTGCTCGAGCGCCTCCCGCCCCTCGTCGGCGAGGAGCGCGTGGACATGGGGAACCTCTACCGGTTCCTGCGCGCGCTGGAGGAGGACGGGATCGTCACGTCGGAGTGGCGCGACGATCTCCCCGGCCCTGCGAAGCGGACGTACCGAATCACCGACGCAGGACGCCGCCTGCTCGACGACTGGGCGGCGGCGCTACGCGGTGCACGCGCGCGCATCGACAGCTTTCTGTCCCACTTCAACCGGGAGGAAGGGAGGTGAGACGTATGCGACACGGACACCGACATTTCGGCCCGCCGCGCGGTTTCGGCGGCCCCGGGTTCGGCCGACGCTTCGGCCGCTTCAACCGGGAGACGATGCTCGAGCGCCTCGAGGAATACCACCGCGATCTCGAGCAGGAGCTCGCCGACGTGAGCGACCTGATCAAGCGCCTGCGGGAAGAGCCCCAGCAGGCGACGTCGGAGACCCAGCAGATCTAGCGAGCCCGCGGCGGTCTCGCGCCTAGGCCGAGACCGCCTCGCGCTCCTTCTTGGCCTCGTCCATGAGGCGCTGCGCGATGTGCGACGGCACCTCCTCGTAGCGGAGGAAATGCATGTGATAGTCCCCGCGCCCGCCGGTGAGCGACGTCAACGACTGCGAGTAGGTGAGGATCTCGGCCATCGGCACCTCGGCCCGAATGACTGTCATCCCGCCGGCCGGCTCCATGCCGAGCACCCGGCCGCGGCGGGAGTTGAGGTCGCCGTTGACCGCGCCGACCGTATCGTCCGGCACGGAGACCTCGAGCTCCATGATCGGCTCCAGGAGCACGGGATTCGCCTTGCCGTACGCCTCCTTGAACGCGAACGAGCCGGCGATCTTGAACGCCATCTCCGACGAGTCGACGGTGTGGTACTGGCCGTCCACGAGCTGGACGCGGATGCCCGTCACCGGCGCGCCGACGAGCTCGCCGTGCTGCATCGCCTCCTGGATTCCCTTGTCGACCGCCGGACGGAAGCCCTGTGGAATGACGCCGCCTACGATCTTGTCCTCGAACTCGTAGCCGGTCCCGTCCTCGATCGGCGTGATGACAATATGGGCGTCGCCGAACTGGCCGCGGCCGCCCGTCTGCTTCTTGTAACGCCCGTGCCCGCGCGCCTCGTGGCGGATGGTCTCGAGGTACGGCACGCGAGGCTGGTGGAGCTCGACCTCGACGCCGAACCGGCTTCCGAGCCGCGCGATCGCCACCTCGACGTGCATCTGGCTCATGCCGGAGAGCAGCTGTTCCCCGGTCTGCTGGTCACGGCGGAGGACGAGCGTCGGATCCTCTTCGGACAGCCGGCGGAGCGACGTCGCCATCTTCTCCTCGTCGCCCTTCGACTTCGGCGTGATCGCGAAGCTCATCACCGGCTCGGGGAACCCGAGCTCGGGAAGCTCGATCGGACGCTCGGCGTCCAGGAGCAGGTCTCCGGTCACGGTCTCCTTGAGCTTCGCCACGGCGCCGATGTCGCCGGTGACGAGCTCGGTCGTGGGGACGTGCTCCTTGCCTTGCAGCAGGAGCAGCTGGCCAATGCGCTCCTTCGTCCGCCCGCGCGGGTTGACGAGCGTCGAGTCGGACTTGACCGTCCCGGAAGCCACGCGGAGCACGGTGATCCGCCCGGCGAACGGATCGGCGATCGTCTTGAACACGAACGCGGCGGTGCCTCCGTCGCCGACCTCGATCGGCGCGCCCTTCTTCGCAGGCGACGGGATGCCCTCGACGAGGAGGTCGAGAAGCGCCGTCGTCCCGAGGTTCTTCGTCGCGACGCCGCAGGCGACCGGGAACAGCTCGTCGCGGGTCACGGCCTCCTTGAGCGCCCTCGCCACCTCGTCGGGCGAGAGCTCCTGCCCCTCGAGGTAGCGCTCCATCAGGCCCTCGTCCGTCTCCACGACGGCGTCCAGGAGCTTCTCGCGGTACTCCCGCACCTGCGCCTCCATCTCGGCGGGAATGTCCACCGGGCCGCCTTCCCGGTCGCCGTCCGGCGACAGGTAGGCCTTCATGTGCAGGAGATCGACGACGCCCTTGAGCTCATGTTCGGCGCCGATCGGCACGCTCACCGCCACGCAGCGCTCGGAAAGTTGCGCACGGAACTGCTCGAGCGCGCGGAAGAAGTCGGCGCGCTCACGGTCGAGCATGTTGACGAACACGATCCGGGGTAGTCCCAGAGCCTCCGCCCGCTCCCAGCTCCGGCTCGTCTGCACTTCGACGCCCATCACGGCGCTCGCGATTACGAGCGCGCCCTCCACGACGCGCATCGCGGCGATGGCGTCGCCCTGAAAGCCGGCGTCGCCGGGCGCGTCGATGAGGTTCACCTTCCGGTCGTGCCACTCGAGGTGCGAGATCGCCGCCGCGAGCGACATCTGACGACGTTGCTCGTCGTCGTCCCAGTCGGACACGGTCGTGCCCTGCTCCACCGTTCCCAGCCGGTTCGTCGCCCCTGCCTGGAAGAGCATGGCCTCGACGAGCGAGGTCTTGCCGGTACCGCGGTGGCCGACGACGGCGACGTTGCGAATCTTGGCTGGATCGGGCATAGGGTTCTTCTCCTCTGCTGATTCGGGCGGACGGTCCGATCTTATCGGCGCCGGAGCGCCCGAACGGCCAGCCCGGCGAGCCAGAGCGCGAGCACGCCCGCCGCTCCCGCAATCACCCAGCCGGCGCCGCCCTGACCACCGACTGCGGCGGCGTACGCGACGCCCGCGAACGCGATCGCGAGCACCAGGAAAAGGGCACCGAGCGCGTTCCGCTGCGACGGGGCCGCCATACCTCGACTGTAGATCCCCGCCAGTACAATCGAGCGAGCGCAGGGGCGTAGCTCAACTGGCAGAGCACCGGTCTCCAAAACCGGGGGTTGCAGGTTCGAGTCCTGCCGCCCCTGATAGGAAAGGCCTGCACATCCAGGCCTTTCGTTTACTCCACAGGCGACGAATCGGAACTTGTGCCCGAACTTGTGCCCAATGGGGATTCACCACAACCGGCGGGCGCCGTTCGCGTACAAGCGGAAACCGTGCTTCCCTGCCACGCACGAGAACGTCGGTCTGTCACCTGCGGTGAGCGTGCAGCGCGTGCGCACGTAGCGGGACTTGAAGTAGTCGAAGTAGAGCCGGAAGCTCACCGTCGTCCCCGGCCGAATCACGCGGCGAGCGTGCGGCGCTGGAGCTCTGCCGTAGTCGAAGAGGAATGCTTGCGCGCGCTGTGACGGCGTCAGGGAGAACACCCGATATTTCGTGCCACCGAGCGACTTGGTGCATTGCACTTCGATCGCATGTAGCGGCTTCTTGAACACTGTCTCCTCGGCGCTCTTCAGCTTGTTCGCTGCACAGACGATCGTCCCGTCCTGAGTCCTGAACTTGAAAGCCTGCGCCGCCGGTATGAGCGCCAACATGATCGCGACGCCTCCGAGTAACACGGCTGCGGCTGTCGGCCAGCGGTCAGGCACGGCTGCTCGTTTGTGTATCAGGTTCCCCGAACAGCCGCCGTCCGAGCCGCTCCGCTTCTTCACGGAACGTCTCGCCAGCCAGGTCGATATACGTCTGCGTCGTCTTGAAGTCCGCGTGTCCGGCGCGCGCCATGATCGCCATCGGCGCGTTCCCTGACGCGGCGTCGTTCGTGATCGCCGAGTGTCGGCCGTCGTGGAAGGGTCGCATCGCCCGGTCGATCTCGGCCTTGGCCAGCGCGAGCTTGAGCGTCGCCGCGTAGCGCTTGTGATCGAGCGGCCCGCCCGTCTCGGGGTGACAGAACACCCGCTCGCCCGCGCCAGCGAAGGCGGTGCGGCGTCGGTGCTGCCACAACTCCTCGGCCAGATAAGGGTCGAGCGCAATCGCGCTCGGCGTTCTCTTCGGCGTCAGCGGCGAGGTCGACAAAGGCGCGGGCGATCCGTTGCACCTCGGCGGGCGTGAGGATCGTCCAACGCCTGCGCGGTTCCCGTGGCCGCTCCACCGACGGCACAGGGTTGAAGCGCGCACGACGCCGCCTGATCGCCGCCTTGAAAATGAGGTTCAGCACGTTCAGGTGCCGGTTGACGGTTCCGGGCGCGTAACCATCTCGCCGTTTCGTCGCGACGTATTCCTCGACCTTTTCGACATCGACGTCCTCGAGCTCCAAGTGCCCGAACGCCGGGATCAGGTGTTCCTCCAGGATCGTCCTATATGTCTCTCTTGTTGACCGCTTGAGTCCCTTCGCGTCTTGGTACGTGTCGCGCCAATCGCGAGCGAAGGTCTTGAACCGCTCCGGTTCCAACTTGCGCAGACGCTCTCGCTTCACCGCGACAAGTCTCTCCCGGAGCGCGTCCTCGGCTTTCCACTCCGTCCAGCCTTCGACCTCAGCGCCGAGCGTCTCCTGCACACGCCGACCGTCCGCGTCGCGGTACCGAATCTTCCAGACTACGCCGCGGGCTCCCTGGTAGCGGATCACACCGCCCGCCTTAGCCATTGTCCGACCCGCCGTAGGATTCGTATTGCATGGGAGAAGTCACCTCCTGTGCCGGGGCCGGAGAGTTGGCGCTCTGCCGGCCCGTTTGCTTACCGCGCGCCCGATCATACGCCTGGCGCGCGGGAGCGATGAGGCGTGGCGGATGCCTCCGCCATGCTGCGCCGCCAGCCTTCTGCTCCTGCACCCAGTTGAGCACGTCGTCGCGGTCGTACCGCACGTACCGGCCGAGCTGGATGTGCGGCAGGTGCCCGTTGCGAGAGTGCTCGCGAACCCAGCCGACAGGAACGGCCAGCAACTCGGCGACGTCCTGCGCCGTGAGAAGCCGGTCGTTCATCTCTGCGCCTGCCGTGCCCGCTCGGCCCACTCATCGACGTCGTCTTGATCCACTTCGGCATCTCGCCCCGGCGCTGACGAAGTTACGAAGTGGCCGCTATTTGCCACTTCGTCATACGAAGTCGGTGACGAAGTGGCTGATTGGCTTGAATAGGCCACTTCGTATCCACTTCGTACTTTGAGGTGTATAGAGAAGAAGTGGATTTGAGGTACCAGACCCACCGCTTCGCCGTACCGTCGCTGTTCCGCTCCACCTCGCAGTCGACGACGCCTTCCTTCTTCAGTTCGTTCGCCACCTGCCACGTCGTCTCGCCGCTCACGGAACCCTCCGACGCCGTCGTGGCCTTCAGATGGTCGAGCGGTTTCCGACCGGTCGCGAGCTCCCGCAGGATCACCTTCCGAGCCAAGTCGCGCTTGCTGCCCGAACGCTCCGGCTGCCCGGTGCCGAGCAGCGTCTCGACGTCCTTCTCCGACCTGCCCAGCGGCTCGGCCCGCGTGACGGGTTCCGCATCTGGGCCGAGTTCGCCGAGACGGATGCCGCTGATGCGGAACGAGATCCCGGCTTCGCCGTGCGGGACACGGTTGCCGGCGATCACTTGCACATGGCGAACGGCCTTATCCTCGTCGTCGACCGCGAACGCGAGAACGGCGCGCGGGACGTTCCCCCACTCGACGGAACCGAGCACGGAGGCGAGCACGCCGCGCGTCCGATCTTTCCCGAGGTGGCGAACCCCGACGACCATGCACCCGAGCTCGTCCGCCAACTTGTTCAGCGGGTCGAGCACATCCCGCACGTCGGTGTCGGCGTTCGTGCTTCGCCTGCCGCCGGTCGGAAACATGCCGGCGACCGGGTCGAGGACGATCAGGCCGACGTTCGTGATCCCCTCAGCCTGCGTCCGGATCGCAGCCAGGTCGTCGGGAAGCCGGAGCCGCTGCTCAGGGAATGTGACGCGGAAAAGCTCGCCACCGGCGACGAGGATGCGCGGGGCGACGTCGATGCTGAGCGAATCCTCGCCTGCCGCGACCCAGATGACGTTTCGCTTCTCACCGAGTTCGCCGCGTGTGACGCGCGCAGCCTCGTGGGCGAGGAAGGTTCCTTTGCCGCAGCCTTTGGTGCCGACAACGAGGTGGAAGGCTGACTCCTGCCACAGCGGCTTCTCGATGAATCGGATCGGCTTCAGCTCGACGTCGCTCAGCCGACGCCAGCCTTTCGCCTCTGGGCGATCCGGCAGCCCCTTCGCGCGCCGCAGTTCCGCGATTGCGTCCTCACAGTCGACGCGGATGAGACGAAGGTCGACCCGCATCGTCTCGAACCACTCCGCCGTGGCGAACTGCGACCGCTCGCTCACGCGGGCCTTCCGGCGAGCGCAACTAGACGATCATGTACTAGACGATCATGTTCTGGATCGTCGTCGCCTGGTCGGCCTGGTCGGCCTGGCCCGGGGCGGGCATTCCGCTGGACGCGGGCGCAGGTGGCGCGGCGCGCGGGTCGTCGTGTCCGGGCGTGGGAGCGGCGTGCCGACCCAGGCAGCAAGGAGCCGCCGGTCGCCAGCGGCGGCGTCTTCCTTGGCGGTGGACTCTGAACGCGCCTGCGGTGCTCTTCCAGCGCCCGACGCTGCTCTTGCGCGCGCCGCACGGCCAAGTCCAAGTTCGCCCTCACCTGCTCGAGCGCGTAGCTTCGGTCAGCCTCCGTCAAGTCCAACGCGTCGAGCTCCTCCTCCGTCTCCTCGACACGTTCACGAATCGCATCGGGCGAAGCATGTTTGGCGTGATAGTCGTCCATCTCGTCGATCAGATCGACGAGCTGCACGGGGCGGAGTCGACGCCGCGCGGTCTCAACGTCACAATTCGTAGCCGCTCGCGCATACGCCTCCTTCACGAACTCGAATTGCTCGACCGTGAGCTGGCTCGGGTCGACCCCCGTGACCGCGAGGAAGGCCCGTGCGCGTTCGCGCGTCGTCGGAGGCCCAGTCGCCGGCGCTGCGAGCAACCCGGCCGGCATCCTCGAGGCCATTGGGATCCCGGAGCCCCGGAGGCGCTCGCGGAAGGCGAACCTAGCTTCCGAGGCGGCGGCTACGCGCGAC
>JBKPNC010000153.1:0-17864 GCA_046732435.1 Actinomycetota bacterium
TTATATTCGTCGGCAGCGTCAGATGTGTATAAGAGACAGGCCCAGCGGCGCTCGGCAAGGGCGCGCGCCAGGGCCAGCCCGAGCCCGCGCGACGCCCCGGTGACGATTGCAGTTGGCATGCTCCGAGCGTAGACCGCGGGCGGTCCGAAGCACCAGCCGCAATTGGTCCTAGGTCTAGGGGCGGAGGCGTGACGCCGGCCGGGCGGCGCCGGCGATCAGGTCGCGGTACCAGTAGAAGCTGGATTTCGGAACGCGCTCGAGCGACGGGTAGTCGACGTAGACGATGCCGAACCGCTTCGCGTAGCCGTTGGCCCACTCGAAGTTGTCGAGCAGCGACCAGACGAAGTAGCCCTCCACCGGCGCCCCAGCCTCGATCGCGCGCGAGATCTCGCCGACATGCTCGGCGATGTAGGCCTGCCGCTCTGGATCGCGGACGGTGCCGTCGTGCGAGCGGATGTCGCCGAACGCGGCGCCGTTCTCGGTGATGTACATGGCCGGGGGCGCGTACTCGTCGTTCAGCCGCTCGAGCAGGTCGAAGAGGCCCTGCGGCGAGACCTCCCAGCCCATGTCCGTGTACGTCGAATCCGGGTGGTGCACGGTGCGACGACCGCCATCCTCGCTCCGCTCGATCACCTCGCGCCGGTAGTAGTTGACGCCGAGGAAGTCGATCGGCGTGCCGATCACCGCCAGGTCGCCGTCCTCCTGGACCGGCGCGCTCGCGCCGAAGTGCTCGAGCAGGTCCGGTGGATACGCCCGGCGGAAGATCGGATCGAGGAACCAGCGGTTGTGGAACCCGTCGAAGTGGCGGGCGGCGTCGACGTCGGCCGCTTCGGACGAGGCCGGGTAGACGGGGAACAGGTCGAGTGTGATTCCGACGCGGGCACCCGGCGCGTCGCGACGAACGATCTCGACCGCGCGGCCGTGCGACAGCAGGAGATGGTGGGCCGCCGCGAGCGCGTCCCGTTCACTCGTCCTCCCCGGCGCGTGCATTCCCCAGCCGTAGCCGAGCCAGGCGACCACACGGGGCTCGTTGTGGGTGATCCAGTGCCGGACGCGGTCCCCGAGCAGGCCGACCACCCGCTCCGTGTACTCGCCGAACGCGTCGACGGCCGTGCGCGCCGGCCAACCGCCCTGCTCCTCGAGCGCCTGCGGGAGGTCCCAGTGATAGAGCGTTACGAACGGCTCGATCCCGGCGGCGAGCAGCTCGTCCACGAGGCGGTCGTAGAAGTCGAGCCCCGCCTGGTTCACACGTCCGCGCCCGTTCGGGAGGATGCGCGGCCAGGCCACGGAGAGCCGGAACGCCTTCAGCCCCAGCTCGCGCATGAGCGCGATGTCCTCGGGATACCGATGGTAGAAGTCGCACGCCACGGCGCCGCTCTCGCCGTTTCGCACCTTCCCCGCTGTGGCGCAGAAGCGATCCCAGACGCTCTCGCCGCGGCCGTCCTCGCCCGCCGCGCCCTCCACCTGGTACGCGGCGGTCGCCGCTCCCCAGACGAAGTTCGCCGGGAATCCGTTGCGACGGTCGCTGTTCATGCTAGAAGTTCATTTCTGAACCGGTCAAGCTCAGCATCATACTCTCTCGTGCAACAGGTTGTTAGCGTGAACGACAAGAAAGGCGCCCAAGGCGAGGGGACGGCGTTGCCGACAGCGGCCGGTTCGGGACAGCGCGTGACCATCAGCGACATCGCGAAGCGTGCCGGCGTCTCGAAGGGCGCGGTCTCCTACGCGCTGAACGGGCGCCCCGGCGTGTCCGACGAGACGAGGGAACGGATCCTCGCCATCGCCCGCGAGCTGGGCTGGTATCCAAACCGTGCGGCCCGCGCGCTTTCCGCCGCGCGCGCAGACGCCTGTGGGTTCGTGCTCGCGCGACCGTCGAAGATGCTGGCGCTCGAGCCGTTCTTCATGGAGTTCATCGCCGGCGCCGAGTCCGAGCTCGCCGCGCACTCCATCGGCCTCACGATCCAGCTCGTCCGAGACGTGCAGGAGGAGATCGCGGTCTACCGGAGGTGGTGGGGAGAGCGGCGTGTCGACGGCGTCCTCATGGTTGACCTGCGCATCTCCGATCCCCGCGTGGCGGCGCTCGCGGCGCTCGGGCTGCCGACGGTCGTTGTGGGCGGCCCGGTCGAGAATGCCGCTCTACCAGCGGTCTGGCACGACGAAGGGAGCGTGATCGTGGAGGCCGTTCAGTACCTCGCGGCCCTGGGTCACGCGCGCATCGACCGGGTTTCCGGCGTCAGCGGATTCGTCCACACCGCCCAGCGCGATGACGCCTTCCGCGCCGTGCTCGTCGACCTCGGGCTCACGGGGACGATCCTCGCGACCGACTACAGCCCCGAGAGCGGCGCCCGCGCAACCCGCAGGCTGCTCTCGTCGCCTGATCCGCCGACGGCGATCATCTACGACAGCGACCTCTTGACGGTCACAGGCCTCGGCGTGGCGCAGCAGATGGGCTTCTCCGTCCCGGACGATCTGTCGATTGTCGGGTGGGACGACTCCCTCATCAGCCAGGTCGTGCACCCGCCGCTGACCGCGATCACGCGTGACATCGAGGCGTACGGGGCGGCCGCGGCACGGCACCTGCTCGCGGCGATCGAGAGCGGCAACGTCGGCGACCTCGAAACGCCGAGCGGCGAGCTGACGACACGCGGCAGCACCGGCCGAGCGCCGGCCGACGAGACCGTGCCGCCGCGGCGTCGTCGCGTCTCCGCCTGACGGCAGGCGCCGACGAAGTCCGTCGATATACGGGTTGACACTTAACCGGATAAGTGATGGACTTCACGGACCCGCATGGGACGGTGGACGAGATCCGATGAGGGACGGCCGGGTGAACCCGAGGGCGGGGTTCCCTGGATCGGCGCCAACTTCTGGTCGCGGACGGGTGGGCCGCGAATGTGGAGGCGCTACGACCCGAGCGTCGTGCGTGAGGAGCTTGCGGTGCTCGCCGAGCACGGCTGCAGCATCACCCGCTCGTTCTGCTACTGGCCCGACTTCGTGCCTGAGCCGGAGCGGCTCGACGAGGACGTGGTCGCCCGCTTCGGCGACTTTCTCGACGCGCATCTCGAGCTCGGCCTTCGCACGATCCCGACCTTCATCGTCGGGCACATGTCCGGCGAGAACTGGGATCCATCCTGGCGTGCAGGGCGAGATCTCTACCGCGACGTCTGGCTCGTCTCGCAGCAGGCCTGGTTCGCCGCCGAGGTCGTCGGCCGATTCGGCGGCCACGGCGCCGTCGCCGGCTGGCTGATCTCGAACGAGATGCCGCTGTACGCCGGCCCGGCCTCGGTCGACGAGGTGACCGCCTGGGCGCGGATTCTCGTCCAGGCCGTTCGCGCTGCCGGAGCGACGCAGCCGGTCTCGCTCGGAGACGGGGCCTGGGGCATCGAGATGTCCGGTGTCGACAACGGCTACTCGCTCCGCGCGCTGGCCCGGCTCGTCGACTTCGTCGGTCCCCACGTCTACCCGATGGAGGACGACCAGGTGCGGCAGTTCCTGAGGGCCGCGTACCAGTGCGAGCTCGCCGGCGGCTTTGACAGGCCGGTGGTGCTCGAGGAGTTCGGCGTCAGCTCCGACTTCGCCGCAGACGACCACGCGGCGGACTACTACCGCCAGGTGCTGCACACCACGCTGCTGGCGGGCGCGCGCGGCTGGCTGGCCTGGAACAACTGCGACTTCGATGACATCCGGCATCGCAATCCGTACCGTCACCATGTCTTCGAGACGCACTTCGGGCTGACCGATCGCGACGGGCGGCCGAAGCCGCAGCTGCGGGAGATCTCGGCGTTCGCGTCGCTCGTGCGGGGATTCGCCGACGAGGGCTGGGAGCGGGTCGCCGGCGAGGCGGCCCTCGTCGTCCCCGAGCACTTCGAGCGTGAGCTGCCCTTCACCGACCCGGCGTTCCGCGAGGATCTCGGCCGGGACCTGCTGCAGGCCTACGTGGTCGCGCGGGAGGCTGACCTCCCGGTCGAGCTCGCCCGCGAGCGGGACGGACTTGACGATGGCGCTCGGCTGTACCTCGTTCCGAGCGCGAAGCTGCTCACGGCACCGGGGCTGGAGCGGCTGCGGAAGCTTGCGGCCGGCGGGGCAACGGTGTACGTCTCGTATTTCGGCGGCAGCACAAGCAACCAGCGTGGCCCGTGGCTCTCCTGGCTGGACGAGATCTTCGGCGTCCGCCATCGGCTTCGGTACGGGCTCGTCGACCCGATCGTCGATGCGGAGGTCGTCTTCCACTTCGTCGAGCGCCTGGGAGATCTCGAGGCGGGCACGCGGCTCGCGTTCGCGGTCGCCGGCGAGACGAATGCTCGTGCTTACCTGCCGGTCGAGCCGGCCGGCGCGGAGATCGTCGCGGTCGACGCCCACGGGCGACCCGCGCTGCTTCGAAACAGGCTCGGCGCCGGAGAGACCGTCTTCGGCACGTATCCGATCGAGCACATGGCCGCGAGGACGCCGGCGGCGAATCCGGAGGACACCTGGAGGCTCTACTCGGCGCTCGCGGTGGAAGCCGGTGTCTCGAGACTTGTCCGCGTCGCGGATCCCCGCGTGCTCGTCGGGCTTGTCCGCAGCGGCGACTCGACCACGGCGCTCTTCGTCAACTGCTCGGACGAGGCCGTGACCGCGGAGCCGGTGGTCGCGCAGGACGTGGAGCTACAGGCGGCCCCGGAGCTGCAGCTCGAGCCGTTCGGCGTCGCCGCGAGCGCCTGTTCGGAAACGGCGCCGGCGCGCGAGACGACCGTGAGCGAGGGGAGGGATGTCGGCATCTAGGGATGGAGTCGGGCGAGGAGGTTGGGAGGGCCTCCTCGAGACGCTGCGCAGGAAAGTGGAAGCTGAAGGAGGGAGGCCGGAGCGATGGTGATCCGTAGAAGCTGGAGGGCGGTCTGTCTCGGCGCGATCGCGACCGCGGCTGCCGTCGGCGTCGCGTTCCTCGCCGCGAGCGGCGCGAGCGCGCAAGAGAGCGCTGCGGCCGCGCTGCCGCGGTCGGACACGCTGTACACGACCGGAACGATGTGGAACCCGTACTTCGACTTCAACCCGTTCAAGACCTGGGAGTACACGACCGGAACGATCGGGCTCGTCTACGAGCCGCTGTTCCGCTACGACCCGCTGAAGGGGAAGTTCATCCCGTGGCTGGCGACCAAGGGCAGGTGGGCGAAGAAGAACGTCTTCGTCGTCAGGCTCCGTCCCGGCGTGAAGTGGCGCGACGGTAAGCCGCTCACCGCGGCGGACGTGAAGTTCACGTTCGAGGTCGGGAAGATCCCGACGGCGACGTTCCACACGCTCTGGACGACCGGTCTCAGGAGCGTCAAGGCGGTGAACGCGCGCACGGTGAGGTTCACGTTCTCCCGGACGCCGAACTACCAGGAGTGGGACGGCTATCTCTACCAGATCGCGATCGTGCCGCAGCACGTCTGGAAGGGCTACAGCAAGACGGAGCGCGTCAGCGGCAACCTCGAGAACATGAGCAAGCTCATCGGGACGGGCCCGTACGTCTACTCGAGCGGGAAGGACTCGTCGGAGAGCTTTACGTGGAAGAAGCGGAGCGGCTGGTGGGCGACGAAGGCCCTCGGGCTGAACGCCCGGCCGAAGTACATCGTCGACATCTTCAACGGCAGCAACTCGGCCTCGCTCGCGAACCTGCTCGTCGGGCGCATCGACCTGAGCAACAACTTCGTGCCGGGGATCAACAAGCGCGTCGGCGGCCGCATCCAGACCTACTTCCACGGCCGGCCGTACATGCTGGCGGGCAATACGGCCTGGCTGGTCCCGAACCTGACTCGGAAGCCGCTCAGCGACCCGAAGTTCAGGCACGCGCTCGCGGACTCGATCAACGTCGCCAGGATCGTGACCGCGGACTACGCCCACATCGTGACGAAGGCAAACCCGACCGGCCTGCTGCCGATCTGGAACAAGTACATCAACAAGAGGCTCGTCAAGAAACACGGCTTCAAGTACAGCGTCGCCAAGGCGAAGGCGATCCTCAGGGCGGCCGGATACCGCGATCGCAACGGCGACGGTTACGTCGAGAACAAGGACGGCTCGAGGATCTCGCTCGACCTGATCGTGCCGAACGGCTGGTCCGACTGGATGACCGCGATCCAGATCATTGCCGACAGCGCGAAGCAGGCGGGCATCCGCATCGTGCCGTCCTACCCCGACTACAACACGCTGGTCGACGATCGCGGGCACGGCCGCTTCGACCTCGTGATCAACAACGACCAGCAAATCTCGAATTCGCCCTGGTACTACTACAACTACATCTACAGGCTGCCGATTCTGGACAACCAGACGACCTCGAACTACGAGCGCGTCACCAACTCGGCGGCCTGGGCGCTGACGAAGAAGCTCGACAAGACGCCGACGAGCAACGTGCGGGCGATGAAGGCCGTCATCGCCAAGCTGCAGAAGAGCTTCCTGCAGCAGTTGCCGCTGATTCCGCTCTGGTACAACGGCGTCTGGGCGCAGTGGAACACCTCGAAGTGGAAGAACTGGCCGTCCGCAGGCGGGCGCCCGTATCTGCCTGCTATGTGGCGCGGCTACCTGAACATGACCGGAATCGACATGCTCACGCACCTGAGGAAGGCGTCGTAAGGAACCGTCCTAGCCAGGTGGCTTATAGCCCCCGTCCCTCCCGGTTTGAGGCCGGGAGGGACGGCCCCTCCGAGGCCGGTCCGTGAAGACGTACTTCGCCCGCAAGCTCCTCATTTACCTGTTCACGTTCGTCCTGGCGGTCTCGATCGACTGGGCGATTCCCCGCTTCATGCCGGGGAACCCGGTCGAGGGCCTGCTCGACCGGATGCACGCGCGGCCCGAGTCGGCTCAGGCGCTGAGCGGCTTCTACACGAAGTCGTTCGGCCTCGACGTGCCGATCTGGAAGCAGTACCTGAACTTCTGGGCGGCGCTCTTCCACGGCGACCTCGGGCGGAGCGTCCTGCAGTTCCCCCGGCCGGTGTCGACGATCATCCTCCAGGCCGTCCCCTACACGCTCGCGCTGCTCGTTCCGGCGATCCTGCTCAGCTGGTACGCGGGCAACAAGGTGGGCGCGCTCGCGGCGCGTCGGCGCGCGCTCGACAACACCGTGCTTCCCGCGAGCTACATCCTCACCGCGACCCCGTACATGTGGCTGGCCATCGTGCTGGCATACATCTTCGGGTCGGTCTGGCAGATCTTCCCGATCTCCGATGCCTATTCACCGGGGCTGAACCCTTCCTGGTCGTGGGAGTTCACCCGTAGCTTTCTCGACCACTGGTTCCTCCCGTTCGCCTCGCTGTTCCTCGTCGCCTTCGGCGGGTGGGCGATCGGCATGCGGAACATGATCATCTACGAGCTGGAAGCCGACTACTCGCACTATCTGGAGGCGCTCGGCGCTCCCAGCCGGCTCGTGCGGCGCTACGCGTTCAGGAACGCGATGCTGCCGCAGCTGACCGGCCTTGCGCTCGCGCTCGGGGTCATCATCGGCGGTGCGCTCGTGACCGAGGTGGTGTTCAACTACCCGGGTCTCGGGCGGTTGACGCTGAGCGCGATCCAGAACCGCGACTACTTCCTCCTCCAGGGCATCTTCCTCTTCATCGTCATCGGCGTTCTCATAGCCAACTTCATCGTCGACATCGTCTACGTCGTCGTCGATCCACGGACGCGAACCGGCATGCAAGGCGGACAGGCGTGACGAATCTGGACCAGCACGTCAGCGGGCTCGAGGCGCCGGCGTCTCCGGACATCGTCGAGATCGAGGCGATCGGCGCGCTCCCGGCGGCCCCGGTCGCGCCGGCGGCCGGACGCGGCCAGGCCCGAGAGCTTCTCTACTTCGCGTTCCGGAACAGGAAGCTCGTCGTCGGCCTGAGCGTCGTCCTCTTCCTGCTCCTGCTCGCGGTCGTCGGGCCGCATCTGACGAAGTACGACCCGAACGCGTTCGGGTACACGCTCGGCGAGGGACCGTCGACGAAGCACTGGTTCGGGACGACGTTCAACGGCCAGGACGTCTTCACGCAGTTCGTCTACGGACTGCGCGCGAGCTTCCTCGTCGGTGCCGTCGGCGGCGGACTCGCGGCCCTCATCGGCATGACGGTCGGCTTCACGGCCGGGTATCGCGGCGGGATCGTCGACGAGCTTCTGAATCTGATCACGAACGTCGTGCTCGTCATCCCGACGCTCGTCGTCCTGATCATCATCGCGGCGTACATCAAACACCGCGGGTTCGTCGTCGAGGCGATCTTCATCGGGCTCACCTCGTGGCCGTGGGCCGCACGAGCGATCCGCGCGCAGACCTTCTCGCTCGTCGCCCGGGATTTCATCGGCATCGCGCGGCTGAGCGGCGAGCGAGGCTGGAAGATCGTCGTCAAGGAGATCGCCCCGAACATGAGCTCGTACCTGGTGATGACGTTCATCCTGCTGTTCGGAAGCGCGATCCTGATCGGCGCCACGCTCGATTTCATCGGGCTCGGCCCGCCGGGCGCGATGTCGCTCGGCCTGATGATGTACCAGGCCGTCAACGGCGCCGCCCTGCTGCTCGGGAACTGGTGGTGGTTCGTGCCGCCGGGCCTCGGGATCATGGGCATCGTGGGCGGTCTGTATGTGATGAACGTCGGGCTGGACGAGGTCTTCAACCCGAAGCTCCGGAAGACGTAGGAAGGAACGGCTGTTGGCCCTGCAAGTCGACAACCTCCGCGTTCACTACCGAACGCTGAACGGCGACGTGAAGGCGCTCGACGGCGTCACGTTCAGGATCGGGGACGGCGAGATCATGGGGCTCGCCGGCGAGTCCGGCTGCGGGAAGTCGACGCTCGGCAAGAGCCTGATCCGGCTCGACGGCCGGATGAAGTACGTCGAGGGGCGGGTAACGCTCGGCGGCGACGAGCTCCCGCTTGCGAACTCGACGGCGATGAACAGGTTCCGCTTCAAGCGCATCTCGATCGTCCCGCAGTACTCGATGAGCGCCCTCAACCCGACGCGGAAGATCGGGAAGATGATCGAGGAGCTGCTCGAGTCGCGCGGCGTGAAGTTCAAGGCGGTCGGGGACGAGCTCAGACGGCGCCTCGACCTCGTCGGCCTGTCTCCGGACGTCCTGTCGATGTACCCGATCGAGCTCTCGGGCGGCATGAAGCAGCGGACGGTGATCGTCCTCTCCACGCTCCTCGATCCGGAGCTCCTGATCGCCGACGAGGTCACGTCGGCGCTCGACGTGTCGAGTCAGAAGGCCGTCGCGCGAATGCTCGTCGAGTTCCGCGACCGCGGCTTCGTCACGAGCATGGTCGTGATCACGCACGACATCTCGGTGCTCTACCAGATCGCCGACACGATCCTCGTCATGTACGCGGGGAAGCTGGCAGAGAAGGCGCCCGCGAGCGAGATCATCGAGTCGCCGCGTCACCCGTACACGAGGCTGCTGATCTCGTCGCTCCCGGAGGTCGGCGTGACGTACGCCGAGAAGCGGCTGACCGGGATCGCGGGCCGGCCGCCGTCGCTCCTCGACCCTCCGAAGGGTTGCCGATTTCGGGACCGGTGCCCGCTCGCCGGCGAGCAGTGCACGGACGAGCCGCCCTTCGTCGAGGTGGCGCCGGACCACTACGTCGCGTGCTGGAAGGCCGCGTGACGCCGTGCTGAAGGTCGAGCGGGTGTCGAAGGTCTACAGGATCGGCACGTTCGGCCGGAAGCGGCTGCTGGCGCTCCGCAACGTGACCTTCGACGTGCAACCGGGTGAGGTCGTCTCGCTCATCGGCGAGAGCGGCAGCGGCAAGACGACCATCGGCAGAACGATCCTGCGGCTCTCGCCGGTCACCGGCGGCGCGATCACGTTCGGCGGCGCCGACATCGCAACGTTCGGACGGCGCGAGCTGAAGGGGTACTACCGGGAGGTGCAGGGTGTCTTCCAGGATCCGTTCAGCTCGTTCAACCCGATCTTCAAGGCGGATCGCGTCTTCACGCTCATCCGCCACGAGTTCTTCCCCGGCGTCGGCGCGGCGGAGTGGCGCCAGAAGATCGACGCGTCGCTCGAGGCGGTCAGCCTGAACCCGCCCGACGTGCTGAACAAGTACCCGCACCAGCTGAGCGGCGGGCAGCTGCAGCGGATGCTGATCGCCCGCGCCCTGCTGCTCGACATTCGCTTTCTCGTTGCCGACGAGATCATCAGCATGCTCGACGCGTCCACGCGCATCGACGTCCTCAACCTCCTCGGCAGCCTGAAAAGCCGAGGACTCGGCATCCTCTTCATCACGCACGACCTCTCGCTCGGTCACTACATCAGCGAGAAGACGGTGATCCTCCGGCGCGGCGTCGTGGTCGAGATGGGATCGACGGGACGCCTCTTCGGAAACCCGCTGCATCCGTATACGAAGATGCTGCTCGCGTCGGTTCCCCAGCTGCACAGGAAGTGGGAGGACGTGGAGGCCGAGCTGCGCGCGCCCGCGACCGGGAACGGACACGCCCCGGCCGAGCCGTCGATCTCGGAGGACGACGAGGCGGAGCTCGTCGAGGCCGAGCCTGGCCACTACGTCCGCGCCGCTTAGAAGTACTGGTCCCGGGCGGCGGCGATGAGCCTGTCTCGCGTCGGCGGCTCGTCGAACCTGGCGCGGTCGTAGTCGGGCGAAAACTCGCGCTCGAGCGAGTCCAGTTCGTCGACCTGCTCACCCAGCAAACGCCGCCACTCGTCGTCGTCGGGCCTCGGCTCGGCGAGCATGCGGGTCAGCGAGTCGACGAGAGCCGTCTTGCGCACGATCGTCTCCGGCGTCACCTCGCGCAGGCAGACGGCGTAGAGGCCGCTGAGATACGCGCGCCACTCGTCGTCGACCTCCGCCCGATCTCCGCCCGCGGCGAGGAACCGCCGCGAGAAGTGCCTCCGCAGCTCGGGAATGGATCCGGCGTCGTCCAGAAGGCGGAAGTAGTCCGGCGGCACCATCGCCGTACCGTCGGGAAGCCAGTAGGAGGGTTCCGGCAGCCTGCCGGCCTCGATGTGGGCCCGTACGCGTTCGGGCGTCTCGCGCCGTCCCGCGCACGCCTCCTCGATGGTCACGTAGTTGGACTGGATGTAGTCGATGTCCGCGGCGGTAAGCGGAGGATCGGTCGTCCAGATCACGCGCGGACCGTAGCGCGCGGATAGTTCGACGAGTGCCGAAGTGTCGGCGCGCTATCGTCGCGGTATGGACGGCGACGTCGACGTCGCAGCGGCGGCCGGGTTGATCGGCGACCGGACGCGGGCAGCGTTCCTGCTCGCGCTTAGCGAGGCCGACGCCCTGCCGGCCGGCGAGCTCGCTGCGCGGGCGCGCGTGTCGGCTCCGACGGCGAGCGCGCATCTCGCGAAGCTGGTCGCCGGCGGCCTCGTGGCCGCCGAGCCCGGCGGACGTCACCGTTACTTCCGCCTGGCCGGGCCCGCGGTCGCGGACGCGCTGGAGGCGCTCTCCGTCATCGCTCCGACTCACCCGGTCAGATCGTTGCGTGAGGCCGATCGGACAACCGCGATCCGCGCGGCGCGTACCTGCTACGACCACCTTGCGGGAGGGCTTGGCGTGGGCCTGACCGAGGCGCTGGAGCAGCGGGCGCTGATCGCCCGCCGGGACGGCGAGTTCGCCGTCACGCATCGGGGCGAGCGTGAGCTGGGCCGCCTCGGGCTCGACCTCGAGCGCCTCCGTCGCGAGCGGCGTTCCTTCGCGCGAGCGTGCCTCGACTGGAGCGAACGCCGGTACCACCTGGCGGGAGCGCTCGGCGCGGCGTTCGCGAGCCGCTGCTTCGAGGTCGGCTGGATCGAGCGCCGCGGCAGCGGCCGCGCCGTTGCGGTGACCCCGGCGGGCCGCTCCGAGCTGCAGGGCCGCTTCGGGTACGTGCCAGACCCCTGAGCGCTACTCGGCGTCCGGCACGAACGTGTGCAGCAGGAACACGAGCGCGACCAGCGCCGCGGCGAGACCGCCGGCGAGTGCCATCGGCGGCAGCACGGCTTCCGCGAGGAGGAGGCCGAGGATCACGGCGGCCGTTACGAGCTTCAGTGTCATCCCGAGCCCGCGCGGCCCCGCGACGGTGAGCGCCCGCGTGGCTATCAGCGCCAGCAGATAGACGAGGGTGCCGCCAAGTAGCGCCGCGGTCGCCCCCGCCCCGAGGCGGTGGTCGCCGGCGCGCTCGATCAGCAGCCGGATCCCGGACCCCGTGGCGGCGAGCCCCATCAACAGCGGCAGGTGAGCGTAGGAGTAGATGACCACCGACCTGCGGGTGCCGCTGAGCACGACGTCCGCCTGGCGGTCGAAGTACAGCCACCAGGCCGCAGCGACCGACGCGAAGCCGACCACGGCCGCGACCGCGGAGTCCACATGCCAGTGCGAGCTCGCCGTCGCGACCGCAACGGCAACGATGGACTCTCCCATCACGATCATCGTGAACAGGGCCCACCGCTCCGGCACATGGCTGGCGCTCGTCGGCACGCGCCCGTGGATCCGCGTCCCGAGCGGGGGGAGGCTGAGCTCGAGGGCGATCGCGATCCCCCAGACGACGTAGCGGGCCGGCGGAGCGAACGCGAGCGACACGAGCCAGATCGCCACCGCGACGCTGTAACCGCCTCCGTAGAGACGGATCAGCGGGCGCGCCTCGGGCACGGAGCGCCACGCCCGCCAGTAGAGGGCGAGCATGATCGAGCGCAGGATCACGTAGGAGACCGTGAAGCCCGTGCTGTGCAAGCCGTGCGCGACGTCGCGGATCTGCACGGCCATGGCCGCGATCGCGACCATGGCGGCGAACAGCGCGAGCCGAAACCCGAGGTCGTCGCTGTCGAAGCGGTCGGCGTAGAACGTGTAGCCCTGCCACGCGATGTAGACGGGCACGAAGAGCGCCGCGAAGCGCAAGAAACCGCCTACGGAGTGATCTTCGACGAGCGCGCCCGCCAGCTCGGTGATGGCCACGACGAAGACAAGATCGAAGAAGAGCTCGAGCCAGGTCGCGTGGCGCCGCTCCTCCTCGTCGATCCTGGTGCGGAGCCGCGGCGGCCTGAACCATGGCTCGTACCGTGCCGCGGGTTTCTCGCGAATCTCGACGCCCACGTCGAGCAGAGGCTAAGCGCTACACGACGGCGGGGGCGGTCTCCGGTGGCTGTTCCTCGGCCTCGGGCAGCTCCTCCTCCGCGCGGCCGCGCCTGAGGCGAAGCCCGACGAGGGGGTAGGCGAGCGTCGAGATGATGGCGGCGCCCACCAGGGCCGAGGACGTTGTCAGGCGCATGTGACCGGTTTCGGTGGCCACGGTCGTGATCGCGACGACGAGCGGAAGCTCGGTGGCCGAGTAGAAGGCGAGCGCGGTGCGATCGCGGAGCCGAAGTTCCTTGCCGTAGAGCAGGATCGCCGGCGCCCCGCGGACGAGCAGGAAGAGCCCCAGGAAGAGCGGGAGCTTCAGCAGCGCGGTCGGGCTGTTCACGAGCGCCGGGAGGTCGAACTTCATCCCGCTCGTGATGAAGAAGAACGGGATCAGGAATCCGTAGCCGACGGCCGTAACCTTGGACTCGAAGACGGCGAGCTCACGGTCGTGCAACGCCAACCGCGTGATCAGGCCGGCGACGAAGCCGCCGAGCAGGATGTCGAGCCCGAGGTGGCTCGCCAACGCGAGCAGCGCGAAGACCAGCAGCACGGCAAGCCGGATCGCGAGCTGACTGCTCGACTCGAACGTCCGCTCGAGCGCCGCCCAGCCGCGGCCGACCGATCGCACTGCGAGGACGCCGGTGATCACCGCCAGCACCACGAAGCCGACGAGGATCGCGGCCTGGTCGAGCGGGTGCGTCGTCGAGAGGACGAGCGTGATCAGGAGCACGGGGCCGAACTCGCCGAGCGCGCCGGCCGCGAGGAGGTACGTGCCGAAGCGGGTCCGTAGCTCTCCGGCATCGCGGAGGATCGGGATCAGCGTTCCGATCGCGGTCGTCGCGAGGGCGGAGCCCGTGTAGACGAGCGAGACGACGATGCCCGCCGCGGCGAGGAGCCCGCCGACGCCGTACGCAAGCGCGAGCGACATACACCACCCGATCAGCGCCAGATCGAGCGGCCGGCCCTTGATCCGCTCGAAGTCGATCTCGTAGCCGGCGAAGAAGAACAGCATGCCCAGGCCGAGGTTGGCGAAGAAGTCGGTGAAGCCGTTGACGTGCGCGATGTGCAGGCCGTGTGGCCCGATCACGATCCCGAGCAGCAGCTCGACGACGACGACCGGCACCGTGATCCACGCCGACGCGAACGTGACGACCAAACCCGCGAGCGCCGCCGTCACGACGATGACGAGGAAGGACGTGGAATCGATCACGGACTCAGCTCTCGCCGTCTCCCGCCCCAACAATCGCACAGTTCCGGCGGGCGTGGAGCGCCGATTTCACGCGGCGGCGGGGTGCGTCGCGCCGGGCCAATACCCTGGAAAGACGAGGAAGCGGAACCCGAATCCTCGGGCCGCAAACGCGCCGGCGAGAGCACCACAGCACCCACGGCGATCACAGGGCCAGACGCGACACCGCTGCTCCGGGGGTTCTACTTACCGTCGACGCTGCTCACGTACTGCGCGACGGCCTGGATCTGCTGGGCCGTGAGCTTGTCCTTGAACGACGGCATCGCGCCCCTGCCGTTCGTCACGCGCGTGACCACCAGGGACTTGGGAGGCTTCGCCTGGTCGAGGTTCGGCCCGACGGTTCCGCGCGAGCCCGCGTCCGCGAGCGTGTGGCAGCTCGTGCACCCGGCGGTCAGGAAAATCTGCTTCCCGCTCTTCGCGGTCACCTTCCCACCACCACCGCCGCCGCCTCCCCCACCGCCCTTGGTGGGCAGGCCAGCGACACTCGCAACGTAGTCCGCGACGGATGAGACGTTGTCTCCGGTGACGAGGTCCGCCGGCATGACCGCTCCGACCTTGGTGATCTGTCCCTTGTTCGGATACCGGATCTGGCCGGCGACAATCGCCGCGATGGTGTTCTCCTTGAACCCCTGAGCACGTCCCGGCCCGAAGGCGTCGTCCAGATTGGGGCCGATCGTCCCGGTGGTACCGGCGTCCGCCAGCGTGTGGCAAGAACCGCACGATTGCTTCCCTGCCTCACCGCGAATGAAGAGCTCTCGGCCTTTCGAGAGATCTGCATTCTCGCTCGGCAAACCGCCCGCGCCGCAGCCGGCGGCGAGGAGCGCGAGCGCGGCGACCGCAGCGAAACCGAGCCGCTTACGGACTGGCCGAGGCAAGTGCCGCGAGGGCCTCGTCGCGCGTCCCGTAGATCGTGAACACGCGGTCGAGCCCCGTGATCTCGAAGATCTTCACGATGTTCCGGTCGCTGCAGATCAGCGACAGCTGGCCGCCTTCCGGCCGCAGGCGCTTCACTCCGCCGACGAGGACGCCGAGCGTGGTCGAGTCGATGAAGGTCGTGTCGCTGAAGTCGACGACGACCTGCTTTGCCCCCTCGCCGATGACGCGTAGGAGCTCCTGCTTGAACTCGGGCGCGGTGTAGAGGTCGACCTCGCCCGTCAGGGCGATGACGTGCACTCCGTTCTGCACCTCGTCGGTCTTCACGCTGAAGTCCATCGATTGGGAGAGTCGCCGCGGGAAACGCGCGTCAGTCTAACCGCCGTTCGTCGTAATCGCCTGCTGGGCGGCCCGTTGCCTCTGCGTTTGCTCGAGAAGCCTGATCTGCTGGCGCACCTTCGGCGCGATCGGATCCGTCGGTGCCAGCTTGAGCACCTTCTTGTAGGCGGCGATTGCCGTCGCGAGATCGCCCGCGGTCGTCGCCACGCTCCCGAGCTGGAGCTGGGCGGTGGTGTCGTTCGGGGTGACCTTCGTCACGCGCCTGTAGGCGTTGACGGCGCCCGCGTAGGCGGCCTGGGCGTTCGCCGCGGCCTCGTTGAATTTCGTGCTCGCCTCCTGCGTCGTCGGCTGCGTGATCGGGTCGGTCAAGACCGGCTGCCCGGTGCTCGCCGTCAGCGACGGGAGGAACGAGCCCGGGTTCGCCGCCGCGAACTCCGCCTGGGCGGCGTCGGCCTGGCGCTGGTACTGGTTGCCCTGCGTGATGTAGAGCGCCCCGAGCGTCCCCAGTGCGGTCGTGTCCTTCGGGCGGAGCTTCGTGTACCGCTGCAGCGCGGTGATTGCCTCCCTGGTGTTGTGGTTCTGCTGCAAGACGTCGGCCAGCTGCTTGTACGCCGCAGCGTCCTTCGGGTTCTTCGCAATCCGGTCGCGGAGATCGGACTCCGACGGCCCGCTTGAGCTGCTGGAGTTGTGCAGGATGTCGCCGAGGCTCGTGCCGGGGATGCCGCCGCCGACGCCGAAGACGACGAAGCCGACGCCGAACACGAGCGCCAGCAGCACGAACATCCACTTCGCCTGCGCGCGCAGGCGGTTGAAGAACAGCGTCTGCTCGGCTACCGGCGTGCTGCGGCGGCGACCGCCGCCGGACCTGCGTCCAGCATGCGCTTTCTCGCGCTTGCGGCCTTTCTGCACAGCTGCTCGTGCCACTCGAAGTCTCCCTTCCTGTACCGCACCTCACCGTCGACCATGGTGAGGACGACCCGCTCCGGCGACCCGCCGAGGACGACGGCGACCTCCGGAACCTCCCATGGTAGATACGGCGAGTGCGCCATTGAGAGTACCGCGAGATCGGCTCGCTTGCCGGCGGCGAGCGAACCGATCTGGTCGTCGAGCCCGAGGGCGCGTGCCGATCCGAGGGTTGCGAGCTCGAGCGCCTCGGCGGCGGTGAGCGCGTCCGTCTCACGCTCGCGCGCGCGCGCGAGCACCACCGCCGCCCGTAGCTCGTCGAACATGTCGAACGATGGTGCGGACGCGGGACTGTCGGTCCCGAGCCCGACTCGGATGCCCGCGTCGCGCAGGTCGGCGATCGAGGCGATTCCGCAGCCGAGGAGGGCATTCGAGCGCGGGCAGTGGGCGACCGCGACGTCGTTGCGGGCCAGGAGCTCCTGCTCTTCGGCGTCCAGGTGGACCGCATGCGCGGCGATGAGGGACGGGCCGAGCAGGCCCAGGTCGGCCAGAACCCGGATCGAGTTCACGGGCTGCGCCTCGAGCACCTCGGCGAACGTCCCCGTCCGGTGCCGCACCCACTCCACCTCCGCCTCGCTCTCCGCAAAGTGGGTCATCATCGGCAGGCCGAGCTCGGCGGCCGCCGCCCAGAGCTCCGGCGAGGCGCTGTACACCGAATGCGGCGAGATGCCGAGCCTCACGCGATCGGAGAGCGCCGGACGGATGCGGTCGCGGTGGGCCTGGAAACGCGTCGTGACCTGCTCGGTGCCGGCGCCAAAGACCTCGATGTGGACGATCGCGCGGAGCCCTAGCTCGGCGCAGGCGGTGGCGGCGGCGCCGCTGTAGCTGGCGTCGCCGATGGTCGTGATCCCGGAGTGGAGGCACTCGACGGCGCCCGCCCGCGCGATCGCCTCCATGTCGTGCAAGCGGAGTTCCTGCTTCCGCGTAATGTGGAGCGCGATCCAGGGCGCGAACGGCAAGCCGTCGCCGAAGCCTGCGTAGACCGCGTACTCGAGGTGCGAGTGCGCGTTGACGAGGCCGGGGACGATCACAGCGTCGGGAAAGTGCTCGCCGCGGCCTAGCTCGGCTGCGGGACCGACGGCGGCGAGGAACCCGTCCTCGACGGCGACCGCTCCGTCCCGGATCGGCGGCGCGTCGACTGGGAGCACCCAGTCCGCGGAGAGAACCCGCGTCAAGGCTCGGCGGTCGTCGCGAAGTCCGTCGATTGGACGCGCCCGCGCCGGCGCTCGAGGAGCGTCGCCAGGATGATGGAAAGTCCGAAGAGCGCCATCAGCGGGACCATCTCCAGCGTCGTCGTCACCGGGTCGATACCCGGCAGCGCGACGGCTATGACGGCGCAGAGGGCGAGGCCTCCCCGCCACTGCCGTCGCAGCCGCGCGGCGCTCAGGATGCGCAGCTGCACGAGCCCGATC
>JBKPNC010000154.1:0-22351 GCA_046732435.1 Actinomycetota bacterium
GCTGAGGCCCGAGCTCGACTCGTTGCCGGCGGGGCCGTCGCGCGCTCGGGCCTGGCTGCTCCTGGCGGAGGGCGGTCACATCGAGACGGTCGCGGACTACCGCAGGCACGTCGAGCGCGCGCTCGCGGAATGCGGTGACGATCCGGAGCTGCGAGCGCGCGCCGTCGCGAAGGCGTCGAGTGCCGTCATGGCGGTCGAGCGGATCCCGGAGGCTGAGGCGGAAGCGCTCGAAGTTCTGCCGGTTGCGCGGCGGGCCGGTGCCGACGTCGAGCGGCGCGTCCTCTTCGCCCTGGCCTGGGGCCGCGCGCTCCGCGGAAAGCCGATCGACGACGTCTGCGCTCGCTTCGACGCGGCGTCGCCGGTGGCGCCGGACATGATCGAATCGCCCGAGCGTGTCGCGGTTCAGCGGCACGTCTGGCGAGGCGAGCTCGACCGGGCGCGGACGCGCCTGACAGACCTGTTCTCGCTGGCCGACGAGCGCGGCGAGGCAGGCGCGTATGCGTACTACCGGCTCCATGTCTGCGAGCTGGAGCTTCGTGTCGGAAACTGGGGCGCTGCGGCGCGCCTGCTCGACGAGTGGGCCGAGTCGGGCGACCGCGACGTCCTCGTCCCACCGATGTACGAGCGCTGCCGGGCCTTGCTCGCCGTCGGCCGCGGCGACCCCGATGAGGCGGAGGCGTGGTCCGCAGAGGCGATCGAGCGCGCCGAGGCGATCGGCGTTCAGTGGGACTGGCTGGAGGCCCTGCGCGCGCGTGGCACGGCTGCGCTGCTCGCGCGTGCGCCGGAACGCGCGGCGGAGGATCTCCGCGTCGTCTGGCGGCACGCCGTCCGCGAGGGGGTCGACGAGCCCGGTGTCTTTCCCGTTGCGCCCGAGCTGGTGGAGTCGTTGGCCGAGATCGGCGCGCTCGACGAGGCGTCCGGTATAGCGGCGCGGCTGCGCGAGCTTGCCACGGCGCAGGATCACCCCTGGGGGCTCGCCTCGGCGAGCCGTTGTGCGGCAGTTGTCGCGCTGGCCGCCGGCTACGACCGGGAGGCCGCCGGGATCCTCGGAGAGGCGGCGAACGAGTACGAGCGGCTCGGCTTTCGCTTCGACCGCGCCCGGGCCGTGCTCGCGCTGGGACGAGCGCAACGGCGGCACCGCAAGTGGGCGGCCGCCAGGCGCTCGCTCGAGACGGCGGCCGCCGCCTTCGAGCAGCTGGAGTCGACCGGCTGGGCTCGCGAGGCTCGCTCCGAGCTCGGCCGTGTCGCGGCCCGGCCGCCGCGCGCGCCGGGTGCGCTCACACCGGCCGAGCGCCGCGTCGTCGAGCTCGCCGGAGACGGCCTCACCAACAAGGAGATCGCGCGCACGCTCGTCGTGACCGTCCATACGGTCGAGGTGCATCTATCGCACGCGTACGCGAAGCTCGGCGTGCGGTCGCGAGCGCAGCTCGCGCGAACGTTGCGCGCCCTGCCCTAGCGTCGTCCTACCCGCCGGCCATGGCGCCGACGACCCGGAACGGCTCCGCCCCGGACGCGACCTCGTCCGGGAGCGGATCGCTCGGCGAGTCGAGCGAAAGGTCGCGCCCACACGCGAAGAAGCGGATGAAGTCCCGCCGCTTCGCCGTCCCGTAGTCGCGGATCGTCCCGCGCAGCACCGGATACTGCGCCTCCAGCGCATCGAGAACCGAGCCCTGCGTCGGCGACTCGCCGACGTCGAGCACCACGTCCCCGTCGACGCCCGCGAGCGTCCGGAGGTGTTGGGGAAGCGCGACGCGGATCACGGCAGCGTCTGCGCTTCCACCGAGAGGACGGCGGGAAGGTCGCGCATGATCGCGGTCCACGTGTCGCCTCCGTCGGCCGACCCGTAGACCTGACCGCCAGTCGTCCCGAAGTAGACCCCGCACGGATCGAGACCGTCGACGCCCATCGCATCGCGCAGCACGTTGACGTAGACGTGCTTCTGGGGCAGGCCCTTGGTCAGCGGCTCCCACTCGTCTCCGCCGCTCCGGCTCCGGTAGACGCGGAGCTTCCCGTCCGGCGGGACATGCTCCGAGTCACTCTTGATCGGGACGACGTAGACGGTCTCGGGCTCGTGCGCATGGACGCCGATCGGAAAGCCGAAGTCCGAGGGAAGGTCGCCGCTCACCTCGCGCCATTGCTCGCCGCCGTCGTCGCTGCGCATGACGTCCCAGTGCTTCTGCATGAACAGGACGTCCGGGCGCGACGGATGCATCGCGATCCGGTGGACGCAGTGGCCGACCTCACGGTCCTCGTCGGGCAGCTGCTGCGATCGGAGCCCACGGTTGATGGGGCGCCACGTCTCGCCGCCGTCGTCCGAGCGGAAGGCTCCCGCCGCGGAGATCGCGATCACCATCCGCTCCGGCGCGTTCGGATCGATGATGATCGTGTGCAGGCAGAGCCCGCCCGCGCCGGGCTGCCAGAGCTCACCCGTCTTGTGGCCGCGGAGCCCGGAGAGCTCCTGCCACGACTGGCCCCCGTCGGTGGAGCGGAACATCGCCGCGTCCTCGACGCCGGCATACACCGTGTCGGCGTCCGTCGGCGACGGCTCCAGGTGCCACACCCGCGCGAACTCCCACGGATGCTGCGTGCCGTCGTACCACTGGTGCGTGCCCGGGACGCCGTCGTAGACGAACTCGTTGCCGACGGGCTCCCACGTCTCTCCGCCGTCGTCCGATCGCTGGATGATCTGCCCGAACCAGCCGCTCGTCTGCGACGCATAGAGCCGATTCGGGTCGGCCGGTGACGCATTCATGTGGTAGATCTCCCAGCCCGTGAACAGCGGGCCCTTGACGTCCCACTTCTTTCTCGTCCCGTCCGCAGTGAGGACGAACGCGCCCTTCTTCGTACCCACGAGGAGCCGCACTCCACTCATCTTCCCTCCTGAATCGCTGTCGACCGCATTTCTAGCTACTCCTAAGACGTACGCGTAGGTTCGATCTCGACATAGGACTGCCGGCGGCCTCCGGACTCATCGGCCAGCTGGAAACTGATGCGAGATACTCGCGGCGGCAGCTGAGAGAAAGGAGAACAAGATGGCGTTTGCACGTGTCGTGTCGTTCGAGGGCGTGAGCAAGGAGCGGATCGAGCAGCTCAAGAGCGAGATCAGCTCGGACCAGCCGCCGGCGGACATCCCGGCGAAAGAACTGCTCATGCTGTACGACCCCGACGGCCAGAAGTCGCTCGTGATTCTGCAGTTCGAGACGGAAGAGGACTACCGGCGCGGTGACGCGGCGCTGAACGCGATGCCGTCCGACGATACGCCGGGGCAGCGCACCTCGGTAGCGCGCTACGAGGTCGCGATGCGGATGTCGATGTAGCGGAGCGGCAGGAGGGAGCTCTTCAGCCCGCGCGTGCGAGCGAGTGCCGCTCGCCGACGCTGCGCGGGTCGAGCCGCAGCCCGAGCTCGACCGCCCACGTGAGGGCCTGCTCGTACTCCTCGCGATGCAGGTGGCGGTCGAGCTCGAGGTACTCGCCGTCCCGGCCGACTTTTCCCGATGGGTAGTACTGCGCCATCAGGTTGACGTAGCACCTGGACCCGAGCTCCTCGGCGACGAACTCGAGCACGGCCCTCGTCTCGTGGAGTTGTCCGGGGACGACCAGGTGGCGGAGGATCATCCCGCGGCGGGCGAGCCCATGCTGGTCGACCTCGAGCTCGCCGACCTGCCGGAACATCTCCGTGACCGTGGCGCGCGCGACGTCGCCGTAGTCGGGGCGCTTGAGATAGCGCCTCGCGCCTTCCCGGCTCAGGAGCTTCAGGTCGGGCATGTAGACGTCGACGATGCCCGCCATCAGCTCCAGGCTGTCGAGGCTGTCGTACGAGCTCGTGTTGTAGACGATCGGCAGCCGCAGGCCGGCCGCGACGGCATGCGGTAGCGCCTCGAGGATCTGCGGCACGACGTGCTCGGGCGTCACCCAGTTGATGTTGTGGCAGCCGATCGACTGCAGCTCGAGCATCATCTCGGCTAGGCGGACCGGATCCGCTCGCTCGCCACGCAGCTGCCAGGAGATGTCGTGGTTCTGGCAATAAACGCAGCGCAGGTTGCAGCCGCTGAAGAAGATCGTGCCGGAGCCGCGGCGGCCGCGGAGGCAGTTCTCCTCGCCGAAGTGCGGGAAGTACGAGGCGACGACGGCGTGGCGACCGACCGCGCAGAGCCCGGCCACGTCGGCTCGCCGATCCACCTTGCAGCCCCGCGGGCAGACGACGCAGCGCGGCCCGAGCAGCTCGAAGGCCGATGCCGCCCGGCGCTCGAGCTCGCCCGAGCCTGCGAGCTGCAGATACGACGGCGCGGCCACGCATCGTGGACGATAGCGCGGCGCCGTCGTAACAGCTTTGAGCGGCGTACGATCAGCCCGTGCTGTACGGCCGGGACGCGGAGCGGGCGCGGATCGGTGAGCTGCTCGATGCGGCGAGGGACTCGCGGAGCGGCGCACTCGTCGTCCGTGGAGAGCCGGGGATCGGGAAGACCGCCCTGCTCGACGATGCGCAAGAGCGAGCGGCAGATATGCACGTGCTCTCGGCCCGCGGCGTCGAATCCGAGGCCGAGCTGCCGTTCGCTGCGTTACACCAGCTCCTTCGGCCGGCGCTGTCCTACGTCGAGCGGCTGCCGGCGCCCCAGAGCGCGGCGCTGCGCGGCGCTCTCGGTCTTGACGAAGGCCGGACGAGCGAGCGGTTCCTCGTCTTCACGGCCTGCCTGTCCCTGCTCTCGGAGTTGGCGGAGCGACGGCCGGTCCTCTGCCTCGTCGACGACGCGCACTGGCTGGATGCGGCGTCTGCGGATGCGCTCCGGTTCGTCGCACGGCGGCTCGACGCCGAAGGCATCGTGATCCTCTTCAGCGCGCGGGAAGGCGAGATCAGGGCGTTCGAGGCCGCGGACGTCCCGTCCCTGGTCCTCGAGGGGCTGAACGCCGAGGCGGCGGAGACGCTGCTGGCCCGCGGCGCCGGCCTGGAAGCGGCTCGGGCCGTGCGCGACCGCCTCGTGGAGCAGACGCGCGGGAACGCACTGGCGTTGCTCGAGGTCCCCCGTGAGCTGACGGCCGGTCAGCTCGCCGGCGACGAGCCGCTGCCGGAGACGTTGCCGATGACGAAGCACGTGGAGGGCGTCTTTCTCGACCGCGTTCGCCGACTGCCGGAGTCGACGCAGCGCTTCCTCGTCGTGGCAGCTGCCGACGAATCGGAGGACGCCGCCCTCGTCGCGCGAGCCGTCGAGGACGTCGGTGTCGATGGACAGGCGCTCGATGCCGCCGAAGCCGCAGGACTCGTCGTGGTTCACGGGAAGCGGCTCGAGTTCCGCCATCCGCTCGTGCGGTCGGCGGTCTACGAGTCGGCGCCGTTCAGTGAGCGGCGCGCGGCCCATCGGGCCCTCGCGCGCGCCCTGGCGCAGGACGGGGAACAGGCCGACCGGCGCGCCTGGCACCTCGCCGCTTCCGCGCTGGAAGCAGACGAGGCAGTCGTGTGCGCGCTCGAGGAGGCGGCACGGCGAGCCGAGGATCGAGCGGGGTACATGGCCGCGGCGAGGGCGCTCGAACGCGCCGCGGAGCTGAGCGCCGATCCGGACTCCCGAGCGCGAAACCTGGTCGGCGCGGCCCGCAATCTGAGCCTGGCAGGACAGGACGGTCGCGCCGTCGCCGTCGCAGACCAGGCCGAACCACTCGTCGTTCGGCCCGAGCACCGGGCCGAGCTGGCGCACGTCCGGGGGCTTGCGGCTGTCCGATCCGGCGGTCCGGCCGGCGTCGTCGGCGTGCTCGTCGAGGCCGCTGCTGAGGTGGCCCCGATCGACCCTGCCCGCGCGATCGACCTGCTCATGGACGCGACCAGTGCGGCCTGGCAGGGGGCCGACGTCGAGGCCTACCTCGATATCGCACGCCTCGCCGAGTCGATCGTGCCGCCGGACGAGGACGAGGCCTCCAATGTGCTGGTCGGGTCGATCGTCGGATTCGCAGCCATGATCCGCGGTGATACGTCCGAGGGCGTTCGTCTGATCGGGCAGTTGACGTCGTGGGGAGCGACGGCCGAGGAACCGCGCCATGCCACCTGGGCGAGCTTCGGCGCCCTCTGGCTCGGTGACGAGGCGGGGTTCGACGCCCTCAACGGACGCGCGACGTCGATGGCTCGTGCGCGCGGCGAACTCGGCAACCTCTGCGACGCGCTGGGAATCCGAGCCGGGCAACTCGCATTCGAACAGCGGTACGAAGAGGCCTCGGTCGCCGCGAGCGAGGCGGTTCAGCTGGCTCGCGAGCTCAATGCCGCCAACCTGGAGCTGCTCCCGCTGGCCGCGCTAGCCATCGTCTTCGCGATTCGGGGACGCGACGACGAAGCGCGGCGGCACGGTGAGGACGTCCTGGACCGGGCAACCAGGAACGGTTTGCCGCTGCGGGCCTCCGCAGCCGTGTATGCGCTTGCAGTTCTCGACCTCGGTCGTGCTCGCTGGGCGGACGCCCTTCGCCGGTTGGACTCGCTTTGGGAGGGCGGAGCAGGCGCCCTCGATCCAATCGTCGCTCCTTCGATTCCGGACAAGATCGAGGCTGCGGTACGGGCCGCGAGACGAGATGAGGCGGAGGCCGCTCTTCCGCCCTACGAGGCCTGGGTGGGGTACACCGGCGCACCGGCCGCCCAACGTCGCCTCGCCTCGTGCCGCGCGCTGCTCGCCGAGGGCGCGGAGGCGACCGACCACTTCGAGACGGCGCTGGCAATCGGGGGAACCGCCCGCCCGTTTGACCTCGCACGGATTCACCTCCTCCACGGGGAGCACCTCCGGCGAGAGCGGCGCCGCACCGACGCACGCGTTCAATTGAGGGCCGCGCTGGAGGCCTTCGAGCGCTTCCGCGCGGAACCGTGGGCGGAGCGCGCCCGTGCCGAGCTTCGTGCGAGCGGCGAGACCGCGCGCAAGCGCGATCCGAGCACCGCGGCCGACCTGACGCCGCAAGAGCTGCAGATCGCGCGCTTCGTCGCCGAGGGACTCTCCAACAAGGAGGTTGCGGCGCAGCTGTTCCTGTCGCCGCGGACGATCGATGCGCACCTGCGCAACGTGTTCGGCAAGCTCGGCATCAAGTCGCGCACGCAGCTGGCCCGACTTCCCCTCGGCGAGGGCGAGGCGGGTGCCGCCGTCGGCGCCATGCCGACACCCGGCTAGGTTCCGGCTCGAGCAGAACGATTTAGGCGATCCCACCGATGCGAGCGGCGCCGGCGCCGGCCAGGCTTGTCCCGAGCAAGCCCGGAAAGGAGCGCCTATGTCTAGCTCGACCACAACAACAGAACGCGACACGAACTGGCTGCATGCGCTGATCGTCGTCCCGATCGTCCTGGCGATCACGTTGCCGACGTTCGCCTGGCCGTCGGCGCGGCTTTCGCTGCGCGACCTGCCATTCGGCGTCGCCGGGCCGTCGAAGGCGACCCAGCCCGTGGAGCAGAAGCTCGCGCAGCAGAGCGGGGCCTTCGACGTCCACCGCTACGCGAACGAACGCGCGGCACGTCAGGCGATCGAGGATCGCGACATCTACGGGGCGCTCGTCGTCTCCGAGGCGGAAACGACCCTGCTCACGGCCCCGGCCGCGAGCCCGACGGTGGCCGCGACCCTCGAGAACGCCTTCGCGGAGCAGGAACCGACCGCACGTGTGGTCGAGGTGGTTCCGGCCGACGAGGACGATGCGCGCGGGACCGCGTTCGGCGCACTCGTCCTCCCCCTCGTCCTCTCGAGCGTCGGAATGGCCGTGGCGATCATCCTGTCCACGCGTCCGGGAATCCGACGAGCCGCTGTCCTGCTGGGTGCCTCGGCTCTCGGCGGGCTCGTCGCCACGGCGCTCGTCCAGAGCTGGCTCGGCGTGGTCGGCGGAACCTGGATCGTGAATGCGGGTGTGCTGTCCCTGACGATGCTGGCGATCGCGTCCGCGCTCGCCGGACTGGAGGCGATGCTCGGCTGGCTCGGCTTCGGGCTCGGAGCCGCGTTGATGGTGCTTGTCGGCAACGCCTGGTCGGGGATCTCGTCGGCGCCGGAGATGCTGCCGAAGCCGCTCGGGCTGATCGGACAGCTGCTTCCGCCCGGGGCCGGCGGCAACCTCCTCCGCAGCACGGCCTTCTTCGACCGCGCCGGCGGCGGCGGCCACCTGACGGTTCTCGTCATCTGGGCCGGCCTCGGCCTCGCCGGGATCTGGGCCGGTGCGCTCCTGCGTCGACGGCGGGCGGGCGACTCCGCCCGCCCGCTCGACAAGACCGTCCCGGCCGCGGGCCAGACCGCGTGAGCTCGAGAGTCGCCACGTCCTTGTCGTACGACCTGATCGCCGTCGGATCGGGCCCGGCCGGCCGCGGCGCGGCGATACAGGCGGCGGCGCTCGGAAAGCGGGCGGCGATCGTGGAGCGCGCAGCGCTCGGAGGCGTGTCGACGAACGCCGGCACGGTGCCCTCCCAGACGCTGCGCGCCGCGATCGTCGAGCTCACCGGCCAGGCGCACGGGATCTACCGGAATGCGTACCGCGCCAGGCGGGACATCGCCCTCGACGATCTGCTCTGGCGCACCCCGCGGGTGATCGAGCGCGAGCGCGACCGCATCCGCGACGAGCTTCGGCGCAGCGGCGTCGACGTCATCGCCGGCGCTGCCGCGTTCGCCGACCCGCGCACCGTCGTCGTCACCGGCGCAGGCGAGCGCGTTCGCGTCGCCGCCGAGCGGTTCGTGATCGCCGTCGGGAGCACGCCCCTCCGGCCGCGGACGGTGGACTTCGACGACCGCACCGTCCTCGACGCGGACGGCATCCTGCGCCTCGCCTACCTGCCACCGCGGCTGACGGTGATCGGCGGCGGTGTCGTCGGCGCCCAGTACGCGTCGATGGCAGCTGCGCTTGGTGTGCACGTGACCCTCGTCGAGCGGCGCCCGCGGATCCTCGATCTCGTCGACGCCGACATCGTCGAGGCGATGCAGTACCACCTGCGCGGTATCGGGCTCGACTTTCGGTTCCTCGAAGCCATGACTGCGGTCGAGCGCCGGAGCGACGGCGCGGTCGTCACGCACCTCGGAAGCGGGAGGAAGCTCGAATCCGATGTCGTGCTTCATGCCGGCGGCCGCCGAGGGGCCACGGACGGTCTCGATCTCGCCGCGGCGGGCCTTGCAGCCGACGCGCGGGGCAGGATCCCGGTCGACGCGGGCTGCCGCACGGCCCAGCCGCACATCTTCGCGGCCGGTGAGGTCACCGGCTTCTCCGGGCTCGAGGACGCGTCGAAGGAGCAGGGCCGGATCGCAGCGCTGACGGCGTTCGGCGTGCCGGCTCGACCACGATCGGCCGCTGTTCCCGTCGGGATCCACACCATCCCCGAGATCTCGTTCGTCGGCGCGTCCGAGGAGAGTCTCGCCGGCCGAAACGAGCCGTACGTGCGCGGGATCGCCCGATACCGCCAGCTGGCGCGCGGCGAGATCACAGGCGACCACGCCGGAATGCTCAAGTTGCTCGTCCACGCCGAAACCAGGCGCGTCCTCGGCGCCCATCTCTTCGGCACCTCCGCGACCGAGCTCGTCCATCTCGCTCAGGCGGTGATCGCAGGCCGTCTCACGGTCGATTACCTCGTCGAGGCCGCCGTCAGCGTCCCGGCGTTCGCCGAGGCGTACACGGTGGCCGCGGTCGCAGCGGCCGACCGGCTCGACGCGCTTGTCCGCGCCGCCAGAGCCGCCTGAACCGGGTGCCTGGCTCGCGGCGTAACCGATGAACTCGCACTCGCGCGTAACGCGGGAGTAGGGTCGGGCTGATGTTCGCCGCCGGTCACCTCCCGCTCGCGGCGATCGTCGCCCAGGCGTTCCCGCCGGTCGACCAGAATTACCTGCTGCAGGCGCGGCAGATGCAGGCGCTCTCGTTCGCCGCGCACATCCCCCTCGTCTGCTTCGGAATCGCCTTTCCGGCGATCGTGGTCTTCGTCGAGTGGCTCCACCTCCGAACGGGCGATCCGCTGTACCGGACGCTCGCCCGTCGTTGGTCGAAGGTCATGGCCGCCCTGTTCGCTGTGGGCGTTGTCACGGGGACGATCCTCAGCTTCGAGCTCGGGCTCCTGTGGCCGAACTTCATGGCGACCTTCGGCGACGTCTTCGGCCTCGCCTTCGCGATCGAGGGGATCTCGTTCTTCCTCGAGGCGATCTTCATCGGGGTGTACATCTACGGCTGGGGACACCTGTCGCCGCGCGCCCACCTCCTGTCGGGGATCCCGATCGTGATCACCGGCTTCACGGGCTCCTTCATGGTGATCGCGGTCAACGGCTGGATGAACCATCCGGGCGGGTTCTCGATCCGCGGCGGCCCGGCGGCTGGCGTGAAGTCGTTCGGCGGCCAGGCCGTCGACGTGCACCCGTTCCAGGCCCTGTTCGAGAACAGCTACTTCTGGCACGAGCTCGTCCACATGTACCTGGCCGGCTACATGGTCGCGGGCTTCATGACCGCGAGCGTCTACGCCTGGGGAGCGCTGCGTGGCCGCTGGGGACGCTACGAGCGCACCGCGCTCGCCATCCCGCTGACGGTCGCCGCGCTCGCGTCGCCGGTGCAGGTCCTCGTCGGCGACTGGAACGGCCGCACGGTCGCGGACAACCAACCGATCAAGCTCGCTGCGTTCGAGGGCCTCGCGAAGACGACAAAGGGCGCCTCGGAGCACATCCTGGGCTGGTACACGAACGGGGAGGTGGAGTACGGGATCAGGATCCCGAGGCTGCTGTCGCTGCTCGCCTACCACGATCCGAACGCGACGGTGCAGGGGCTCGACACGGTCCCGAAGCGGGATCAGCCGCCGGTCAACGTCGTCCGGTTCTCGTTCCAGACGATGGTCGGGGTTGGCACCGCGCTCGCGCTGCTCGGCGTGTTCTACCTGGCGGCATGGCTGAGGCTCCGGCGCTTACCGCGGTCGCGGTGGTTCTACCTCGCCGTCGGCGCCGCGGGTCCGCTCGCGATCGTCGCGCTGATCTCCGGGTGGATCACGACCGAGGTCGGGAGGCAGCCGTGGATCGTCTACCGCGTGATGCGCACGGAGGAGGCCGTGACCGGGGCGAGCGGCATCCCCGTCGGTTACGCGACGCTCGCGCTCGTCTACCTCGGCCTGCTCGGCGCCGTCGTCTGGATCCTGCGACGGCTCGCCCGCGCGCCGCTCGACCTGGGGGAGCCGGCCCGTGTCGCTCGCTGAGGTCCCGCTCATCCTCATCCTCGTGGGCCTGGTGGCCTACGCCGTCCTCGGCGGCGCGGACTTCGGCGCCGGCTTCTGGCAGCTGACCAGCGGCCCGACCGACGAAGCGCGCGCGATCCGGGAGCACGCGCACCACGCGATGGGGCCGGTCTGGGAGGCCAACCACGTCTGGCTGATCTTCGTGCTCGTCGTCTGCTGGACGGCGTACCCGACCGTCTTCGGCTCGATTGCGTCGACGCTCGCCGTGGCGCTCTTCATCGCCGGGCTCGGCATCATCCTGCGCGGGACCGCATATGCCCTGCGCTCGGGAACCAGGACGATGCGGGAGCAGCGCATCGTCGAGACGGTCTTCGGCGTCTCCTCGATCCTGACGCCGTTCGCCCTGGGCGCCGCGGTCGGTGGAATCGCGTCGGGCAGGGTCCCCGTCGGCAACGCCCAGGGAGACCTCTTCACCAGTTGGCTCAACCCAACGTCGGCGATGATCGGCGCGATCGCCGTCGCATCGGCTGCGTACCTGGCGGCCGTGTACCTCGCCGCGGACGCACAACGCGCAGGCAAGGCCGAGCTCGTCCGTGCCTTCCGCACGCGCGCCCTGATGATGGGCCTCGTCGCCGGTGCGGTTGCCCTCGGAGCCCTCCCGGTCATTCACGCCGATGCGCGCCCGATCTGGGACGGGTTGACGAGCGGCGCCGGCCTCGCCGCCGTGCTCGTCTCGGCGGCCGCCGGCCTCGTGACGCTGGCCCTGGTCTGGCGGGGCCGCTTCGAGCCTGCGCGCGCCACTGCCGCGGTCGCCGTCGCGGCGATCATCGCCGGTTGGGCGCTGGCCCAGCGCCCCGATCTCCTCCCCGGCCTCAGCGTCGACGAGGCAGCGGCGGGGCGATCGACGCTCATCACCCTGATCGTGGGCATTGCGCTCGGAGCGCTTCTGCTCGTGCCCTCGCTCGCCCTGCTGTTCGATCTCGTCCTGAAAGGGCGGTTCGACGCCGAGGCCGAGGAGCCGGCGGGCGCCGTGGCCGCGCCGCCGGCTCGGCCGGCAGAGCGGCCCTCGCTGCTCCTGCCGGTCGCAGGCGGCTGCGCCGTGGTCGGAGCCGTGCTCATGTTCTTCTTCGATTCGGCATGGCTGAACGTCGTGGGCGCGCTCTTTCTGTTCGCGTTCATCGCGACCGGGTTCGTGGCGGTGGCGAGGCCGGTGGTCGCGCGCGGCCCCGACGACTGAGTTGTCGATCGACATCGGCGATGCTCTCATCGCCGTTTCATGTCGGATCGATAAGAACGGCTGCGATGCCGAAGCGACTCGACGGAATCGCCGCGCGGGTCGCCGCAGCGGCGGCAGGGCTGTTCCTGCTCGGCTTGGGCGCTGCGGCCTGCGGCTCGGGCGGCGGGAGCAGCGCGTCGACGACGACCGTGACAGTCCAGTCGGCCTCGAGCCTCGCGCCGATCCACGGGCCGTACAAGCCGTCGATCTCGGCGTCGAACTTCGTCGACGTGATCGACAACCGCTATCTCCCCTTCAGGCCGGGGACGGCGTTCCACTTCCGAGGCGTCCGCGGGGCCACGCCCCAGACCGACGACGAGGTCGTCACGCACCGGACGAAGCGGATCCTCGGCATCGCGTGCACCGTCGTGCGCGACACCGTCTCCGAGCATGGCAAGCCGGTCGAGCGCACGTTCGACTGGTACGCGCAGGACAAGCGGGGAAACGTCTGGTACATGGGCGAGGACTCCTTCGAGTTGCGGCACGGTCGCTTCGTCAAGGCGAGCGACTCGTGGGAATCGGGCGTCAAGGGCGCCCAGCCGGGGATCATCATGCCGGCCCACCCCAAGCCGGGCGACGCATACCGGCAGGAGTACTACCCGCCGGGGGAGGCGCTCGACCAGGCGCGGGTGATCACGACGGCCGGGAGCGCCCACGTGCCGTACGGGAAGTTCACCGGCACGCTCGTCACGAGCGAGTTCAGCCCGCTCGAGCCGCAGACGGAGCGGAAGTACTACGCCCCCGGCGTCGGCGAGGTCGAGGAACGCGTGGTCAAGGGGCACCACGAGCAGTTCGTGCTCGTCAGCGTCACCCACTCCTGAGCCGCGAGGGCTAGGCCGACTGCTCCGGCGAGTCGTCCGTGACCCGATGCTCCTCGAGCCACGCCTTCGCGACGCGCTTCTTCGCTCTCGTCAGCCACGCCTCGACGACCAGATCGTGAAGCTCGTCATGGTCGATGCGCGCGAGATCCGGGATCCGCATGAGCACAGCGGGGTACTCGTCGAAGTGCGGCGTCGTGAAGAAGACGCCGCGATCGTCGGCGAGCAGGAGGTCTTTGACGTCGAGGTCGGGGACGCGGAACATGAGGACGTCGTCCATTCGCTCGCCGGTCTCGGGATCGACCGCATCCGGCCGCCGGCTCCGCTGACAGCAGAAGAGCTTCCCGTGAGCGCGATACGCCGGCCGCCCGTCCTCGGACACCTCCTTCGACGTCTCCGGGAGCGAGAGCGCGCATGCGTCGAGGTCGCGCATCGTCGGCATGCCGAAACCATGCCATGCCGGATCGGCAATGGAGGGCCCGGAACGCGGGCCCTCCATCGCGATGTCTACGCGACCTTCGAGTCCTTGCGGATGTAGTAGGCGCCGAGCTTCTCGCGCCAGACGCTGTCGCGATACTGCTCCTCGTCGAACTCCGGCGCGTTCTTGATCTCGTCCTGCGTCCGGTCGACGTAGACCTTTCGGTCGTAGATGTCGATTCCCGACACGACCCCGGCTGGGAGCAGAACCTTCTTGCCGCCAGGCCAGATTCCGCCCGTGTCGACGACGAGATAGCTCCCGTTCAGCTCCGTGCTCACCTCGTCGACCTTGCCGATCCTCCCGTCCTCCGCCTCCACCGCGAACCCGCCGATCTCGATGCCGCGCCACGGCTCCTCGCGGTAGCTCCAGATCTCGATTGCCGTCATGGCGTACTCCTTTCGTGAATCACTCGGTTGGGTCCATTGCCACCGCGCGCGAAGACGAACCCTCGACCGCTCCGCACTAGACTCCGGCGAAACTCGACAGGAGGAAACGGCATGGCGACGACGACCGAGACCGGCCCCGATCGCCTCGAGGAGTTGCGGGCCTCCTTCCTCGGGGTCATCCTCGGGCCCGACGACGCGGAATACGAGAGTGCACGCCGCGTCCACAACCACATGATCGACCGGCGGCCCGCGCTGATCGCCCGCTGCCGGAACACCGCCGACATCGCAGACGCACTCCGCTTCGCGCGCGACACGGGCATGGAGATCAGCGTGCGCGGCGGTGGACACAACGTCGCGGGTCGCGCGGTCGTCGACGGGGCGCTGATGATCGACCTCTCCCCGATGAAGGGCATCTACGTGGACCCGGAAGCCCGCACGCTGCGTGCGCAGGGTGGGGTGACCTGGCGTGAGCTGAACCGCGAGGCGGCGGCGCACGGCCTCGCCGTCACCGGCGGCGCGATCTCGACGACCGGGATCGCGGGCCTGACCCTCGGCGGCGGGCTCGGCTGGCTGATGGCGAAGCACGGGCTCGCCGCCGACAACCTGCTGTCCGTCGAGCTCGTCACCGCCGACGGGACGATCACGAATGTCACCGCAGAGTCCGATCCGGACCTGTTCTGGGCGTTGCGCGGCGGCGGCGGGAACTTCGGAATCGCGGCCTCGTTCGAGTACCGCCTCCACCCGCTCAGCACGGTCGTCGGCGGGCTGATCGCGCATCCGATCGACGCTGCGCCCGATCTCCTCCGCTTCTACCGCGAGGCGGCCACATCGGCGTCGGACGACCTCACCGTCTTCGCGGGGCTCGCGCACGCCCCTGACGGCTCGGGGCTGAAGATCGCGGCCATGATCGTGTTCCACACCGGGTCGCCGGAGGAGGCGGAGCGTGACCTCGAGCCGCTCAAGTCGTGGGGCTCGCCGATCGTCGTCGAGGTGGGGCCGATGCCGTACCCGGTCATGAACGCGATTCTCGACGACGGCTTTCCGCCCGACTCGTACAGCTACTGGCTGTCGAGCTTCACGCAGGGAATTACGGACGGTCTCATCGAGACGATGGTGGAGCGGTTCGCGAGTGTCCCGTCGCCGATGTGCGGGATCATCCTCGAGCAGTTCCACGGCGCGGTCTGCCGAGTCGGCGTCACCGACACCGCCATTCCGCACCGCGAGGAGGGCTGGAACCTGCTCCTGCCGTCGATCTGGCTCGATCCCGCCGAAACCGACGCGACCGTCGCGTGGACACGCGAGACGTTCTCGGCGCTCTCCCCGCATCTGACCCAGCGCCGCTGGCTCAACTACCTCGGCGACGACCAGGGCGACGACGCGATCCGGGGCGCCTACGGGCCGAACTACCCGCGTCTGGTCGAGCTCAAGCGCAGGTACGACCCGGAGAACATCTTCCGGCACAACCACAACATCACTCCCCACTAGGGAGCCGAGCGCGGCGCTGGTTTGACTTTCGCCGTGGCAGGTGGGATCGTCGCCGTGCGCTGAGGGGAGATTGGATGGAAGACATGACCGCGGGTCACGCTCGATGAGGCGTCGCCGCGCGCCTGCGGGCGCGGCGACGGACAACGGCGTCGCGAATCTCGCGAGGATCGATCACATCGTCGTGCTGATGATGGAGAACCGTTCCTTCGACCACATGCTCGGCTTCCTGACCGTGGAGCGCGGCCGCAGCGACATCGACGGCATCGAGACCGGACTGGCGAACACGTACAAGGGGCGGCGCTACGGCGTGCATCCGGCGAGCGGGACGACGCTCGTCAAGGCCCAGGATCCGTGCCACTCCGGCTGGTGCGTCGACGAGCAGGTCGCGAACGGATGCGGCGGCTTCGTGGCCAACTTCGCCAAGACGCGCAAGCCGGCGATGACAGGGAATGCGCTCGCGGTCGTGATGGCCTACCACACCGCCGAGCAGCTTCCGGTCTACGACTACCTCGCGGCGAACTACGGGGTCTGCGACCGGTGGTTCTGCTCCGTCCCGGGCGCGACCATGCCGAACCGCCTCTACGCCGCAGCCGGAAAGGCGGCCGGGAGCCGCGACCCCGCGCACCCCCCGATCTACCACCTCCCGGCGTTCGTGCGGCACCTCGACAACGCCGGTGTGAGCTGGCGCTGGTACTCACACGACGACTTCCCGACACTCTGGGGGTTGGACGTCGACTACGCGTTGTCGCATCCGCGGATCCCGGCGTACTTCGACCGGGATGCGCTCCCGTTCGCCCGGCGCAGCTTCCTGAAGCGGGCGGCGCAGGGCGACCTGCCGGCGGTCTCGTGGATCGACCCGAACTTCGTCGACGTCAACCTCGGCCCGGGAGCCTCGGACGACGATCACCCGCCGTCCGATGTCCAGGCCGGCCAGGAGCTCGTGTTCAAGCTGTTCAACGCCGTCGTCCGCGGCCCCGCCTGGCCGAAGACGCTGCTCGTGATCACGTACGACGAGCACGGCGGCTTCTACGACCACGTCGAGCCGCCGGACGCCGTCGACGACGACATTGCATTCCGGCGCTACGGTCCGCGCGTCCCGGCGATCGTCGTCTCGCCCTGGGTGCGCAAGGGAGCCGTCTCGCACACGCTCTTCGACCACACCTCGATCATCAAGACGATCCTGCTGCGGTTCTGCCGGCGCTCCGACGGCACGATTCCCGACATGGGAGCGCGCGTCGAGCACGCGAACCACCTGGGCGGCCTGCTGACGAATCCGACGGCGCGACGGCCGCCTCCGCTCGCGGGTTACCGGCACATAACCGAAGCGCTCGCCGACCGCCGCCGGCGCCTGTTCGAGCAGATGATCGCGCGGCAGGGAGCCGCGGACGGAGCTCGCCCGATCGAGCTCACCGACTGGCAGCAGGAGTTCCTCGACGCGAAGCGCGCCTTCGCGGCACAGGCCGGAACCACGCCGGCTCCCGCCGGCGCCTAATCGTCCGGATACGGGACGTTCGGCGAGATACCGTCGAAGCAGTCGGGGCAGATGCCGTGCGTGACGTAGGCCCGCGTCCGCAGCTTCAGGATGTCGGCCGCCGTCAGCGGCTCGGGCGACCAGCCGCCCTCCGCTCGCACGCGCTCACACCACGCGCAGCGGACGATGAGCCGCGTCACGACGCACTCCTCCCCGCCCATCCGCTGACCCTACTCCGTTCCCCGCCGCGTGGGCCGGCGGCGGCCGTCGCGGGAACCCGAACGCGGGACAGGGAGCGCGGTCATGCCGGCGCCGCGAGCAGTTCGTCGCCCTCGCGGATGTAGCGGCGTGCGCCGACCGAGCGGTAGAACGCGAGCGCTCGCTGCACCTGGGCCCTGTCGCCTTCCAGGCCCGCACGGAGGCGCGCGTAGGCTTCGTCCGCCAGCGAGCCGATCTGCCGGAAGCGGTCGGCTGCCGTCACGAGCTCTCCATCGAGGATCGCTAGCGCAGCCTCGTTCCATGCGGAGCGAACCGGGATCGAGTCGACCCATTCGCGTACGGCGTCGGACGTGCCCAGGCGTGCTGCCGTCCAGGCGAGCTCGGTGCCTGGAGGGAATGGCGCGGATCCGGCCGGATGCTCGAGCAGGGTTCCTGCGACGGCGGCGGCGCTGTCGCACCGCCCGAGCTCGAACTCGACCCGAAGGCGGCAGCCGAGGGCGGGCAGGAGCGCCTGAGGGTCTTTCGCGTCCCGCGCGAGCTCCTCGGCGCGCAACGCATCCGCGCCGGCCGCGTCACCCTCGTCGCGGGCGAGTCGGATGAAGGCGCGCACGACGCGGGTGCTGGATTCCAGGTAGTGCGGTGCGCCGGCCTCGCACTCGGCGATGAAGACGTTCGCCTCTCCAAGGGTTTCGTCCCACCGGCCCTCGTAGTAGCCGTGCTGGCATAGGACGCCGCGGACGAACCGAACCTGCCGTGCGCTGCCGAAGCGCTCGGCCACCCTTCGGCTCTCTTCACGCAGCTCCCGGTCGCGCCGGACGTCACCCATGTAGAGGTGCATCGTCCCGAGGTTGTTGTACGAGACCGCCGTGAGATGGGAACCGATTGCGAGGCCGAGCTCGATGCTGCGCTCGAGATCGGCGATGCCCTCCGGGTCGCCGAGATGGCAGCGAGTGGATCCGGCGGAGTTCAGAACGTCGACGCGCAACGCATCGAGACCGAGCTGCTCGACCAGCACAAGCGCTTCGTCGGTCGCGCGGATCGCCTGCTGGTACTCGCCGGCGATCATCTGGATGCGGGCCAGCCGGGCGAGGGCCAGCGCACGCGCCACTGACGGCGTCTCGCCGACCAGTGACCTCGCGCGCTCCAGGTGGCGGACGGCGGGATCCCGCTGCCCCCGGTCCCACCAGACCTCCGACAGCATGACGTGCGCCTCGGCAGCACGCTCGCCGTGCCCGGCCGCCTGCAGCGCCGTGGAGGCATCCTCGAGCGCCCCCTCAGCGCGTTCGTCTGCCGACAGGTGCATGGCTCGTGCCATCAGGAACAGCAGCTCGGCCCGGTCCGTGTCCTCGGGCCCGGAGAACGAGAGAGCCTGGGAATAGAGCCGCGCGGCGGTTGGAAACGCATTCAGGCCGAACGCGCGGTCTCCCGCATGGCGGACGGCGACACGCGCGCGGTCGACGAGCGACCTGTCCTCGCGGCCGGCCGCGCGAGCGAGCTCGAGCGCCGACAAATAGTGGTGCGCCAGCATCTCGGCGTGATCCTCGCCGCGCCCGAGCAACTCGATCCACTCGGCCGCGAGTTGGTGTCGCGCGGCCCGCTCGGCGCGTGGGATCTGGCCGTAGGCGACATCCCGCACGAGCAGGTGCCGGAATACGTACTCCGTCTCGCCGGCGACGGCGGAGCGACGCTCGCGCCGGACGAACTCCTTCCGCTCCAGCGCGTGGAGCCGTTCCTCCGCGGCCCAGCGGGTCGTCGAGCCGATTGCGGCAGCGGCGCCGAGCCAGAAGGTCCTGCCGACGACGGCCGCGTCCTGGAGCAGCATCTTCTCGTCGTCCGGCAGCGCGTCCAGCCGGGCGGCGATCAGGCCCTGGATTCCCTCGGGGAGCTGGTCGGGGCGGCGTCCTTCGGCGACCAGCCGCGAGAACTCCTCCGCGTAGAGCGGATTCCCCCCCGCGCGCGCCAGGAGCTCCGCCTGCGTCTCTGCAGGAAGTACCGTGCGATCGAGAAGCGCATGCACGAGCTGCGTCGTCTCCTCGTCCGAGAGCGGCGAGAGGGAGAGCGTCGTCGCGTTCGGCTTGCCGCCGCCCCAGCCGGGCCGGCGCTCGAGGAGCTCGGGGCGAGCGGTGGCGAGCACGAACAACGGGACGCTGCTCGCCCAGTCGATGAGATGGTCCACGAAGTCGAGCAACGCCTCGTCCGCCCAGTGCAGGTCCTCGAAGACGAGCACCGTCGGGCGCTGCTCGGCCAGCGACTCGAGGAACCGGCGCCAGGCGGTGAACGCCTCCGGCCGGCTGCCGTCCACGCCCGCCTCGACATCGAGGCCTACGAGCGGGCGCAGGTGCTTCTCGAGCCAGCGCGGGTCCTCGTCGCCGCCCAGGCACGCCACTGCCGCGCGCAGCTTCCCGTCCGCCTGCGCGGCGCTGTCCGTCTCGAGGATGCCCGCGTGTGCCTTGACGATCTCGGCGAGGCCCCAGAAGGCAACGCCGTCGCCGTACGGCAACGATCGCCCGTGCCGCCAGTAGACGAGCTCCGGCCGCTGCTCCACCGTGCGGAAGAGCTCGTAGGCGAGGCGACTCTTGCCGATGCCTGGGACGCCCGCGAGCGTGACGAGTTGCGGCTCCCGCTCGCTGAACGCTCGGTTGAGGGTCTCGCTCAGGAGCAGTAGCTCCCGGCGGCGGCCGACGAGCTCGACGCGCGCTCCGCGCTCGACCTTCACGGCGGACCTCGCCTCGACGGCGGCCCAGACGGGCACCGGCGCGGCCTTTCCCTTCGCGTCGACGAGCCCGTGGTCGCGGAAGTCGACGACCTCTCTGGTCGCGCGGTACGTGGTCTCGCCGACGAGGATGCCGCCCGTCGGCGCAGCCGCCTCCAGCCTCGCGGCGGTGTTCACGACGTCGCCGGCGGCGAGCGGCTCGGCGCCGACGGTGACGAGCGCCTCGCCCGTGTTGACGCCGATCCGGAGCTCGATGCCCTCCTCGTCGGCCCAGTCCCGGATCGCGAGCGCGGAACGAACGGCGCGCTCGGGATCGTCCTCGTGCGCGACGGGCGCGCCGAAGACGGCCATCACCGCGTCGCCGATGAACTTCTCCACCGTGCCGCCGAAGCGCTCGAGCTCGGAACGCAGCCGGGCGTGGTAGGGCCCGAGCACCGCCCGCACGTCCTCGGGGTCGAGCTGTTCGGCTCGCGACGTGAAACCCACGAGGTCGCAGAAGAGGACGGTGACGACCTTCCGCTCCTCCCGCGGCCGGCCGGCCGCGATCTCGGTCAGCGGTGAGGCGCAGTACGGGCAGAACCGGAAGTCGCCGGCGAGCTCGCTGCCGCAGCTGGGACACGCGGACATGAACCGAGTCTAGGGTGCAATAGGGAATACAGCAGGCCCCTCGGCGTTGCTACACCTAACGGCTTGGTCCCCCGCCGCGCGACGACGATTTGGTGACGCAGACGACAACCCCCTGCAAGCGGCCGTGGAGCGCGCTGGCGCTGATCGTCACCGCGCAGTTCATGGTCATCCTCGACATTGCGATCGTGAACGTCGCGCTGCCGTCGATCAAGTCGGATCTCGGCTTCTCGGCGACGAACCTCCAGTGGGTCGTCTCCGCCTACGCGATCCTCTTCGGCGGCGTGCTCTTGCTCGGCGGCCGGCTCGCCGACCTGCTGGGGCGGCGGCGCCTCTTCATCGCCGGTCTGGCGCTGTTCGGTGCAAGCTCGCTTCTTTGCGGGCTCGCCTGGTCAGAAGCCTCGCTGATTGCCTTCCGGGCCGTTCAGGGACTCGGTGGCGCCCTTCTGGCTCCGGCGGCCCTTTCGCTGCTGATGACGACGTTCAGGGAAGGCCGCGAGCGCAACCTCGCGCTGGGGATCTACGGCGCCGCGTCGGGCAGCGGTGCGGCAGTCGGCGTGCTCCTCGGCGGGCTGCTCACGTCGTACCTGAGCTGGTCGTGGATCTTCTTCATCAACATCCCGGTTGCGGTCGCCGCGATCGTGCTCACGCCGATGCTGCTGCAGGAGAGCCGTGCCGACGTACCGCACCGTCATTTCGACTTCGCCGGCGCCGCGTCGGTGACGGCCGGGCTGATGCTGCTCGTCTACGCGATGACGCGCGCGACGACCGACGGCTGGGGCGCTCCCGAGACGATCGCGCTGATCGCGACGTCCGTGGCGCTGGTGCTCGCATTCGTGGTCATCGAGCTACGCTCGGCGGCGCCGCTCTTGCCCTTGCGGATCTTCCGGTCCCGGACGCTGACGGCGGCGAACGTCACGATGGCGCTCCTCGGTGCCGCGACGTTCTCCGAGTTCTTCACGCTGACGCTGTATCTCCAGGAAGTGCTCCATTACTCGGCCATCCAGACCGGGGCCGCGTTTGCCGCGTTCGCGCTGACCGTCGTCGTCGCCTCGAACGTCGCACAGGTGGTCGTCGGCCGCTTCGGCGTGCGGCCCACACTCACCGCCGGCCTGCTCGTCGCGGCGGTGTCGGTCGCGCTGCTGACGCGTCTCCCCGTGGACGGCCACTACTTCTGGGATCTCTTCCCGCCGTTCGTGCTCGGCGGCGCCGGCGTCGGACTGTCCTTCGTCCCGGTCACGATCGCTGGCCTGACTGGCGTCGAGCGCTCGGACGCAGGGGTCGCCTCGGGGCTGATCAACACGAGCCGCCAGATCGGCGGCGCGATCGGCCTGGCGGCCGCCAGCGCCATCGCTGCGACCGCGACCGCCAACTACGCGGACGCGCATCCGGCGCTGACCGCCACGAGCGCGCTGGCACTCGACCACGGCTACCGGACGGCGCTCTATGCGCTGACCGGCGTCCTTGTCGCCGGCGCGGTGATCGCGGCCACGCTCGTCAGGCCGGCGCGGCCGCCGACGGCCGCGGCCGAGCGCGTCGAGCGCGATCGCGTCCCGCTCGACGAGGCGGCGTAGCCTCCTAGCGGAGGCGCCGGCCGCCGTCGCTTCGCGCGAGCCCGCCGCGGCGCGAGGGACGCGAGAGCGTCCGCTCCGAACCTGTCCGCCGGAGCGCCTCCCACTCCTCGAGGCTCTGGCCTGCGCCAAGGGCGACGCAGGTCAGCGGCGACTCGGCAACGACCACGGGGAGATCCGTCTCCTGGCGC